>JBEVKE010000001.1:0-11472 GCA_040509835.1 Thermoleophilaceae bacterium
TCCGGCTCGACCTCGGGCGCCTTGCCCGCCGTCCCGCGCTCGCGCGCGAGCGCCAGCGCGGCGCCGACGAAGTCGCGGAACAGCGGCTGCGGGCGAAGCGGCCGCGACTTGAACTCGGGGTGGTACTGCGACGCCACGAAGAACGGGTGGTCCGGCAGCTCGATCACCTCGACCAGGCGGTCGTCCGGGGACGTGCCGCTGAACACGAGGCCGGCCGTCTCGAGCCGCTTGCGCAGATGGTTGTTCACCTCGTAGCGGTGGCGGTGACGCTCGTAGATGACCGCGTCGTCGTAGATCTCGTGGGCGCGCGTGTCAGCGTGCAGCTTCACGGGGTCCGCGCCGAGCCGCATCGTGCCGCCCATGTCGCGCACCTCCTTCTGCTCCGGAAGGAGGTCGATCACCGGGTACGGCGTCTCGGGGTCGAACTCCGTCGAGTTCGCGCCCTCCATGCCGGCCACGTGGCGGGCGAACTCCGCCACGGCGATCTGCATCCCGAGGCAGATGCCCAGGTAGGGAACCTCGTTCTCGCGCGCGTAGCGGGCGGCCTGGATCTTGCCCTCGATCCCTCGCACGCCGAAGCCGCCGGGCACGAGGATCCCGTCGCACGTGGCGAGCTGCTCGGCGACCTCGCCGTCCGTGAGCCGCTCGCTGTCCACCCACACGACCTCGACCCGCCCGCCGTGGTGGGATCCGGCGTGGTTCAGCGCCTCGATCACCGACAGGTAGGCGTCGGCGAGCTGGTTGTACTTCCCGACGAGCGCGATCCGCACCGGGTCGGTGGCGGACTCGACCCGCTCGACGAGGCCCTCCCAGTCGCTCAGGTCCGGCGGCGGAAGCTCGATCCCGAAGTGCTTCAGGCACACCTCGTCCACGCCCTCGCGGGCGAACTCGAGCGGCACCTTGTAGATCGAGTCGACGTCGCGCGCCGACACCACCGAGCTGACCGGCAGGTTGGCGAACAGCGCGATCTTCTCGCGGATGTCGTTGCCGAGATGCTCCTCGGACCGGCACATGACCATGTCCGGCTGGATGCCGATGCGGCGCAGCTCCTGGACCGAGTGCTGCGTGGGCTTCGTCTTCAGCTCGCCGGCGTTGCCGAGGAACGGCACGAGCGTGAGGTGGACGAACATGCAGCGGTCGCGTCCCACCTCAGAGTGGAACTGGCGGCGCGCCTCGAGGAACGGCAGCGACTCGATGTCGCCCACCGTGCCGCCGATCTCGGTGATGACGATGTCCACGTCGCTCGACTCGGCCACGAGCTTGATCCGGTTCTTGATCTCGTCGGTGATGTGCGGGATCACCTGGACGGTGCCGCCGAGATAGTCGCCGCGGCGCTCGCGCCGGATCACGGAGTTGTAGATGGCGCCGGCGGTGGCGTTGGACGCGCGGCTCGTGTTCGTGTCCGTAAACCGCTCGTAGTGGCCGAGGTCGAGATCGGTCTCCGCGCCGTCCTCGGTGACGAACACCTCGCCGTGCTGGAAGGGGCTCATCGTGCCCGGATCGACGTTGATGTACGGGTCGAACTTCTGAATCGTCACGGACAGCCCGCGAGCGACCAGCAGGCGGCCGAGCGAGGCCGCGGCGATGCCCTTCCCAAGTGCGGAGACGACGCCGCCGGTGACGAATATGAAGCGGGTTTCCGGGCGGCTCTGTGACATCAAGTCTCTGGGAAGTCGAGTGTACTTACCCGGGCGGCGGACGGCTTACGCGGCCGCAAGCAGCTCCTCGGCATGACGGCGGGCAGCGGTGTCCGACGCCTCGGCTCCGAGCATCCGGCAGAGCTCGGCCACGAGGCCGTCGCCCTCCAGCGCCTCGACCGTCGTGAGCGCGGTGTCGGTCTCGGCGGACTTCTCGATCCGGAAGTGCGCCGTGGCGAGCGCGGCGATCTGCGGGAGGTGGGTGATGCAGAGCACCTGCCGCGCCTCGGCGAGCGCCCGCAGCCGCTCGCCGACCGCCCGCGCGGTCTGCCCGCCGACGCCGGCATCGACCTCGTCGAAGACGAGCGTGCGCGACTCGCCCGCCCCCGCGACGGTCATCAGGGCGAGCATGACTCGCGACAGCTCGCCGCCGGACGCGGCGTCCCGAATCGGGGCCGCCGGAACGCCCGGGTTGGGAGCGAGCAGGAACTCGACCCGCTCGGCACCTGTCGGAGCGAGCTCCTCCCGCGGCTCGAGCACAACCTCGAACGCCGCGCCGTCCATCGCGAGCGACGTGAGCTCCTCGCGGACCCGCTCGGCGAGCTTCGGGGCAGCCTTCCTACGCGCGGCCGTGACCTTCTTCGCCAACCCGTCGCGCTCGGCGAGCGCCTCCGCCAGCGCGGCCTCCGCGCGCTCGGTCTCGATCTCCGCGTGCGCGAGGCGCGCGTGCTCCTCGCGGCAGCGCTCGGCGTGCGCGAGCACCGCGGCCACGCTCCCGCCGTGCTTGCGCTCCAGCCTGTCGTACAGGTCGAGCCGCTCCTCGACGACGTCGAGCCGGCCGGGCTCGCCCTCGAGCGAGTCGGCGTACCGGCGCAGCTCGGCCCCGAGGTCCTCGGCCTCCAGGCGCAGGGCGGTCAGGCGCTCGGCGAGCGCCGCCAGCTCGGGATCCGCACCCGCCACCGGCTCCGCCAAGCGCTCCGCCTCGGCGAGCACCGCGGCCACGCCGACACCGTCCCCGCTCGGCGCGATCGCCTCCGCGCCCGCACCCGCGGCCGCGAGCAGACCGTCGAGCTCGCGCAGGCGACTGCGCTCGGCCGTCAGGGCCGCCCTCTCCTCCTCGCTCGGGTCGAGCGCGTCGATCTCCTCGATCTCGAACGCCAGCAGGTCGAGGTCGCGGTCGCGCGTACCGGCGCGCTCGCGCAGCTCGGCGAGCCCGCGCTCGATCTCGCGAACGCGCGCATGGGCGGCGGCCAGCGCGACGCGCAGGTCGAGGTGCCCGCGCCCGCAGAAGCCGTCGAGCAGCTCCAGCTGGGCGGACGCGAGCGTGAGCCGCCGGTGCTCGTGCTGGCCGAAGAAAGCGACGAGGCGCCCGCCGAGCGCCTGAAGGTCCGCCGCGGTGGCGGAGCGGCCCTGAACGAAGGCCGTTGTGCGGCCGCTCGCCCCAACCCTGCGCGCCAGCACGATCTCGTCGATCTCCTCCCCGACCCGCTCGCGCAGATCCGCGAACTCGGGCTCGTCGAGCAGCCCCGCGGGGAGCTCGAACACGCCCTCCACGTACGCCTCGGGCGCTCCCGGTCGGACGATGCCCGCCTTCGGCTTTCCGCCGAGGAGCAGATCGAGCGCGTGTGCGAGCACGGTCTTCCCCGCGCCCGTCTCGCCCGTGATGGCCGTGAGGCCCTCGCCCGGCCGCAGCTCGGCCCGCTCGATCAGGAGCAGGTTCTCTATCCGCAGCTCGAGCAGCACCCCCGCAGGTGTACCAGCGAAGCCCGACGGAGCCCGCCCGGAACTTGCAGAACTGTCACGAAAAAGCCGATAAGAGCGGGGGATCTTCGATCCTGCCTGCCATGACCGATCCGAGACTTCAGGATCTCACGGAGCTGCCCCGCCGCATGACGGCGACCCTCGACGTGCGCGCGCTCGCCGAGGGCCTCACTTCGCGCGCCATCGAGGCCACGGGAGCGGCCACCGGCGCCATCGCGCTGTGGGACAGGCAGGGCGACCGGCTCACCACGCTCGCCGACCTCGAGGCCTGTGCGATCGGTCCCCGGATGGCGCCGGGCGAGACGTACGCCCGGCTCGACGAGTACCAGGCGGCCAAGCGGGTGCTCACCGACTGCCTTCCCCTCACCGTCTGCGCCGACACGCCGGAGGACGACCCGGCCGAGCGGGCCTGGCTCGACCGCTACGGGCTGAGCGCCGCGCTCCTGCTGCCGCTCGTCTCGCGCGGCGACGCCATCGGCCTGATGTACCTCGCCCGCCTCGAGGGAGCCTTCAGCGAGGACGACCTCGTCTACTCGCAGCTCCTGAGCGACATGGCCGGCAGTGCGATAGAGAACGCGAGCCTGTACACCGAGCTCCAGTCCACGCTCACCCAGTACCGATCGCTGATCGAGCGCCTGCCTGCCGTGACCTACCTGGACGACTGCGAGACCGGCGAGACCCAGTACGTCAGCCCGCAGATCACCGAGCTGTTCGGCATCACGCCGGACGAGTGGAAGGCGAGCCCGGACGCCTGGCTCCAGGCCGTTCATCCGGACGACCGCGAACGCGCGCGGGTCGCGTTCGAGGAGGCGAACGAGAGCCGCGCGCCCTTCCACCTCGAGTACCGGGTCGTGTCACCGGACGGCGACGTGCGCTGGGTGGTGGATCGCACGGTCGTCCTGCCTGCGGTCGACGGTCAGCGGACTCTGGCCCAGGGCATGATCTCCGACATCACGGAACGGAAGCGGGCCGAGCAGGAGCTCAGCCATCGCGCGAATCACGACGCGCTCACGGGGCTTCCGAACCGCGACCAGTTCCGGGCCGCGCTGGACGAGGCGATCGCCCGGGCGCGCACGCACGGGCGCGCGGTCGGCGCGATGTACGTGGACCTGGACGACTTCAAGGTCGTGAACGACGGCTTCGGCCACGACGTGGGTGACGAGCTGCTCGTGGCGGTCGCGGACCGCCTTCGCGGCGCGACCCGGGCATCCGACCTCGTCGGGCGCGACGGCGGCGACGAGTTCCTCGTGTTGCTCCCCGACCTGCCCGCGAGCGTCGAGGGCGCCACGCGCGCCGCCGAGGAGGCGGCCCGCCGCGTCCGCGAGGTGCTCGTGGAGCCGGTGGCCTCCGCGTCCGCCGAGCTGTCCATTCGCGCGAGCGTGGGCGTCAGCCTCTTCCCCTTCGACGCCGGCGACACCCAGACCCTCTTGAAGCACGCCGACGCCGCCATGTACGACGCGAAAGCCGCGGGCCGCGACGCGTGCCGCTTCTACGAGCCCGACGCGCGCGACTCGAAGGAGCGGCTCGAGGTCGCCGCCCGGCTCCGGCAGGCGATCACGAACGGCGGACTCAGCCTGCACTACCAGCCGATCGTGGAGCTGGCCACGGGCCGCATGATCGCCGTCGAGGCGCTCGCGCGCTGGACCGACGAGGAGCGCGGGGCGATCGGTCCCGACGAGTTCATCCCGCTCGCGGAGCAGACCGGCTTCATCCGCCCGCTGAGCGAGTGGGCGATCCGCGAGGCGAGCCGGCAGGCCGCCGAATGGAGAGCGCAGGGCCACGACCTCCACGTCTCGATCAACATCCCGCCGGACGTCTGCCGCCAGATCGGCGCCGGGGCGATCGTGGAGCTCATCGAGGAGGCGGGCTGCGACCCCGCGCGCATCGCGCTGGAGATGACCGAGTCGGACGCCATGGTTCCGCGACCCGGGCTCAAGGACGAGATGGCCGCGCTCGCGACGCACGGAATCCAGCTCGCGATCGACGACTTCGGCACGGGCCACTCGTCGCTGGCCCGGCTGGGCGAGTTCCCGGTCAGGGTCCTGAAGATCGACCGCTCGTTCGTCCGCGGGCTTCCGGAGGGCCGCGGACCGCGCACGCTCGTCAACGCGATCATGTACCTGGCGGAGGGCTTCGGGCTGACCGTGGTGGCGGAGGGCGTCGAGACGGAGGCTCAGCGCGACTATCTGCTCGAGCGGGGCTGCCGCTACGCGCAGGGCTATCTGTACTCGCCGGCCGTGCCGGCGGCGGAGGTCCGCCTCAGTACGCCAGCCGGCCGAACTTCTCCCGTAGACGGTGGTAGAAGCTGGCACCCGGCAGCTGAGCGAGCAGCGCCGACTCCGGCTCGAACCGGATCTCGATAGTCCCCTCGCGCGGAAGCACGCACACGCCGCGGCCGTCCGTGGTCATCTCCACGTCCTCCTCCCTCGACCGGTTCGTCACGGACAGCCTGTCGCCCGGCGCGACCACGAGGGCGCGCGCCGTGAGCGTGTGCGGCGCGATGAACGAGACCACGTACCCCGCCACGCCCCACGCGAGCACCGGCCCGCCGTTGGCCAGGTTGTAGCCCGTGGATCCCGCCGGCGTCGCGACCACGAGCCCGTCGCAGCGCACCTCGCCGAGCTGCTCGCCCTCCACCGAGTAGGCCAGCTCGGCCACACGGCCCGTGTGCCGGCGGTGGAAGGAGATGTCGTTGATCCCGATCTCGTCCCCGACGCTCGTGGCCGCGACTAGCCCTGGGATCGGCATCGTGTCGAACTCGCTCTTCAGCGCGAGCCCGATGCCGGAGTCGAGCTCGTCGGGCTCGATCGTCGCCAGGAAGCCGATCGTGCCGAAGTTCACGGCGAAGACAGGGACGTCGCGGCGCGCGTACCGGCGAAGCGTCGCCAGGATCGTGCCGTCGCCGCCGAGCACGATCGCCACGTCGGGGTCGGCCGGCGGATCGGCGCTCACCACCACTCCGTCCTGTGGCTCGATGCCGTGCTTCTCCACCTCGTCCTCCGGCAGGTGGACCTCCGCGCCGGCCTCGCGCGCGAGCTCGATCACTCTTCGCAATGCGCCGCCGGTCATCTCGGGACGCTTGTGCGTGAAGACCGCGACCGTCTTCACGACGGCTCCGCCGTTCGGGCCGCGGCGTCGAGGTCGTCCACCGCGCCGGCGCGGCCGGGCTCCGCCAGCCACACGAAGCTCTCCCGGTTCCCGGCGGGGCCGGGCAACCCGGAGGGCGCGTAGCCCAGCACCGGCAGGCGCAGCTCCGAGCGTGCGAACTCGCCGACCTCAATCAGTGCCGCCCGCCTGTCGTCGGCCGAGCGCACCACGCCGCCCTTCCCCACCCGCTCGCGGCCCACCTCGAACTGGGGCTTGACCATCGCGAGCATGTCGAACCGCGGCGCGGCGGCGGCGGCCACCGCGGGCAGGACCTTGGTGAGCGAGATGAACGAGAGGTCGGCCACGATCAGGTCCGGCGCGTACGGCAGCTCGGCGGGCGCGATGGAGCGGGCGTTCCGCCGCTCGATCAGGATCACTCGGTCGTCGTTCCGGAGCCTCCAGTGGAGCTCGCCGTAGGCCACATCCAGGGCGATCACCGAGGCGGCGCCGCGCTGGAGCAGCACGTCGGTGAAGCCGCCGGTGGAGGCGCCCACGTCGAGCGCGCGCCGGCCCGCGGGGTCGATCCCGAAGGCGTCGAGCGCGTTCGCGAGCTTGATGCCCCCGCGCGACACGTACGGCGGTGGCTGCGCGACGGCCACGTCCGCCTCGTCCGCCACCAGCTCGCCCGGCTTCGTGGCCGGGCGGCCGGCCACGCGCACGTCCCCGGCGATCACGGCCGCGGCGGCCCGGGAGCGCGACTCGTACAGGCCGCGCTCGGCCAGCAGAGTGTCGAGCCGCCGCTTGCCCACGCGCGGGAGAGTAACCGCAGGCGGCGAAACAGCCCGCATGACGACGCTCTTGGTCGGCGCGGCGGGCACGCTCGGCGTGCTGTCGCGCTACGGAATCTCGCGACTGACGCTCCACACCGACGCGCTCGTGTGGTCCACGGTGGGCATCAACATCGTCGGCAGCTTCCTGCTGGGGCTGCTGGTGGCCGAGCACTGGTTCGACCGCGACGTCCGGGAGGCCATCGGAGTCGGGTTCCTGGGCGGGTTCACCACCTTCTCGACGTTCTCCGTGCAGATCGTCCTGGAGGTCGACTCTGGCGAGCCGGGCCGCGCCGCCGGGTACCTCCTCGCGTCGATGGTCGGAGGCGTGGCTGCGGCCACCGCCGGCTACGCGCTGGGCCGCAAACTGGCATGAGCCAGCCCTGTGTGAGGCACGTCACACACACCCGTTGGGGCAGGGGTAATTTCAAGGCCAGATGACACGCTCCAGCGTCATTCACCACGGCCTCCGACCCGGCCTTCTCGTGGGCGCAGGCAGCGCCCTGATCGCCGTCCCGTTCATGCTCGGCCTGAACGCCGCGCCGCTCGTGTGTGGCGTGATCGTGGGCGCGCTGACGATCGCCCTCGGCGTGGCGGGCACGGAGCCCGGCTCGCGCGGGAGCCTGTCGCTGTCGAGCCAGGCGGCCTACGACCGCGGCCTTGCGCTCGGCCTGTTCCTGGCCGCGGCCCTGTTCGGCCTGTTCGGCGAGTTCGAGGCGCTGGGGCTGTTCGCCCTCGCCGGCCTCGCCGCCCTGATCACCACCTCGGTGACGCGCTACAGCGCGGGCACCGTCTGAAACTTCCTCGCAAAGTCACACATACGCATCACTCCTCCCTCTGAAACGGCCCCGGTATCCCGCCGGGGCCGTTTCGCTTTCCGACGGCAGCGAGTGCCTGCTCGACCGTGCGGTACTCGTCGATGCGCCTGATCAGGCCGTCGGTCACGAGCACCGCGTATGTCTCGAAGACCTCGATCTCGATGCCGCTGCCGTGGCCGTGCAGCGTGGCGCTCCACGGTGCCACGACCCAGTCGCCGCAGTCGATGAAGTCCGCCCACTCGACAGCCGGGCCGAACCGGTCTGACCACGGGTCCGCCAGGTACGCGACGAAGCGTCGCAGCGCCGGCACGCCGATATACGTGTTCTGATCGGGCTCGTCGGTAGCCGTGCACCACTCGACCGCGGGGTCGTAGACCGCGAAGGCCTCATCGAAGTCCCCTCGCCCGAATGCCTCGAAGCTGGACCTGACCAGGTCGACGTTCCCACTGGACACGCTCCTATTCTCCACCCGATCGGAACGCACCGGTACGAAACCCGCCTCCACTGGACCGGCTCGACCGGACTCGGCTGGGACCACTACGGCCGCGAACACTCGGTGACCGCGCCGCCGGCCGAGCAGGTGGTGCGCGTCACGACGGGCGAGTCGAAGGGCGACCCCGCCGTCCTCAACCCCGAGCAGCTGCTGCTGATGGCCGCGTCCTCGTGCCAGATGCTGTGGTTCCTCCACCTTGCTGCCAAGGCGCGCGTGGACGTCGTGGCCTACGAGGACGAGGCCGAGGCGCTAATGCCGGAGGACGAGCAGCCGGTCCGGATCACCGAAGTCACGCTGCGCCCCCGCATCGCCGTGACCGGCGACGCGAGCGAGGAGCGTGTGCGGAAGCTCGTCGACCAGGCGCACGGCTACTGCTTCATCGCGAACTCGCTCAGCTGCTCGATGCGCATCGAGCCGACGGTCGAACGCCGGTAGCCTCTCGCGCCATGGCCACGCCCGACCTGCTTCAGAAGCTGCTCACCGCCCCCGGCCCTCCCGGCCACGAGGGCATACCGGCGCGCGTGTGGCGCGAGGCGGCGGAGGGCTTCGCCGACGAGGTGACCACCGACAGGCTCGGCACCACTGTCGCGCGCGTGAACGGGGCGGGCGACCACCCGCTGATGGCGATCGTGGGGCACATCGACGAGATCGCCCTGCTGGTGAGCCACGTGAGCGAGAAGGGCTTCCTGCACGTGGTGCAGTCGGGCGGCTGGGACGCTCAGGTGCTGGTGGGCCAGCGCGTAGAGATCCTCACCCGCGACGGCGTGGTGCCGGGCGTGGTGGGCCGCAAGCCGCCCCACCTGACCGACCCGGAGGAGCGCAAGAAGGCCGTCCAGGTGAAGAACCTGCACGTCGACATCGGCGCGAAGGACGGCGACGACGCGCGGTCGATGGTCTCCGCCGCCGACCAGGTGGTGATCGCGGCCGAGCCGCTCGAGCTGCCGAACGGGCGGGTGGCCTCGCGCGCTCTCGACAACCGGCTCGGGGTGTTCGTGGCGATCGAGGTGGCGCGGCGCGTGAAGGAGGCAGGCGGCAACGCCGGACCGGTCTGCGGCGTCGCGGCCGTGCAGGAGGAGATCGGCGCGCACGGCGCGCGCGTGATGGCGTACGGGCTCGAGCCGGACCTCGCGGTCGTGGTGGACGTGACCCACGCGACGGATGCGCCGGGCGTGGATCCCGGCGAGCTGGGCGACCACGGGCTCGGCAGCGGCCCCGTGATCACGCGCGGCGCGATCATCAGCCGGGCCGTGAACGACCTCCTGGACGAGGTCGCAAAGGCGGAGGGAATCGAGTGCACCACGGAGGCGAGCGGACGCGCCACCGGCACGGACGCCGACGCCGTCCACTTGAGCCGCACGGGCGTGGCCACGGCGGTCGTCTCGATCCCGCTCCGCTACATGCACTCGCCGGTCGAGATGGTGGACCTCGCGGACGTGGAGGCCACCATCAGCCTGCTCACCGCGCTGGCGCTCAGGCTCGAGTCGGACACGAGCCTCGCTCGCTGGTAGCTAGGCCAGCTAGGCCAGCGAAGGCTCGAGCACGGCCTGCGCCACGCGCTCGGCCACGGCCGCCGGCGTCAGGCCGACCTCCTCGCGCAGCAGCGCGGGCTTGCCGTGCGTCACGTACCGGTCCGGCAGGCCGAACCTGAGCACGCGGGTGTCGCGGAGCAGATCGCGGTCGGCGAGGTGCTCAAGGACGGCGGAGCCGAAGCCGCCGGCGAGCACGTTCTCCTCGACGGTGACGAGCACGTCGTGCTCGGCGGCCAGGCGCTCCACCAGCTCCGCGTCGAGCGGCTTGGCGAAGCGGGCGTCCGCCACCGTCGGGTCCAGCCCGTGCTCGGCGGCGAGCTCGTCCGCGGCGCCGAGCGCGACGCTCACACCGTACCCGTAGCCGAGGAACGCGACGGTCTCGCCCTCGCGCAGCAGCTCGCCGCGGCCGATCTCGATCGGCTCGGGACGGATGGGCAGCGGCACGCCCTCGGCCTCGCCGCGCGGATAGCGCAGCGCGACCGGGCCGTCGTCGTACTGGAGCGCGGTGTGGAGCATGTTCACGAGCGCCGCCTCGTCCCGCGGCGCCATCAGCACCATGTTCGGCAGGCAGCGCAGGTAGGAGATGTCGAAGGCGCCGTGGTGGGTGGGCCCGTCGTCGCCCACCAGCCCGGCGCGGTCCATCGCGAACACCACGTTCAGCTTCTGGAGGCACACGTCGTGGACGATCTGGTCGTAGCCGCGCTGGAGGAATGTGGAGTAGATCGCCGCCACGGGCTTGGCCCCCTCGAGCGCCAGCCCGGCGGCGAACAGCACGGCGTGCTGCTCGGCGATGCCCACGTCGTAGTAGCGGTCGGGCAGCGCCTTCTGGAGCAGGTTGAGCCCGGTCCCCGAGTTCATCGCGGCGGTGATACCCACGACGCGCTCGTCGCGACGCGCCTCCTCCACGAGCGCCTCGCCGAACACCGTCGTGTACTGCGGCGGGGCGGCGGGCGCGGCCTTCGCGGACGTCAGCGGCTCCTTCTTCTTCGGCGCGGCGGCCGTACCGTTCACGATCGAGCCCGGCTTCGCGGCATGCCACTTCTCCATGCCCTCGAGCCCGCCCTCCTCGGCGGGCGCGAAGCCCTTGCCCTTCACCGTCCTGCAGTGCACGACCACCGGCCGGTCGGCCTCGAGCGCCTCGCCGATCGCCTTGCGGAGCGCCTTCACGTCGTGACCATCGATCAGGCCGACGTAGGCGAGGTCGAGCTCCTCGAAGAAGAGCCCGGGCGCCCAGTAGGCCTTGAGCGACTCCTTCAGGATCGGGCCCAGCCGCTCCATCTTGCTGCCGATTCCCGCCGGCAGCTTGGTGAGCGTCTCCTC
>JBEVKE010000002.1:0-9637 GCA_040509835.1 Thermoleophilaceae bacterium
CGGGATCCGACGGGAACGGCGCCTCGAACGGGCCGCCGAGCTGCGGCACGAAGTGCTTCATGCCCTCGTTCGGCGGCTGTGCCGCCGAGGGGCCGCCGCCTCCGTTGTCATCCCAGTGCGACAGGCCGACGAAGGCGGCCGCGCCCCCGATCACCGCGGCCACGAAGCTGGCGATCGCGATCGCCACGACCCCGCGCCGCGAGCCCGCCTCGCCGTCGTCCTCCTCGTCCGCGCCGGGCACGCGAACGCCCTCGCGGGCGGCCAGCATCTCGAGAACGGGCTCGGTGGGGACGGGGACCACGGGAGCCCCGTCCTCGACCGCGACGGCCGCGCCGTCGACGTCGGCAGCGGGCTCGCCATCGACCGCCGGCTGGCCATTGGACTCGGCGGCCTCCTCCTCGGCCTCGGAGCCGGCGGTGGCTTCGGCCTCACCCTCCTGCGGAGGCGCGTCGCCGTTCCCCGCGGCCGCAGCCGTGGCCGCGAGCTCAGTGTCCTTGCTCGCCGTCCAGCTGCCCTCGTCGAGCAGCGCCTGGAGCACCGCACCGAGGTCCTCGCCGCGCTGGGCGCCCAGCTCGTCCGCCAGCCGTTCGATGGCCGCCGCCCGCCTCCGGGCGATCTCCTGAGGCACCACGTCATATACGCGCGCGAGCGCCTCGTCGGGCACGCGCCTGCCAAGCGAGAGGGCAAGCAACTCCCTCTCCCTCGGATCCAAGCGCTCGAGAGCGCCGGCGAGCTGTTCAGGCGGGATCACGCGGCAGCGCCCTAGCGTACCGACGGCATCGGCCTACGATGTCCGCACCCGGAGGGGTGGCAGAGCGGGTGAATGCGCCGGCCTTGAAAGCCGGAAGGGGCCTCAGGGTCTCTCGTGGGTTCGAATCCCACCCCCTCCGCCTCAGTGAGGCTCGAGTCGCGCCGGCGCACCGAACTCGTGCAGCACGGCCGGGATCTCCACGCTTCCGTCGTGCTGCTGGTGGTTCTCCACGATCCCGATGATCGTGCGGCCCACCGCCACGGCGGTCCCGTTCAGGGTGTGCACATGGCGGACGCCCTCCCCCTCCCCCGGGCGGTAGCGCACGTCGAGCCTGCGGGCCTGGAAGTCGGTCGTGTTCGAGCAGGAGGTGAGCTCACGATGGCGGCCCTGGCCGGGCAGCCACGCCTCGAGGTCGTACTTCTTCGCGGCCGGCCCGCCGAGGTCGTTCGCCGCGATGTTCACCACCCGGTACGGGATCTCGAGGACCTGGAGGATGCCCTCCTCGATCTCGAGCAACCGCTCGTGCTCCTCGCCGGATCGGTCCGGCTCCACGAAGGTGAACATCTCCACCTTGTCGAACTGGTGCACCCGGAACATGCCCTGGGTGTCCTTGCCGGCGGCGCCCGCCTCGCGCCGGAAGCAGGTGGAGAAACCGGCGTAGCGGATCGGCAGCTCGTCCGCGGCGAGGATCTCGTCCGCGTGGAGCGAGGCGAGCGGCACTTCGGACGTCCCGACGAGGTACAACTCGTCCTCCGGCACCCGGTACAGCTGCTGCTCGGTGTCCGGAAGCATCCCTGTGCCGAAGAGCGCGCGCTCGCGCACCAACACGGGCGGCACGACCGGCGTGAACCCCCGCTCCTCGAGCACCGACAGCGCCCACTGCACCAGCGCCAGCTCGAGCCGCACGAGCGGCCCCTTCAGGTACACGAAGCGCGAGCCGGATACGCGGGCGGCGTGCTCGAGGTCCAGGTCGTCGCCCAGGAGCTCCACGTGGCTGCGGCCCGTCCGCCCGGCCTCGCCCACCTCGCGGATCACCTCGTCCTCGTCCGGTGCGCTCGGGTCGAGCAGGTTCGGCAGGGCGGCGAGCACGTCGGCGCGGCGGTCCTCCAGCGTGCGCAGCTCCTCCTCGAGCCCCTTCTCGCGCTCGGACACGCCGCGCACCTCGGCGATCGCCCCCGAGGCGTCCTCGCCGCTCCGCTGAAGCTCGCCGATCTGCTTGCTCGCCTGGTTCTTGCGCGCGCGCAGCTGCTCGAGCTCGGGCAGCAGGGTCCGGCGGCGCTCGTCGAGCTCGAGCGCCTCGTCCAGCACGGCCGGGTCCATCCCGCGGCGGGTCAGCGAGACGCGCGCCGGCTCCGGGTCCTCGCGGATCTGCCTGAGGTCGAGCATCGCGACCCCTCCCCCGGCTAGTTGCTCTTGCCCGAGTACTTGTCGAGGAAGTCGGCCACCTCGTCCGCCTGGCGGCCGGTCACGACATTGGCGGGCATGATCGCGCCCGAGAAGCCGCCGTTGCGAATCGCGAACAGGACGTCGTCGCGCGACTCGTGCCGGACGTCGAAGTTAGGGCCGTTCGTGCGCTCGCCGCCCTGGAGCTGGCCGGCCGGCTTCGAGCCGTAGGCGTTCGCCTTCGTGAAGGTGTGGCAGCCGGAGCAGCGCTCGTGGAACAGCTCGGCGCCGCGGTGCGCGGTCTGATCGCTCTCCGGGACCGTGATCTCCCCGCCGCAGCCGGCGAGCAGCGCGGCCGCGAGCAGGCCGCCGATTACGATCGGACGCGTCACGGCGCGGCATAGTATCCGCTCGCCTTGACCCGCTCCGCCCTCACCCTCGCGGCCCTCGTGCTGCTCGCCGCGGGTTGCGGCGGGAACGACCGGCCGGGCGGCACCGTCACCGCCCCCGCCGGCGGCAGCGTCCGCGTGAAGGCGAAGGAGTACTCGTTCGACCCGTCGACGATCGTCGTGCGGGGCGGCGGGACCCTGCGGCTGACGCTCGCCAACAAGGGCACGCTCGCGCACAACATCAAGGTCGAGAAGGACGGCCGCATCATCGGCGGCACACCCGCGTTCCCGGCCGGTGAGACCAGGTCAGCGACCGTGCGGCTCGCGAGCGGCACGTACGAGTTCCTGTGCACCGTCGGCGACCACGCCGAGCTCGGCATGAAGGGGGAGCTCAAGGTCGACTAGCCCATGCGCTTCGCGAAGCGCATGAGCGTGCCGCCGTCGGTGGGCTTCAGATCCACCTCGTCCATCAGCACGCGCATGAACTCGAGCCCGCGTCCCGATTCGGACAGCTCCCCCCGCCGCGTCACACGCGGGACAAAGCGCCCGGTGTCCAACACCTCGAACACGAGCGAGGGCCCCTCGGCCAGGACGAGGATCCGGATCGGGTCATCTGGCGACGAGGAACCATGCTGGATCGCGTTCGTGACCGCCTCGCTCATCGCGAGCTTGACGTCGTAGCAGGCGGAGCCATCGAGGCCGAAATCGGCCGCGGCTCGCTCGGCGAAATCACGCGCCTCCTTGAGGAGTCCGAGATCCGCCTGAATCGAGTGCTCACGAGGCTCGAAGTCCAACATCTCTGTTCCCGTTATCGGCAAGTGATACGGGAACGTTTCGGGCTCCGGAATCTTGCGAGTGATCCGATTCTGACTGTGTAGCGAAAAGAACCTTCAACGGGAGGCTCGCCCCCACAGCCGGGCCGGGCCTCCGAGGCTCCCAGAAGGAGGACTCGCTATGCGCAAGCTTCTGCTTGCCGTCGCAGCGATGCTCGCCTGCGCCATCGTGGTTCCGCTCGCCCTGTCGTCGAGCCACCGCGAGGCCCCGGGCATCGCACTCGATCCATCGGCCGACAACACGGACACGTATGCGTGGACCGCGGCCGACGCGCCCGGCGCGCTGACCGTCGCGGCGGACTGGATCCCGGGCGAGGTGCCGGCGAACGGGCCGAATTTCCACTCGTTCGACGATCGCGCCCGGTACTACATCCATGTCGACAACACCGGCGACGGCCGGCCGGACGTCAGCTACCGGTTCAGCTTCAAGACGAAGGTCCGCAACAAGGACTCGTTCCTGTATGCGCTCCCGGGCGCGAGCGGATTCGACGATCCGAAGCTGAACGTGATCCAGCGGTACTCGGTCGTCCGTGAGACGCACCACTACCGACACGGTCACGACCGCATGACGGAGAAGACGGTCGCACGCGGCCTGCCGGTGGCGCCGCCCAACATCGGGCCGAAGACGTTCCCGAGCTACGGCAATTTCGTGGACGCGGCGATTCGGTCGCTGGGCGACGGCACGAAGCTGTTCGTGGGCCAGCGGGACGATCCGTTCTTCGTCGACCTCGGTGCGACGTTCGACGGCATCAACCTCCGCAAGGCCCCGGGCAACCAGGGCGAGGGCAAGGACGACCTGAGCGGATACAACGTCCACTCGGTCGTCATGCAGCTGCCCGAGCGGCTGGTCACGCGCAACGGCAAGGCCGTGGCCGGGCCGGACGCGTCGAACGCGGTGGTGGGCGTGTGGTCCACGACCGAGCGGCGCCGGCTCCAGGTGAGCGGCAGCCGGCGTGGGCATGGCGGCTGGGTGCAGGTCTCCCGGCTCGGCAACCCGCTGGTGAACGAGGTCGTCATCCCACTCGGGAAGAAGGACCAGTTCAACCGGACCACGCCCGACCGTGACGCGGCTCTGTACGGCAAGTACGTCGTCAAGCCGGAGCTCGCGGCCGTGCTGAACGCTCTGTTCAACGTCGGCGCTCCGGAGGACAACCGGACGGACATCGTCCAGGCGCTCCTCCAGGGCATCCCCGGCCTGAACCAGCACAGTGGAGTGAAGGGCCCGCCCGCGGTTGACACGATCAAGCTCAACCTGGGCACGCCGCCCGCGAGCTCGGAGAACCGCTTCGGCGTGATCGGCGGCGACACCGCCGGCTACCCGAACGGTCGCCGGCTCGGCGACGACGTGGTCGACATCGACCTCCGTGTCGTGGCCGGGTTCCTCAAGGGCAACATGGTGCCGCTGGGCGACGGAGTGGACCAGAACGACAAGCCGTTCCTGGCCACGTTCCCGTACCTGGCGGGGCCGACGAGCGGATTCGACTCCGCGCCGTCGACTCGAGTGGAGCCCGGGCACGCTCCGTGAGCAAGCTCGTCGCACCACTCGCCGTCTTCGTGGCGGTGCTGGTGGCGATGGTGGCGCTGAACAACGGCGCCACCTCGCCGCCGGCGGCGGTGTCCGCCGAGCGCGGCCCCGACTACGCCGCGCTCGGCAACACCTACCTGGCCCGCGCGCGTGAGACTGGCGACCCGGCCTTCTACACGCGCGCGGACCGGGCGTTCTCCGTCGCGCTGCGGAGAGACCCCGCGAGCATCGACGGTCTTGTGGGCGCCGGAACGCTCGCCGGGACGCGCCATGACTTCGCCGAGCAGCTCAGGCTCGGCACCGAGGCGAGGGGGGTGGCGCCGGACCTGGCCCGTCCGCTCACCGTCATCGCCGATGCCCAGGTCGAGCTCGGCCGCTACCCGGCGGCGGCCCGCACGATCCAGCGCCTCGTTGACCTCAAGCCCAGCCTCCCCGCGTACGCGCGCGTGTCCTACTACCGGGAGCTGCACGGCGACGTCGACGGCGCGACCTCCGCGATGCGGTACGCGGCCTCGGCCGGAGGCAGCCCCGAGGGCACCGCCTACGTGGAGACGCTCCTCGGAGACCTCGAGCTGACTCGCGGCCAGACCGGCCCGGCCGGCGAGGCCTATCGCAGCGCCCTGCGCGACGCTCCCGCCTTCCCCCAGGCCCTCACCGGACTCGCGCGCATCGACGCGGCGGGCGGGCGGCTCCGAAGGGCGGCCGCCCGCCTGCGCCGCTCGACGAACCGCCTGCCGCTGACCACCGCGCTGACCCTCCTGTCAGAGGTCGAGACGGCGCTCGGCAGGAGCAGGGCTGCGAGCGCCGACCTCGCCGCGGCACGCTTTCAGCACCGCCTGCTGCGGCGGAGCCGGACGCTTCCGGACGCCGAGGCGGTGCTGTTCGAGGCGAACCATGGGTCGCCGGCGCGGGCGGTCCGGCTCGGCCGGCGCGTGTGGCGCCTGGCGCCGAGCATCCGCTCGGCCGACGCGCTGGGATGGGCGCTGACGCGCGCGGGCCTGGCGGGCGACGGGCTTGTGTGGGCGCGCCGCGCCCTGCGGACGGGTTCTGTGGACCCGGCGTTCCGGCTGCACGCGGGTGTTGCTGCGCTCCGCTCGGGCCGGCGCGGTGAGGCGGCGCGGTATCTGACTGCGACGGTGAGGGGGGCGGCGGCGCTGTCGCCGTCGGCTCGCCGGCTGCTGGAGGAGGCGCGGTCGTGATGGTGTCGTCGTTAGGCCCGCATATCGGGCAAAAAGCCGACACGATCGCCCGGATCGCCCTCATTGCGGTCGTTGTCCTCCTGGTGCTGGCCGCGCCCGCCTCCGCGCACCCACTCGGGAACTTCTCGGTCAACCACCTCTCCACCTTGTCGATCTCGTCGGACCGGGTGGAGGTCCGCTACGTGCTCGACCAGGCGGAGATCCCGACGGTCCAGGAGCGCGGGCTCGCCAGAGCCGAGGTGCTGAGGCGAAAGCTCGACGAGGTCGGGCGCGGACTCGTCCTCACGGTCGACGGACGCCGCGCGGACCTGCGAACGGTGGGACAGCCCAGGCTCAGCTTCCCCATGGGGGCGGGCGGCCTGCCCACCACTCGCGTGGAGGTGACCCTCGCCGTGGCCGTTCGCGACCCGAAGCGCGTCGGGCTCCACGACGGCACCTTCCCCGACCGGATCGGATGGAAGGCGATAGTCGCGGCGCCCGGCGTTCGCACCGCGGTGCGAACGAAGACCCCGAGCGGGGACCCGACGTACGGCCTCCGGACCTACCCGACGGACCTCCTCAAGAGCCCGCTCGACCAACGCGACGCGAGCTTCTCGGTGACGCCGGGCGACGGCTCGCTCGTTGCGCCGCGGGGCATGGGCGGCCACCCGGTCACGACCGGGGAGACCCGCTCCGACGGGCTCACCGCCCTGTTCGAGGACGCGGCGGCGGGCCGCGGCGTGCTTGTGCTCCTCCTGCTCGGCGCGTTCGGTTGGGGAGCTCTTCATGCCCTGTCGCCCGGACACGGGAAGGCGATGGTCGCGGCGTACCTCGTCGGGACGCGAGGCAGCGCTCGCGACGCGGTCGTCCTCGGCGGGACGGTCACCCTGACGCACACGATCGGCGTCTTCGCGCTCGGCCTCGTGACGCTCGCGCTCTCCCAGTACGTGCTCCCCGAGCAGCTCTACCCCTGGCTCACGCTGGCCTCGGGCCTGATGGTGGTCGGCGTCGGAGCAGGCGTGCTGCGCTCGCGACTTCGGAGCAGCCGCGGCCACGGCCACGTGCATGGGCACGAGCACGGGCATGGGCATGGGCATGGGCATGGGCACGAGCACGTGGAGACCCGCGGCCTCCTCGGCATGGGGGCCGCCGCCGGCCTTCTTCCCTGCCCGTCCGCCCTCGTCGTGCTGCTGGCCGCTATCTCGCAGCACGAGGTCGCGCTCGGGATGCTCCTCATCGTCGCCTTCAGCCTCGGCCTCGCCGGCACGCTCACCGGGCTCGGCGTGGCCGTCGTCCACGCGCGGAGGTTCGTGCCGCCGCGCATCGCCACCAGCCGGCTCGCTGCCCTCATGCCGGCCGCGTCGGCGGTAGTCGTCGTCGCCCTCGGACTCGTCCTGGCCGCGCGAGCGGTCCCGGGCGTGATGTGAATGGAGGACTCGCAATGAGCTTCGACTTCGTGTTCACCCCGGTCGAGCAGCTCGACCACCTGATCAGCGGGCTGTTCGACGGCGCGCCGCTGGTCGTGGCGCTCGCGATCGCGTTCCTGCTCGGCCTCCGGCACGCGTCCGATCCAGATCACCTCGTTGCCGTGACCTCGCTCGTCGCGGCGGAGGACGGCGACACCCGCCAGGCCGCCCGGCTCGGCGCGTGGTGGGGAGTGGGACACGCCGGCGCGCTCGTGGCGCTCGGGATCCCGCTGATCGCCTTCAAGACCAGCCTCCCGGCGTGGCTCGAAGGCGCGGCCGAGAAGGCAGTGGGCGCGGTGATCCTCGTGCTCGCCGTGCGCGTGATCTACAGGTGGGCGCGTCCGCACGAGCATCTCCACAAGCTGCGCACCAGCCGCCAGGCGCTGTCCATCGGCCTGCTGCACGGGCTCGCCGGCACCGGCGCGGTCGTGGTCCTGCTGATTGCCGCTCTGCCCACCCAGCTCCAGTCCGCGCTCGCGCTCGCGGTGTTCGCGCCGATGTCGATGGTCTCGATGACCGCATGCACCGCGGGCTTCGCGTGGGTCCTCACACGACCCGCGATCGAGCCGCTCTACCGGACGGTGCTGGTGCCCGGCCTCGGCGTGTTCGGCGTGATGTTCGGGCTCTGGTACGCCGGCCTCGGCATCTAGCCGCCGGTCTGGAACGCGCGCAGGGCGAGCGTGAGGATCAGGAGCGCGCCCACGGTCATCACACCCATCTCCCCCAGCGCCACCCTCTTGGCTAGGGCGACCTGCTCTGAGCGCTCGAGCGCGTCGATGTCCTCGACGTCCTCGAGCTCGTGCTGCGCGACCGCCACGCGCATCCCCTCGCTGACGAACGTGACGATCAGCGGCGCCACCCCGTAGACGATGTGCAACCCGTCCGGCGCGGACGCCCCGCGCGCCACGAGCAGGAGCCCGACAACGACCTGAATCACGACCGTCGCTTGAGCCACCCGGAGCAGCGGCCAGAACACAATCGAGGCGCGCGCGTCCTTGCGCGCCCACCCGATCGCGCCCCACACCGCGGCGACCAGGTTGGTCGCGAGCACGGCGATACCGACAGCCGCATGAAAGCCGCTCAGCGGGTGTCCTTCCGCACTATGTGGCACCGCCGCACAAGGGTGCGTTATACCTCCCGCTTGGCATGCTGAAGAGCTACCTGCCAGCCCTGGTCTTCCTGCTTCTTGGAATCGGGATCGGCACGGCCTTCACCTTCGCCAACAACGCGCTCGGGCCGAAGCGCCCCGGGGGCGTCAAGCGTGAGCCGTACGAGAGCGGTCTGCCGTCGGATGTGAAGAAGTCATTCCGCTTCGGGATCAGCTTCTACCTGATCGCGATGCTCTTCATCCTGTTCGACATCGAGGTGGTCTTCCTCTACCCGGTGGCGATGAAGCTCGATGCGTTCGGCGTGTTCGCGCTGGTGGAGACGGTCGTCTTCGTCGTCCTGTTGCTCGTTGCGCTCGTGTTCGTCTGGAGAAGAGGAGCGCTCGAATGGAAGTGACTCGCACCAAGGTCGACGGCGCGAGCCTCCGGGTCCGCCAGCTAAAGGCCCAGCAGCTGCTGCGCGGCGAGCTCGAGGGCGAGGACCTCGAGCGCGAGGTCGAACAGCGGCTCCTCTTCACCAAGTTCGAGGAGGCGCAGAACTGGGCGCGCAAGAACGCGCTGTTCCCGCTTGGCTTCGGGCTCGCGTGCTGCGCGATCGAGATGATCACGGTGATCGGCTCGCCGCGGAACGACCTGTCGCGCTTCGGCGCCGAGGTGACCCGCTTCTCCCCGCGCCAGGCCGACCTGCTGATCCTGTCGGGGCGCGTGTCGGTGAAGATGGCGCCGATCATCCGCCGGCTCTACGAGCAGATGCTCGAGCCGAAGTGGGTGATCGCGATGGGCGCGTGCTCGTCGAGCGCCGGCATGTTCAACAACTACGCGGTCGTCCAGGGCGCCGACAAGTTCCTGCCGGTGGACGTGTACGTGCCCGGCTGCCCGCCGCGCCCCGAGGCGCTCATATACGGGATCATGAAGCTGCAGGACGAGATCATGGGCGACCCGGCGATGGGCTGGCGCGAGCGCTACCGCGCGTACGGCACGGAAGAGCGGCCCGACGGGACCGACG
>JBEVKE010000003.1:0-14529 GCA_040509835.1 Thermoleophilaceae bacterium
AGAGGAACGTCATGTCCACGTGCGAGCCGCGGCGCTCCTGGCACAGCTCCATCACGGCGCCCACGTGCTCCTTCGGCGTGAGGATGGTCGCGCGGATGTACGGCTCGTAGATCGCGGCGATCTCGGCCCGGTCCGGCATGTCGGACGGCGAGTGCACGACCACGTCGCGGCCATCCGTGAGCTGCACGTCGTACTCGACGGTCGGCGCCGTGGCCAGCAGCTCCAGGTCGTACTCGCGCTCGAGGCGCTCGCGCACGATGTCCATGTGCAGCAGCCCGAGGAAGCCGCAGCGGAAGCCGAAGCCGAGCGCCTCGCTCGTCTCGGGCTCCCAGGTGAGCGCGGCGTCGTTCAGCTCGAGCTTCTCGAGCGCGTCGCGGAGCTCGGGAAACTGGTTCGTCTCCACCGGGAACAGGCCGCAGAAGACCATCGGCTTGATCTCGCGGTAGCCCGGCAGCGGCTCGGAAGCCGCGCCCGCGCGCGTGGTGAGCGTATCGCCCACGCGCAGCTGCGAGACGTCCTTGATGCCCGTGATCACATAACCGACCTCGCCCGCGTGCAGGGCGTCGACCGGCGTCATCTGCGGGCCGAAGAAGCCGATCTCGTCGATGTCGGCGTGCGTACCGGCCTGCATCGCGACGATGGCGTCGTCCCTGCGAAGAGTCCCGTCGACCACCCGGACGTAGGCGATCACGCCGCGGTACTGGTCGAACTCGGAGTCGAAGATCAGCGCGCGCGGAGATGCGTCGAGCTCGCCCTGGGGCGGGGGCACCTGCGCAACGACCGCCTCCAACAGCTCGGTCACGCCCTCGCCGGTCTTCGCGGAGATGCGGATCACGCCCTCCGGGTCCACGCCGATCAGCTCCGAGATCTCCCCGGCCACGCGCTCGGGCTCCGCGCCCGGGAGGTCGATCTTGTTCATCGCGGGGATCAGCTCGAGGCCGGAGTCGACGGCGAGGTACGTGTTCGCGACGGTCTGGGCCTCGACCCCCTGCGAGGCGTCCACGAGCAGCAGCGCCCCGTCGCACGCGGCCAGCGAGCGCGACACCTCGTACGTGAAGTCCACGTGCCCAGGCGTGTCGATCAGGTGCAGCCGGTAGAGCTTGCCGTCCCGCGCCTTGTACTCCACGCGAACGGCCTGGGCCTTGATCGTGATGCCCCGCTCCCGTTCCAGCTCCATCGAGTCGAGGAGCTGAGGCCGATGGTCGCGAGCGTCGACCGCCCCCGTGATCTCGAGGATCCGATCGGCCAGCGTGGACTTCCCGTGATCGATGTGGGCGATGATCGAGAAGTTGCGGATGTTGGATGCGGGCGATGCCACTGCGGCGTACGAGTATGGCGATGAGTCATAGTGCCGACCGGACCTGTGATCGCGACAGACATCGAAGTCGTCAAGGCGACGTTCGCAGCGTTCGCGGCCCGGGACGTCGAGGCGGTTCTGGCCCTATCCGCCCCCGATATCGAGTTCACGGCCGTGACGGGCGAGCACGCCGGCCGGACCGAGCCCTACAGGGGCCATGACGGCATGCGCCAGTACTTCCGCGACGTGGCGTCCGTGTGGGAGGAGCTGCGCCTCACCCCACGCGAGTTCCGCGCGTCGGGCGACCTCATTCTCGTGACCGGCAGGGTCTCGGCCCGCTCGCGGAGCCGCACGGTGACCGGCTCGACCGGCTGGATCTGGCGCGTGCGCGACGGGAAGGTCGTCTACGTCCGCGTCTACGCGTCGGCAGCCGACGCGACCGCGGCTCTAGAGGAACATGAAGGGTCAGACCCTTAATGAAGGGTCAGACCCTTAACGAAGGGGTCAGACCCTCGGGCCGCGGCCAATGAGGAGCCGCGGGATCTGCCTCGCCTCGGGCACCCTGAGCACCCACACGACGCCGGCGTACACGACCGTGGCGGCGCCGATCGCCGTGAGCACCGACACGGCCTGCGCGGCGAACGACCGCCCGAGCGCCTCGTCGAGCGCATTCCAGGTGAAGTAGGCCACGGCGCCGAGCAGGGCCGCCGCCGCGATCATGCGGACCACGGCCGACGCGAGCCGCCTCCCCTCGATGCCGTTCAGCTCGCGGCGCAGGATCAGGCCCTGCGCCACGCACATCACCGTGGTCCCGACGACCGTGCCCAGCACGATGCCGGCGATGCCGAACGGCCCGTACAGGGCTGCCGAGATCGTGGCGTTGACGACCAGGTTGAGCCCGGCGAGCGCGGTGGTCGCCCACGGCCGCTGGAGGCTGAAGAACGTGCGCGAGAACAGGAGGCTGACGCCCTGGAACGGCAGCGAGATCGACCACCACACCATCGCGCTGGAGGTGAGGTCGGTGGCCTCGTTCCCGAACGCCCCGCGCTCGTACACGAGCCGGGTGATGGGCTCGGCCAGCACTGCCATCAGCACGGCGCTCGGGATCAGCAGCAGGCAGATCTGGCGCACGCCCGTGCCCATCGTGCGGCGGAGGTCGTCGCGCGCGCCCCGGGCGGCGTAGCGCGACATGGTCGGGAACAGGATCGTGGCCACCGCGATGCTGAACAGGCCCTGGGGCAGCTGGTAGATGCGGAAGGCCTTGTCGATCGCGGCCGGCGCCTCGGGCGAGACCAGCGTGCCGAACACGGAGTTGATCAGGAGGCTGACGTTGATCAGGCCGAGCGCGAGCGTCACCGGCAGCATCAACTTCAGGACGCGCCGGACGCGCTCGTCGCGCCAGTCGATCTGGAAGGTGAGGTGTCCGCCCCGCCCGCGTAACAAGGGCAGTGGCAGCAGGAACTGCACGACCGTGCCCGCGAGGATGCCGATCGCGTAGGCGTAGATCTCGTCGCCCTCCGGCATCACCGGCACGAGCCCGACGAGCGCCGCGATGATCACGAGGTTCCAAGCGACGGGGGCGAGCGCGGGCACGGCGAAGTGCTCGAACGAGTTGAGCATCCCCACGACCAGGCCGGACAGGGCGAGCAGCAGGACGATCGGGAACATCAGGCGCGCGAGGTTGACGGTGAGCTCGGCGAGCGCAGGGTCGTCGTCGAAGCCGGGCGCGATCACCGACATGATTGGCTCGGCGAACAGGACGAACAGCGCCGTGAGTGCCGCGATCACAAGCGTGATCAGGAAGAAGAGGCTCGACGCGACCCGGAAGGCCTCCTTCCGCTCCCCCTTCTCGAGCAGTTCGCTGAACACCGGCACGAACGCGCCCTGGAGGGCCGAGTCGGCGAACAGCGCTCGCACGAGGTTCGGCACCTGGAACGCGATCGTGAACGCCGACATGGCGGCGGTGACGCCGAAGTACTTCGCCGCCACGACCTCGCGCGCGAGGCCGAGCAGGCGCGACAGCCCGGTCGCGAAGCTGAAGAAAGCCGTGTTGCGCGCCACGCGGCGCGCGTGGCCGGGCCGCTCTGGAGCGTCGGTGGCCATCGGGCGGCGCCCGCTACACTCGCGTCGGTTGCATGGCCAACATCGCTTCACAAGAAAAGCGGATTCATCGGGCGGAGCGCGAGCGCCTCGAGAACCGCCGCCGCACTTCCCAGGTCAAGACCTGGTTCCGCCGCCTCGAGTCGGCCGTCGGCGCGGGCGACTCCGCGCGGGCCGATGAGGAGTTCCGCGCCCTGGTGTCGCGGATCGACAAGGCTGTGAAGTCGGGTGCCCTGCATCGCAACAGCGGTGCGCGCAAGAAGTCCCGCGCGGCACGCGTGCGCAGCCGCCTCTCCTAGTTGGAGACCCGCCTCCTAATTCGCGGCGAGCAGGTGGCCGGTGACGGCGGCAAGCTCGACGTGGAGAACCCGGCGACCGAGGAGACCGTGGCCACCATCGGGCTGCCGAGCGCCGAGCAGCTCGACGCGGCCGTGGCCGCCGCCGTGGAAGCCTTTCCTGTCTGGTCCGCGCTCCCGGCCGTCGAGCGGGCGGAGCTCCTGCACGAGGTCGCCGCGCGGCTCCGCGCGCGCACCGACGAGCTCGCGCGGGTAATGACGCTCGAGGGCGGGAAGCCGCTCGTCGAGAACTCGGACGAGGTGTCCTGGACCGCGGCGGCCTTCGACTACTACGCCGAGATGGGCCGGAACTTCGCCGGCCGCGTGATCCCGCCGATCGAGTCCACACAGCTCGCGCTCGTGGTGAAGGAGCCGATCGGCCCGTGGGCGTGCATCGTGCCGTGGAACTACCCGCTGCTCTTGCTCGCGTGGAAGGTGGCGCCGGCGATCGCCGCGGGGAACACGGTCGTGGCAAAGCCGTCCGAGCTCACTCCGCTGTCGACGCTGATGCTGGCCGAGTGCGTCGCGGACCTGCCCGCCGGCGTCGTGAACCTGGTTCCCGGCGCGGGCGACGTGGGCGCGGCGCTGGTAGACGACGAGCGCATCGCGGGCGTCGCCTTCACGGGGTCGGTCGAGACCGGCAAGAAGGTGGCGGCGGGATGCGCCGCGCGGGTCGCGCGGATGAACCTGGAGATGGGCGGAAAGGACCCGTTCATCGTGTGTGCGGACGTGGCGGGCGACGTGGGTGTCGCCGCTCGCGGCGGGGCGTGGGCGGCGTATCTGAACGCCGGGCAGGTGTGCACGTCGGCCGAGCGCTTCTACGTGGCGCGCGAGGTGTACGACGACTTCGTGTCCGAGTTCGTCGACTACACGCGGTCGCTGCGAGTAGGCGACCCACTGAAGGAGTCGACCGACCTCGGGCCGATGGTGTCGGCGCCGCAGCGGGCCAAGGTGGAGGCGCAGCTGGAGGCGGCCGTCGGCGCCGGAGCCGAGGTGCTCGTGGGCGGCGACCGGGCGGGCTTCGAGCGCGGCCACTACCTCGCTCCCACCGTCGTGACCGGCGCCCCGGACTCGACC
This sequence comes from Thermoleophilaceae bacterium, assembly GCA_040509835.1. GTDB lineage: Bacteria > Actinomycetota > Thermoleophilia > Solirubrobacterales > Thermoleophilaceae > JACVRW01. Next base: position 4,810 of record JBEVKE010000003.1, read on the forward strand.
GCGCTGCTGCGCGAGGAGACCTTCGGCCCGGTGGCACCGATCGTGCCGGTGGACTCGCTCGACGAGGCGATACGGCTCGCCAACGGCACGCGCTTCGGGCTTGGCGCGAACGTCTACACGCGCGACCTCGAGACGGCGGTGCGGTGCATGCGCGAGATCAAGGCCGGGACGGTCTGGATCAACGACCCGCTGACCGACAACGACGCCGGGCCGTTCGGCGGGATGAAGCAGTCGGGGCTCGGCCGCGAGCTCGGACAGGAGGGCCTGGAGGCGTTCCAGGAGACCAAGCACGTGCACATCGAGACGAAGATCGGGCTGAAGGACTGGTGGTATCCGTACGGGCGTTGACCGGCTAGCCGGTCGCGCGCGCGAGCGCCACTGAGAACGCGGCGTCCTCGTCCACCCGGACGTCGCCGCCGCCGCGCAGCTCCACCTCCAGGTCGGCGAACACGCAGATGGCCCGCTCGAGCGTTGCCACGTCGGCCTTCTTCGCCTTCGCGATCACCTTCTTGGTCGCCCACGGCGGCCCCCTCAGGGCCTCGCCGACCTTTGCATCGGGCACGCCGGCGCCGAGCAGCGACGCCGCCTGATGGACCTCGCGCAGCCTGCGGACGAGGGGGAAGATGAGGCGACCGGGGCGCTCGCCGTGCTCGTCGAGCTGCTCCGCGAGCGCGAGCGTCTCCTTCAGGTCTCCGGCCACGAGCGCGTCCGCGAGGTCGTAGGCGCCGGGCGCCGTGTCGGTACTGGCGAGCTGCTCGACGTCGGCGGGCGTCACGTGCGCGGACGGGTGGAGCGCGAGGCCGATCTTCTCGAGCTCGCGCGACAGCCGCTGCTGGCTCGAGCCGACCCGCGCCACCAGCTCCTTGGCCGCCTCGGGATCCAGCTGGAGGCCGAGCTCCCGGGCGTGCCCGGCGCACCACTTCGGCAGCTCCCACGGCTTGGGCGCCGCATACTCGCGTGTCTCGCCACCGGCCTTCTCGACGGCCTTGGCCAGTTGCTTCACGGCCTTGCCGCGCGCGATCAGGACGAGGACGGTGTCCGGCGGCAGCTGGCCGAGAGTCTCCTCGAGCGGGCCGAGCTGCGCCGCCTTCCACGCACCCACGTCGTCCACCAGCAGGTAGCGGGTCGAGGTGTCGAAGCTGAGCATCGCCAGCGCCCCGGCCACCTCGGCCGGCTCGCTCTGGCGCGCGTCGAAGGCCTCGAGGCCGCCCGGGCCCCGATCCGCCTCGGCGCGCCTTCGGAGGCGGGCGCGCCAGGCGTCGATCTTGGCGTCGTCGTCGCCGCAGACGAGGTACGCGGGCTTCAGGTCGGCCACGGCCCCGAGTCTACGGACGGGCGCAGCGGAGCCGTCAGCGCTCCGTGGCCACGCGCATGGTGCCGTGGGTGACCGTCAGGGTGACGGTCCCGTCCCGGTCGGTTCGGTAGGTCGCGATGCCGGCGTGTCGGAGTGCCGACAGGGTGGACGGAGTCGGATGCCCGTACGAGTTGTGAGCGCCCACCTCGATCGCCGCGACGTCGGGCTGCAGCCGGTCGAGCACCTCGGGCAGGCCCGGGTCGGCGCTGCCGTGGTGGGAGACCTTCATGGCCTCCACGGGGCGGAGCGGGTAGTCGAGGATCGCGTCGGACTCGGCGTCGGCCGACAGCCACAGGTCGAAGCCGCCCTGGGAGACGATCGCCGCGACCCCGATCGGGTTCGGGTCCTCGGGCGCCGGGTCGCCCACCTCGTGCGGGGGCGGGCCGAGGATCTGGATCGTCATCCGTCCGACGTGGAGCAGCTCGCCCGCGTGAGCCGGGCTGCGGCGGATCCCCTCGGCATGCGCCTCGGCGAGCATCCGGTGGTAGTCGGGGTCTCGCGTCCCGTAGCCGTTCACGAGCAGGAGGCCGATCGGCATCCGCCGGATCAGGTCGTGGAAGCCACCTTGGTGGTCGCGCGACTGGTGGGTCGAGACGGCGAGGTCCAGCCGCTTCACGCCCGCCGCGCGGAGCTCGCGGTAGACGGCGGCCTCGGGCGGGCCGGCGTCGAAGAGCGCGTTGGCGCCGTCGCCGTCCTGGACGAGCGTGGCGTCGCCCTGGCCCACGTCGAGGAACCTCACGGTGAGGTCGCCGGGCGGTGCCGGCGAGCCGAGCCCGGTCGCGGTGACGAGCGCGAGGACGATGAGCACGAGCACCAGGACGGCCACGCGGAACGAGCGCGGGGCGCGCCGCCAGGCGGCCGTCCGCTCCGCGAGGCCGGCACCCGCCGGCCGCCGTCCCACGCGCCTCGCCCAGCGCCTGAGCGCGAACAGCGCGATGGCGAGGAGCACGTAGGCGAGGGCCACGGCGGCGGGCGAGTGGAGCGGCAGCACGAGCCGGCCTCCGGGGAGATAGGCGCACCGCTCCGCGAGCTGCTCGAGGTAGACCAGCGGGATCCTGGTCATCGGCCCGAGCCACTCGGCCGCGGCGCCGGCCGGCGGGAGTGCCGCCGAGGCCATCCCGAGGGCGCCCTTCAGCATGCCCAGCCACATCGCGGGCGCCACCGCGGGCAGGGCCAGGAGGTTTGCTACGAGTCCGGCGAGCGGCACGGCGCCGAAGTGGAACGCCACGAGCGGACCGGTTGCAAGCGTGGCTGCAGCCGTCACGGCCACGCCGTCCGCGAGCCCGCGCACAAGCGCCCGCACCAGCGGTGACGGCCCGGCCCAGACGCCCGGGCGCGGCGCCACCGGGATCAGCTCCTCGCCCGCCCGGGCGAGCGCGGCCGCGAGTGGGCGGCCCCAGGCGAGGATTCCCGCGACCGCGGCGAACGAGAGCTGCCAGCCTGGGTCCGCCCTCGCCCGCGGGTTCAGCGCGAGCGTCATGGCGGCGGCCAGGAGCAGCGCGTACCAGCGCGATGCCGGGCGCGACATCATCATCGCCGCGATCCCCGCCGCGCCCATGACGCCGGCGCGCTGAAGCGACGGGCCGGCGCCCGCGAGTGGCACGTACAGCGCCACGAGGCCCAGCAGGGCGAGGCCGCGAGCGATCGGCCCGAGCCGCCCCAGCGTGAGAAACGGAAGCGCGAGCGCCACGAGCAGCATCACGTTCTGGCCGCTCACCGCGAGCAGGTGGCTGAGCCCGGAATCGCGCCAGTCCTGCCGAGTGGTCTCGTCGATCCGCTCGTCCTGGCCGAGCACCATTCCGCGGGCGAGGGCCGCCTCGCGCGCCGGCAGGCCGGCCCCGACGCCACGCTCGGCCCGACTGCGCATTCGATCCAGTGCCCCGACGACTCCGCCTCTTCGCCGTCCGGTCGCCCGCGCCCGCTCGAGCAGGAGCTCCCCCGCGATCCCGGCGCGCCGGAGCTGCTCGGCGAAGCCGGACTGGCCCGCGCCGTCGGCCGGCTGCAGCGGCCGGACGTGCCCGTCGACCGCCAGCTCGGCGCCGATCTCGACACCCGACGGCAGATGTGTCCAGCGCGCGACGCGCATGAGGAGCCGCGTGCCGCGCAGCGGGTCGCTCGCGACGCCCACCGCCGCCGACGCTCCGAACGGATTCGGGCGCGGCGGCGACAGGAGATACACGCGCATGCCCTCGACGTGAGCGTCGCGGAGTTGCGTCACGGGAGCATCGAGCGCCCGCAGCCGAGCCTCTCCAACTGCGGCACCGAGGAGAACGACCGCGCAGGCGAGCGCGGCGAACTGGTGGGGATTCGCCGCGGAAGACGGGACGATTCCCCACCACCTCGGCATCAGGACCGCCGCTCCCACCGCCGCGGCCACCACGAGCGTCACGGCCGGCGAGGCGGTTGAGGTGCCCAGGCCCGCGGCGAGGGATCCCACCGCCACGTGGAACGGCCGCGCGGCGATGCCGGAGCGCCGCTCGGGTGTGGCGCTCGTCACGGCTGGAGCGCTTCGCGCAGCGTGGCCAGGCGCTTCTCGCCGATGCCGTCGACCTCGGCGAGCTCGTCGAGCGAGCGGAAGCCGCCGTGGGCGTCGCGGTACTCGACGATGCGGTCCGCGAGGGTCGGGCCGATGCCGTCCACCTCGTCGAGCTGGTCCGCGGTGGCGCTCGACAGGTTGATCTTCGCGCCGGGGGGAGCGGCGGCGCCGGTCGTACCTGCCCCCGTGCCCCCGGCGCGCGTGGCCGCCCCCGTCACCGGCACGAGGATCTGCTGCCCGTCCTGCACCTTCGCGGCGAGGTTGACGAGCGTGAGATCGGCCCGCGCGGTCGGGCCCCCCGCCCGCTCGAGGGCGCTCGCCACCCGTGTGTCCGGAGGAACCCGGATCAGCCCGGGCTGTCGCACCGCCCCGGCCACGTGCACGTACAGCTGCGTATGGCGCTCCGAGGTGCGCGACGGGGTGGGCGCCGGATCAAGGCTCACCGGCGCCGGCGCCTCGTGGCCGCCGCCCAGCAGGCGCATGCCTGCGATCACCGCCAAGACGGCGGCCACCAGCCAGATCGCGATCGTCGAGCCAGTGCGCTCTCCCACCGCCCGAACGTACGAGCGACGGCGTTACGCGTGGGCGATCAGCGTGACTAGGGCGTGACGGCGGGCGTCAGCGGATCTGGAAGCCCGCCAGCCCCTCGGGCTCCTCGGGCATCTCGTCGACCGACTCCACGTCGGCGCCACGCGGGCCGTGCGAGCACCACTCGACCATCGCGCTCACCGCGGCCGGCTCGCCCTCGAACACGGCCTCGACCGCGCCGTCGGGCCGGTTCGTGACCCAGCCGGCCACTCCGCGCGAGCTCGCCTCGCTCCGGCAGCTGTTCCTGAAGAAGACTCCCTGCACGTTTCCGCGCACCACGACTCGGCGCCGGGCCTGCTCACTCATAGAATCGTGCGCGCATTGGAGGGATCAGAGGCAACGGCCACCGCCTGGGGCGTGGATTCGGAGTATGGACGCCTGCTCGACGTCCTGCTGTGCCCGCCCGACAACTTCCGCTGGCTCCCGGCGAGCGCCATATCCCGCGCCACCCTCGAGAGCGGGCTCACGTTCAGCAGAGAGGACGCGCAGCGCCAGCACGCGGAGATGGTGAGCGTGTACGAGGAGTCGGGCGTGAGGGTGCACCTCCTGGAGCCGGATCCCGCCCTCCCCTACCAGGTGTTCGCCCGCGACTCGAGCATCAACGTGCCGCAGGGCCCGATCGTGACCCAGTGCCACCAGTGGTGGCGGCGCGGCGAGTACTCGCCGGTGATCCGCTTCTACCAGGAGAACGACATCCCGATCCACCGGATGATCACGGCGGCCGCGCTCGAGGGCGGCGACTTCATGATCGTCGAGCCGGGCGTGGCGGTGATCGGGAACGGCGAGGAGCGGACCGAGGAGCCGGCCGCCCGGCAGCTCGCCGGCTGGCTCGAGGCCGACGGCTGGGAGGTGAGGATCGAGCGGATCCCGCCGCACTTCCTTCACATCGACGTGCTCGCGGCGATGCTCGGCGAGAAGCTCGCCGCCGTGTGCGTGGAGCAGGTGGGCACCGGGTTCGTGCGGTGGCTCGAGTCGAAGGGCGTCCAGATCGTGCCCGTGCCGCTGAGCGACGCCCTCAAGCTGGGCGTGAACGGGGTGTGCCTGGGCGGTGACCGCGTGCTCACGAGCGCGGAGTCGAAGGACCTGAACGAGCGCCTGCGCGCGCTCGGCCTGACCGTGTACGACCCCGAGCTCGCCGCCTTCACGCTCGGCGGAGGCGGAGCGCACTGCCTGATGCAGGCGATCCGCCGCGAGCGGGTCGGCTGATCTAGCTCTCCACCACCACGCGGAGCGTGCGCAGCGCGCGGTCGCTCGCTCCGCGGAGGCTGCCGCCGTGAGCGATCGTCTGCTCGATGTAGTCGAGCGTCTCCGCGGTCAGGCGCTCGCCCGGCAGTACGTTCGGGATCCCGGGCGGATAGGCGGCGAGCGACTCGGCCGCCACGCGGCCGACGGCGTCGCGTGCCGCGACCACCTCCTGAGGGCCGAGGAACGCCTCGCGCGGGGTCATCACGAGCTCGCCCCACGGCGGCGGGGCGGTGAACTGGACCGCCGCGGCATCGCGCTCCGCCTCGGTGGTCGACTCGACCACGCCGCGCAGCGCGGCGAGTAGCCGCTCGCTCGCCGCGGTCGCATCCTCGCCCATGCCGAACACGGCCACCATCACGTTCTCGCCCGCCAGCTCCATCAGCACGTCGTGCTCCTCGCGCAACCGGCGCGCGAGCTCGTAGCCGCTCATGCGCGTGCCGCGCACGTCGATCGCGAGCCGCAGCGGGTCGTAGTCGAACACGCCCGGCGCCCCCGCCAACCGCTCGTCCAGCACGTCCAGCCCGGGGATCTCCCGGACCGCCTCGCGGGTGCGCTCGAGCGCCGCAAGCGTCTCCCCCACGAGCTCCCGCCCGCGCGTGGCGGCCATCCGGCGCGCGGCGTCGAGCGAGGCGTTCAGGATCGAGCTCGGGCTGGTGGACTCCACCAGCGTCACGCACCTGTCCACCACCTGCTCCTCGATCAGGTCGCCGTGCCCGAGATGGATCATCGCCGACTGGGTCAGGCTTCCGACCACCTTGTGGATGCTCGAGATCACGAGGTCCGCGCCGAGCCTCAGGGCGGCCGCCGGGAGGTCCTCGTGGAAGGCGAGATGCGAGCCCCATGCCTCGTCGACCACCAGCGGCACACCGTGCGAGTGGGCCACCTCGGCGAGCGCCCCCACGTCGGCGACCGCGCCGAAATAGGTGGGCGAGACCACCGTCGCACCCACGGCGTCCGGCGTCTCTAACAGCGCGCGGTCGAGCGTGTCCGGGGTCATGCAGTGGGCGATGTGAAGCTCCGGGTCCAGCTCGGGCGACACGAAGGTGGGCCGCAGCCCCGACATGATCAGCGCGTCGATCGTGCTCGAGTGAGCGTTCCGCTGGGTGACCACGCAGTGGCCGCGATGCCCGAGAGTGAGCAGCGCCACGTGGTTCCCCTGCGAGGCGCCGTTGATCAGCCACCAGGTCCGCTTGGCTCCCCACGCTTCGGCGGCCAGCTCCTGGGCGGCGTGGAACGGCGTGGGCTCGTCGCCCACGTCGATGCCGTACGTGAGCGCGGGGATGTCGAGCGCGAAGGGCCGCTCGCCGAGCGCCTCGAGCAGCCCCCGGTCCGCGCCCGCCCCGCCCTTGTGCCCGGGCACGTGGAAGCGCCCCGGATTGCGGGCGGCATACGCAAGCAGCGCGTCCAGATAGGGCGTGTCCGACTGACCGGCCAAGAGTCCGCGAGTCTAGGTGGTGAAATCGCGCAGGACGGTCTCGACGGCCGCCTCCGCGTGCGGCGTGGAGATCACCCCGTCGATGTCCCACGTGTCGATTCCGGCCACCCGCTTGCCGGCCTTCAGCGCGAGAGCGATCTCCGAGAGCGTCCCGTAGCCGCCGCCGACGGCGATCACGGCGTCGGCCGCCCGCACCACCAGCGCGTTCCGCGCCTCGCCCAGGCCCGTGGCGATCGCAACGTCGACGAACGGGTTGGCGGCGGAGCGGTCGGCGCCGGGCAGGATGCCGATGGTCGTGCCGCCGGCCTCCTTCGCGCCGCGACACGCTGCCTCCATGACCCCGCCGAGCCCGCCGCAGACGATCGCGGCGCCGCGCTCGGCGAGCATGCGGCCCACGTCCTCGGCGACGCGGAGGTCGCCGCCCTCGCCGGGGCCGACTACGGCTACGTGGATCAGGGCCGCGGCGGCGGCGGAGACTCGGACCGGATCGTCGGCTCGTCGTCGGGGTCCGGCGGAGCCGGGCGGGCCGGTGCGGGCCCAGCCGGGCGCGCCGCCGCCGGGGCCTCCGGAGTGGGGCCGCCGGTCGTGACGGACGCCCCGCGGCCGCGCGGCTCGACCGAGATCGCGATCCGGGCCGTGGACAGCACGGCGCCCGCGAGCATTAGCACCGACCCCCCGAGGCCGAGCCAGAGGCCCGTGCCCTCGTCCAGGTCGATCCCGGCCGGCGGATGGTTGATCGCCTGACTGGCCACGATGATCACCGCCACCGCGCCCACCGCGAGCCCGGTTCCGGGCCGCAGCGGCGTGTGGAGCAGGCCGAGCGCGATGGCGAGCCCGGCGATCGTGAGGAGCCCCAGCACCAGCAGCACCAGGTCCCACACCTCGAACGCGGTGAACGCCGAGAACTCTCCGTACCAGTCGAGCCCGAGGCTCACGATCAGGAGCACGCCGCCGATCGCCGCCAGGAGCGAGCCGATTGGAATATGCGTCTCTCTCATCGCACCACGAAATTCACGAGCTTGCCGGGCACGATCACAGTCTTCACGATTTCGCCCCCATCCAAACGGGCGGCCAGCTTGTCGGACCCGCGCGCGAGCTCCTCGAGCTCCGCCTGCGACGCCGTGGACGGCGCCGGCAGCCGGTCGATCAGCTTGCCGTTCACCTGCACCACCAGCTGGATCTCGTCGCGCGCGAGGAGCGCCGGGTCGGCCTCGGGCCACGGCTCCTCCCAAACCCGGCGGCCGGTCATCATCTCGTACACCTCCGCGCCCAGGTGCGGGGCGAACGGGAAGATCAGCGAGCCCGCCGTGGCGACCGCGAACCGCACGTCGCCCGGCGGCGCCGCGTCGCGCCGCCTGTAGATCTCGTTCGTCAGCTCCATCACCGCCGCGATGGCGGTGTTGAAGCCGAAGTTGTCGTTCATGTCGCGGGTGACCTTGTCGATCGCCCAGTGCGCCTTGCGGAGCAGGTCGCCGGCCTCGCCGCCGGGCTGGTCCCCGGGCGAGGTAGACGCCGACGCCTCGGCCGCGGCCGTCCACAGCCGCGAGAGGAACCGGTGCACCCCGCCGAGGCCGGCGTCCTGCCAGTCGGCGTCGTCGGACGGCGGACCGATGAAGAGGATGTAGCACCGCGCCGTGTCGGCCCCGAAGCGCTCGACGTACTCCATGGGTGAGACCGTGTTGCCCTTGGACTTGGACATCTTCGCCCCGTCGCGCGTGATCATCCCCTGCGTGAACAGCCGCGCGAACGGCTCCTGCACGTCGAGCAGGTCCATGTCCGCGAGCGCCTTCACGAAGAAGCGCGCGTACATCAGGTGCAGGATCGCGTGCTCCACCCCACCGATGTACTGGTCCACCGGCATCCAGCGCTTCACGACCTCGCGGTCCCACGGCGCCTGGTCGTTGTGCGGGTCGCAATAGCGGAGGAAGTACCAGGACGAGTCGACAAACGTGTCCATCGTGTCCGTCTCGCGGAGCGCCGGCCCACCGCACTTCGGGCAGGTGACGTTCACCCAGTCCTCGGCCGCGGCCAGCGGCGACTTCCCCTTCGGGGCGTAGTCCTCCACCTCCGGCAGCTCGACCGGGAGCTGGTCGTCCGGCACGGGCACGAGCCCGTCCTTCTCACAGTGGACGATCGGGATCGGGCAGCCCCAGTAGCGCTGGCGCGAGAGCAGCCAGTCGCGCAGCCGGTAGCTGACCGTGCGCCTGCCCTTCCCCTCGGACTCGAGCCAGTCGACGATCTGGTCGTAGCCCTCGCGGTTGTGGAGCCCGTCGAAGCGGCCGGAGTTCACCATCGGGCCGTCGCTCGTGCATGGCAGCTCGCCGCACTCGATCACGCGCCTGATCTCGAGGCCGAGCTCCGTGGCGAACTCGAAGTCGCGCTCGTCGTGCGCGGGCACGCCCATCACCGCGCCGGTGCCGTACTCGAACAGCACGTAGTCGGCGACGTACATCGGGATCTCCTCGCCCGTCGCCGGGTTCGTGACCGTCCGGCCGAGCGGAACGCCGGTCTTCTTGCGATGCTCGTCGCCGCGCTCCTCCGCGGACTCGGTGAGCGCGTGGT
>JBEVKE010000004.1:0-9996 GCA_040509835.1 Thermoleophilaceae bacterium
GCGGCCGGCGCCGGAACCGGGGCCTCGGATGGCGCGAACGCGGCCGTCGGGTCGCCTGCGCCGCCGTCGGCGCTCGTGCCGGATCCAGCCGGCGCCGTGACCACGATCACCTGGCCCGCGGCCGCTGCAAGCGACCCGGCGGGGCCCGGCGCGAAGGCCGCCCCCATCAGGGCGCCGCCGAGCAGCAGCCCGAGGCAGCTCGCGCCGAGCGTGTGCGGGCTCCACGCGGAGCGCGCCCCGCCCGGCGATGCGGCCGCCTCAGGAAGCTCCGGCGCCGTGCCGCGGCGCGCCCGCAGCAGCACGAGCGGGTCGAGACGCCGCTCGCCCACCTGTCCCCCGCAGCTCAGGCAGTAGCGCTGGTCCGGAGCGACCGGCGCGTCGCAGCCTGGGCATGAGGTGACCTCGGCCGCCACGGCTCAGTTGATCGTCTCGAACCCGGTGCCGCCACCGCCCTGCTTGTTGTCCTTGGGCGGCGGCTTGCCCGGGAGCGCCAGCGTGTCCGGCAGCTTGCGCGACTGCTTCGCGTAGTCGCTCCCGGACAGGTTGTCGAGGTTCTGAACCGCCTGCTTGTCGGCCTGCGCCTTCGCGCCGCCGATCGCGGGCGCGGACACCCCGACGTGGATCACCTTCGCCTTCGGGAAGTCCTTCTTCAGCTTCGAGAGCGCCGCGGTGGCCTTGTCCTTCGAGTCGAACTGGCCCGAGTAGACGATGTAGTTGCCGGGCGACAGCGACTCGAACGAGTCGGTGTCGATCAGCCCCACGTCGGGCGCGCCCTTGTCCTTCGCGTCCTGCTTGGCGGCCGAGATCTTCGACGGGTCGTCCTTCGGCAGCTCCTGGAGCTGGACGGTCCAGCCCTCCTTGCCCGCCGGCCAGTCGCCCTTGACGGTGGTGTTCGACGCCTGCTGCGCCGTGCCGGACGTCGCGGCGCCCGTGCCGCCCCCCACCCGGACGATCGTGGGCTTCGCGGCCGTCTGCTCGGCACCCGACCCGGAGCGGCCGATCAGCACGCCCACGCCGAGGAAGAGCACGGCGAGCGCCACACCCGCGGCCGCCATGCTGGGCGTGATCGCCTGCAGCGGCCGGTCGGGCGGAGGCGCCGGCGGCGGCTCGGCCTTAGCCGCCTTGATGGGCCCCTCCATGAAGGGCAGCCTCGCGCCGTTCCGCCGCGCACCACACTCGAGGCAGTAGCGCTGGTCGTCCGCGAGCGGGGCGTCACAGGTCGCGCAGGTCTGCTGCGTGGTGGTGCTCAACTGGATGTCCCTTTCAAGATCGTGGGGAGCGGCGTGCAGGTGATGCGCGCGCCGCGTGGATTGCCGATGAAGAAGACCTGGAACTGCGCCGCCCTGCCGGGCTTGACCTTCTCGAGGATCGCCCGGCCGGCCGCGACGATCGCGTTCCCGTTCCTGGCCACGCAGAAGACGGGCAGCCGGCGCTGGAGGAGCTGGGAGTGGTTGGTCACGTGCCCGATCGCCGAGATGCCCGACACCGGGTCGTCCAGGAGATGGACGCCCTTCACGTCGACCTTCGGGACCTGCCCCTTGACCGGCTTCGATTCGCCCACCAGCGTCTTGGCCTGCGCCGGCCGGCTGCTGGAGACCACCTGGTCGTTCACCCAGAAGAGCTCCTGGCCGGGGTGCAGGAAGGCCACGTGCGCGAGCGCCGCCTCGAGGCCCGGTGTGGTGTTCGTGTAGACCGCCTTGCCGCTCTTGTCCGCTAGCCGGACGGAGATCGGGAGGTTCGCGAGCGGCCTCTTGCCCACGTTCCGCATCCGCACTACGACGGCCTCGCCGTTCTTGTCCTTCAGCGTCGAGGTGGCGAGCACCTTGACGTCGGGGTTCTCCTTCTTCACGACCACGCCCGCGCCCTCATCCAGCGCGCCCTTCGAGTGCGCCTTCAGGTCCGCGCTCTTCGACTGCGTCGACTCGCAGCCGGCCAGTAGCAGGGCCAGCACCAGAGCGCATGTCGGCCACCTCATCCGAAGCCGCCACTGATGTAGTCCTTGGTTCGCTTCGCGCGCGGCGCGCCGAACACCTCGTCGGCCTGGCCGTACTCGACCAGCTCGCCGAGGTACATGAAGCCCACGAAGTCCGCGATCCGGTACGCCTGCTGGAGGTTGTGCGTCACGATCACGACCGCCAGCTCGTCGCGCAGCTTGATGATCAGCTCCTCGATCGTCTGGGTCGAGCGCGGGTCGAGCGCCGAGCAGGGCTCGTCCAGGAGGAGCACCTCGGGCCGCACGGCGAGGGCGCGCGCGATGCAGAGCCGCTGCTGCTGGCCGCCCGACAACCTGAGCGCCGGGTGCGACAGGTCGTCGGCGACCTCCTCCCACAGACCGGCGCGCTGGAGCGCCTCCTCCACCTGTGGCCGCAGCTCCTCGCGCCGCGGGTGCCGGTTGCCCTGCTCCCGCAGCGCGTAGGCCACGTTGTCGAACACGCTCATCGGGAACGGGTTCGGCTGCTGGAACACCATGCTCACGCGACGCCGCAGCGACGTGACCTCCTGGGCGTGTATGTCCTCGCCGTCGAGCGTGATGCTCCCCGTCATCGACGCGGTGGCGGTGAGCTCCGTGAGCCGGTTGAGCGAGCGCAGCAGCGTCGTCTTGCCGCACCCGGACGGGCCGATCAGCGCGAGCACCTCGCCCTTGCGGACGGGCAGCGTCACCTCTATGACGGCCGGCTTCCCGCCGTAGGCCACCGACAGCTCGTCGGTGCGCATGCGCTCGATGCCGGCGGCGGCCCGCTGCGGGCGCCGGCGGGGCGCCGCGAGCCCAACCGAGCTGTGGCCGCCGTTGCGCGTCTCCGGCGTGCTCGGCGCGACCACCGTGGGCTCGGCTTCGAGCTCGATGCGCCGAATCGGCGGGGGCACCATGGACCGTGAGCTCATGAGTGCCTCGCCCGCCGTGACGTGATCAGGTCGATTCCGAAGTTCAGGGCGATCACCACCATCAGCAGCACGAAGGCCGCCGCGTAGGCCTTGTCAGGAGCGTTGCCCTCCCCGGCGGGGGAGTTGTTGTAGACGTAGGAAGTCAGGGTGCTGCCGGTGCCGCGGAGCGTGCCGATCACCGGCGCGTCGCCCACGCCCTGCAGCCGGAGGGTGGCGCCGAGCAGGATCACGACGATGGCCGTGTCGCCCGCGATGCGGCCCATGCCGAGTGCCGTGCCGGTGGCCACTCCCTCGCGTGACATCGGGAGCAGCACCCGCCGGATCGTCGCCGCCTTTGTCTTGCCGAGGGCATAGGAGGCCTCGCGCACGTGGCCCGGGATCGCCTGAAGCGCCGAGCGCGTCGCGCCGAAGATCAGCGGCAGCGCGATCAGCGACATCATCGCCCCGGCGGCGAAGAACGAGCGCCCGAACACCGCGTTGCCCTCCGCGGTGAACGACAGGAAGGACAGGAACTGCTGGGAGAACAGGAGCAGTCCGAAGATCGCCAGCACGATGCTCGGCGTACCCGCCACCATCTCGATCCCGGACTCGACCGAGCGCGCCAGCCAGGACGGGCGCCCGTACTCGGTGAGCCACACGGCGGCGCCCACGCCCAGCGGCAGCGCGATCAGCGTGCCGAGTACCGCCAGGATCACGGTCCCGATCAGTGGGTCGAGGAAGCCGCCCGTCTTCGACTGGTCGAGGTCGGCGACGGGGTGGGTCGTGAGCAGGTCGAGGCTCACGTACTGAAGCCCCTTGAAGAGCATGAACAGCACCAGCGAGCCAGCGATCAGGCAGAGCGTGATTCCGGAGGCCCAGCACAGCCCGACGAAGATGCGGTCGATCCGGCGCCAGCCCGACCCGGTTGCGGGCGCCGGTGCGGCCCGCGTGACGGTGGCCGCCTCCATCAGGGCCTCACCCCGTAGCGCTTCATCGGCTGCCGGACCGCCCACGCGCCGAGCGACAGGAACAGGCTCGACACGAGCAGGACCGCCGCGAAGGCGTACAGCGTCTGACCGAGCGGCTTCACGGACAGACCCTCGGCGTTGTCGACGATCGTCGCGGCGAGCGGGCGCATCGGCTCGACGAAGAAGGTCAGGCCGTCCAGCGGGTTCGGCGAGAAGCCGACCGAGCCGGACACCATCGAGAGCATGATCGCCTCGCCCAGAGCGCGCGCCGTGGCGAGCACGCAGGCGCCTACGATCGCGGGCCGCGCCGCACGCACGGCGATCGTCCACACGACCCGCCAGCGGTTCGCGCCGAGCGCGTGCGCGCCCTCCGTCCACGACCCCGGAACGGCCCGGAGCGCGTCGACGATCAGCGCGATCATGATCGGCGTGATCATCACCGTGAGCACGACCACCGCGACGATCAGGCTGCTCCCGGAGAGCTGGACGACGTAGGCGACCGACTCCTTGGTGCCGCGGGTGATCACGTGGTTGCCGACGAAGGGGACCAGCACGAGAATCCCGATCAGGCCGTAGATCACCGACGGGACCGCGGCGAGCAGGCGGACGACCGGCTCGAGCAGCGCGCGGATCCGGTTCGGCGCGAACTCCACGATGAAGATCGCGGCGAACAGCGCGAAGCTGAGCCCGATGGCCACCGCGCCGAGGGTCACGAGCGCGGTCGCGTACAGCAGCGGCCACGCGTGCATCGTGTAGACGTACTTCGCCGGGTCCGCCGGCGAGTTGAAGATGGCGATCAGCTGATCGTCGACGTTCCCCCCGCCGCCGAACCACGCGAGGCCGTTGTGGGCGAACGACGGCCACGCCTTCGTCAGGACGAAGACGACCATGCCCACGATCACCACGAGCACCACCGACGCGAGCGCGCCGAGCATGAGCTCGGCGCGCCTGTCGCTCCGGTTCGGCTCGGTGGCCGGTGAAACCGGTTCGGCCATCTAGCCCCGGATCGGGACCCAGCCCGTGGCGGTGATGGCGTGGGCCGCCTTGCTCCGCTGGATCCAGCGGATGAACTTCAGCGCGCCCCCTGTCGCCCGGCCGCGGGTGACCATCCAGAAGGTGCGGACACCCTCGTACTGGCCCGACTTCGAGTTGCGCAGGTTGCAGGCCACGCCCTTGTATCGAGCGTCGTTCAGACCCTTGGTGAAGGCGAGCGAGACGTAGCCCACCGCGTTCGGGTCGCTCTTGATCGACTGCGCCACGAGGCCGTTCGAGGCCTTCTGGGCCGCGCTCGAGCTGACCTTCGCGCTGCCCATGAAGATCTTCTGGAACGCGTCCTGCGTGCCGGACGCCGCCGTGCGGACGACCACGTCGATCGGGCCGCTGACGGTCGAGCCCGGCACCTGGCTCCAGTCACGGACCGAGCCGCTGAAGATGGCCTGGACCTGCGCCTGGGTGAGCCCGGAGAGGGCGTTCTGGCTGTTGGTGGCGATGCAGATCGCGTCACGGGCGATCCGGTTCCAGACGATGCCGCCCGGGTCGGAGGACTTCGGGTCGCGTGACGAGTTGCCGATTGTCACGCGGCCGGCGGCCACGTCGGCGACGCCGACGTCGGAGCCGCCCTGTGCGAGCCGGAAGGTGGCGGCCCCGGGATGGGCCTTTAGATAGCCCTTCGCGAGCTTGGCCGCGAGCGGTGCGACGGATGTCGAGCCGCTCATGGAGATGGTGGTCCTCGCGGCGGCGGTGGACGCCGGCAGGATGACCGCCAGAGCCACGACCGCGAGGACGAGGGGGAGGCGATGCTTCATCGGAGGAGAGCTCCTTCGTCGAGACATGGACGTCGCCACCATCGCGGCGCCGGCGTGCCATCTTGTGAAGCCCCCGTATCGGGGTGGTGAAGATCCGTCACTTCACCCTCGGCTCCGGGCTGAAGCGGTAGCCGATCCCGAAATGCGTGTGGATGAAGGTCCACCCGGGCGCGGCGTCGTCGAGCTTCTGGCGCACCTTGCGGACGAATACGTCCACGGCCCTGTCGCGGTACGGCATCGGGGCGTTCCATACCTCCTGGTAGATCTCAGGGCGCTGAACGACGCGGTCGGGACGGGAGGCGAGCGTGAGGAACACCTCGAACTCGCGCACCGTCAGCCCCACGCGCCTACCGCCGGCCAGGACGTCGGTCTCGTCTTCCCGGATCTCGAGGGGCCCGGTGGTCGTGATGCTCATGGGCGCGACGCTACGCCCGACCCCCACCCCCACTCGTAAACGCGGGGTGAAGATGTGGAGAAACCCCTAGCGCCCCTTCTTCTTGCGCCGCTTCCGCGACGGGGGACGGTCCGGCACCGGTTCGGGGTCCGCCGCGCCGGGCTGCTCGTCCGAGCTCGGCTCCGGGCCCGGTTTCGAGGCGTCGAGCGCGGCGCGGCGCTGGGCCGCGGACGGCCACGGCGCGGCCTCGCCGGTCTCCCAGGCGGGTCCGCGCCCTCCGGGCCAGCGGCCGAGGAAGACCAGGCCGAGCGCGACCAGCCAGAAGCCCTGGATGATCGCGGAGACCCCTGCGAGCTGGAACACGATGAGCCCGCCGGCGATCGCGCCGAGGATGCCCATGAACGCGGTGAGGAGTCCCACGCGGCGCGCGCGCAGCGGCAGCATCACGAACAGGAACGCCACGCCCACGGTGCCGGCCGTCTGTGCGGCCAGGAGGAGCGGGCTCACGTCGCTCAGGTCCTTGGCGCGGTCCTCGCCGGCCTGTCCGCGGATCGGCGTGCCCGAGGTGAACTCGTCGGCGATGTCGACCGCCTGGAATGCGTACACGACGCTCCCGATCGCGAACAGGATCGGTGCGGCGTAGACGAGGTACACGAACCAGTGCGGCACGCCGCCGCCGCGCGCCTCCACCGCTCGGAACAGGTAGTAGAAGACGCCCAGCAGGAGCACCGCGGCCAACGCGGTGAGGATCGCGGACGCGAGGTAGGCGCCGGACTGGTCGTCGATCGAGAGCAGGAGGTCGGGAGCTCTCCCGATGCCCTTGCGGTCCTTCGGGAAGAACAGCGTGGCGCTGACCACGAGCAGCACCGCGGCGCCGAACGACGCTACCGCCGCGGGAACGGCCCAGCGGGCCTCCCACTGAAGCTGGTCGTCGCGCGTCACGTGCGCTGGGGAGGCGGAGGCGATTCGCGCGTCACGCGCGGCGGGTAGTACTCCACGTCCTCCGGCTCGACCACCTTCGACACCCGCTCGCCGACGGCGAGCACCAGGTCGAGCGCGGGAGCCGCCAGCTTGATCAGACCCTCGATCCGCTGCCGCATGCGCAGCTGGTCCGGTGTGAGCTGCGCCACCGGTCAGCCTCCGCGCTGGTGGAAGTAGAACTCCGGCAGCGCCGCCTTCGCCACCTCGGCGGTGATCTGCTGCGCCTGGTGCAGGTCGCCGGCCCGGACCGCCAAGTCGTCGATGGTCACGATCCCGACCAGGCCGTCGCCGTCCGTGACCGGCAGGCGCCGCACGCGGTGCTGGATCATCAGGGCAACGGCCTCCTCGATGTGCATCTCCACCTCGCCCGTCACGATCGGCCGCGAGGCGTGCTCGCCGGCGTGCGTGTCCGGGTCCACGTCGTCCGCGACCACCGCAAGGGCGAGATCGCGGTCCGTGATCACGCCGACAGGCCGGCCGCCTTCGCAGATCACGACCGAGCCGACGTTGCGGTCGCGCATCAGCTCACCGACATGCCGCAACGTGTCGGCCGTGCCGGCGGTCACGACGCCCTGGGTCATGATCTCCGAGATCCGCATTGGTCGCGCGACAATATCGGGTCGTCCCCTACCCTTGACACATGTCCTCTGAAGACCCATTTGGCGGCCTGTTCGGCGATCCGGACGAGCTCCGCCGGCGCATGGAGGAGTTCGCTCAGCAGATGCAGGGAGCACAGAAGGTGGCCTGGGCCGACAACGCCATCAAGCTCGCCGTCGACATGACCGTCGCCGGCATCAATCGCCTCAATCTGCAGGGAAACGCCGAGCAGCAGGTGCAGGACCTCCGGGCGGCGATGCAGTCGCTGTTCCCCGAGGCCGTCATCCTGGTTCGGGAGGCTCGCGAGGGCTTCGGGACGTAGCCCGCTCCGCCTGCCCGCGCTGAATCACCTCCTTGAAGCTCCGGTATCGGAAGATGAAGACGATCGCGGCGAAGCCGATGCCGAAGGTGAGCGCGCCGATCGCTATCTGCTGGCCCACCGAGTAGGACGCCACGACGGCGCCTGACCCGGTGCCCGCGAACACCTTCGTCAGGAGCGCCTGCTGCACCCCGGCGCCCTGCGGGGTGAACGGCACCGCCGCCGAGACCGCGTTCACGCCCAGCACCAGCAGCACGTTCTTGACGGAGCCGCCGACGTTGAAGGCCTCGAGCAGCATCCAGAACGCGGCGAACCGGAAGCACCAGCCGCCCAGCTGCACCAGGAACACCTCGCGGATGTAGCGATCGCGGTCCCGGAGGATGGTGAAGCCCTGCCTCACCCGCTCCCAGAAGGCCTTGACCCGGATGCTGAGGATCGCGAACCCAGCAAGGCCGGCCACGCCGGCGACCGTGAGCACGAACAGCATGAGCTCCGGGTGCTGCGCGAAGTACGAGAGGTCGAACGCGTTCAGCTTGGCGAAGTCGGGTGGCTTCGGGAACACGCCCTGCGTGAAGGCGAACAGCAGCATCAGGGAGCCCATGACCACGTCGAAGATCAGCTCGACGACGAAGGTGGCAGCCACCGCGGGATAGCTCGAGTTCGGCACGGAGTTCTTCGTGAGGAAGAGCCGCACGACGTCGCCGCCGCGGGCCGGGATCACGGCGTTGAAGCCGTATCCGGCGAAGTAGGCGCCCCAGATCCGCAGGAATTCGATGCGCTCGGTCGGGTAGGCCGCGCGCAGCACGTTGAAGCTCGCGCGCGCGCGGAACGTCAGGTAAACGGTGAACAGAATCAGCGCGAGCAGCAGCGGAAGCAGCCGGACCGAGGCGAGGTTCGAGAAGAACGAGTCGACCGCTTCGAAGAACGAGTTGAACGACTCGCCGAGGCTGGCTGCGGGCAGCGGGCGCACGTCCGGAAAGGTACGGTGATCGGCGTGGACCGCGCCGAGGCCTCCCGGATAGCGCACGGGGACCTCGTCCTCTACAACCCGCTCTCGGAGGCGGCGCTGGACGAGGCGATCGCGCTGCTCGCGCTCCCGCGCGGCGCGCGCGTGCTCGACGTGGCCTGCGGCCGCGCGGAGGTGCTGCGGCGGGTGGCGGAGCGTTACGAGGTCGAGCCGGCCGGCTACGACGCCGATCCGGTGCTCGTGAACGCGGCGCCGCCGGAGCTCGCCGTGACGCTGGCGGAAGCGCCCCCGGGCGAGACGTTCGATCTCGTGATCTGCATCGCCTCGAGCCACGCGCTCGGCGGCTTTCCGGACGCGCTCTCCGCCCTGCGTGACCTCGTGGAGCCGGGCGGGCAGCTGCTCCTCGGCGAGGGCTACTGGCGGCAGCCGCCGGGCGCCGCCTACCTCGACGCGTTGGGCGGGGCAACCGAGGACGAGCTGGCCGACTACCGCGGGCTCATGCGCGCCGCCGAGGACGCGGGCTTCACCCCGCTGTACGCCTCGGTCGCGAGCGATGCGGACTGGGACCGCTACGAATGGCGCCAGATCCTGAACAGCGAGCGCTCGGGCCATCCGGAGCTGCGCGAGCGCGCCGAGCGGACCCGGGAGCGGCTGACCATGCCCGGGGGCCGCGACACGCTCGGGTTCGCGCTGGCGCTATTCAGGCGCGATAGGTGACCTCGCCGGCGAACCGACCCCGACGCTGTGGCGTATAGGTAAGGGCATGGCGTCGAGCGACGCGACCCTCGTTCAGAGGCTGCGGGGGGACCGCAGCGGAGACGAGCTGCGCGTGCTCTACCGGCGCTATGCCCCGGAGCTGTTCGGATTCGCGACGAGCGCGCTCGGGGACCGAGAGCTCGCGGAGGAGGTGGTGCAGGACGTCTTCGCGCAGCTGTGGCGCCACGCGAAGGACTACGACAAGCGGCGCGCCAGTGTCCGCACGTGGTTGTACGCGATCGCCCGCAACCGGATCATCGACGCCCACAGGCGCGCGGCGGTGCGCCCGAAGCGCGCCGATGACGAGAACGCGCTCGAGGGCGCGGCTGAGATCGACGCCGCGCTGG
>JBEVKE010000005.1:0-6980 GCA_040509835.1 Thermoleophilaceae bacterium
GAGAAGAAGTCGGCGTGCTCCGCGATCCGGTTCGCGACGAAGCAGGCGCGCGGCAGCTCGATCATCGTCCCCACCGAGAACTCGAGGTCGCTCGCGCCCTCCTCGCCGGCCACCCGCTCGACCAGCCCGCGCATGAGCTCGATCTCGCGCTCGTACGCCACCAGCGGGATCATGATCTCGAGGTGCGGCGGCTCGGGCACCGCGAGCGCCGCGCGGAAGATCGCGCGGATCTGCATCTCGTAGACCTCCGGGTGCAGCACGCCCAGCCGGACGCCGCGGGTGCCGAGCATCGGGTTCGTCTCGGACAGGGTGTGGATCCGGTCCAGGGTGTGCTCGAGCTCCTCGAGGTTGTCGGTCTGCTCGATGCGGGCCCGCTCCACCTGCTGCGCGATCTCCTCGGCCTGCGGCATGAACTCGTGAAGCGGCGGGTCGAGGAGGCGGATCGTGATCGGCAGGCCCTCCATCTCCTTGAAGAGGCCCTCGAAGTCCCCCTGCTGGAGCGGCAGCAGCTGGTCGAGCCAGGACCGCCTCTCCTCCTCCGACTCGGCCATAATCATCGCCCGCATCTTCGGCTGGCGGTCCTCGGCCATGAACATGTGCTCCGTGCGGCAGAGGCCGATGCCCTCCGCCCCGAACTCGCGAGCGCGGCGGGCGTCCTCGGGGGTGTCGGCGTTGGTGCGCACGCCGAGGGTGCGGATCTCGTCGGCCCATTTCAGGACGGCGTCGAAGTGGTCGGACACCTCGGGCTCCTCGAGCGGCACGTCGTCGGCCGTCACGACGCCGGCGCTGCCGTCGATCGCGATCAGGTCGCCCTCGCCGAGACGTGTGCCGTTCACGCTCAGCGTCTTCGCGTGCACGTCGATGTCGAGCGCGGACGCGCCGGACACGCACGGCTTCCCCATCCCACGCGCCACGAGCGCCGCGTGACTCGCCTTGCCGCCCTCGGCGGTGAGGATGCCCTTCGCGGCTTGGAAGCCGGCGATGTCCTCCGCCTCGGTGAACGGCCGCACCAGGATCACGTCGCGCCCGTCCTCCGCCGCGTGCACCGCGTCGTCGGCGGTGAAGACGATCGCGCCCTTCGCGGCGCCGGGCGAGGCGGGCACACCCTCGGCGAGCACCTGGAATTGGGCATCGCGCTTGAAGCCCGGGTGGAGCAATGCGTCGAGCGAGCCGGCGTCGATGGTGGCGATTGCCTCCCGCTTGTCGAGCAGCCCCTCATCCACGGCGTCGACGGCGAAGCGCACGGCCGCCTGTGCGGGCCGCTTCGCGTTGCGCGTCTGGAGCATGTAGAGGCTGCCCTCCTCCACCGTGAACTCGGTGTCCTGCATGTCCTGGTAGTGGCCCTCGAGCGTGCGGAGGATGTCCATGAGGTCCTCGTAGGCCTCCGGCATCGAGTCCTTCATGTCGTGGATGTCGTGCGGAGTGCGCACCCCCGACACCACGTCCTCGCCCTGGGCGTTCGGGAGGAAGTCGCCTGACGGCGTGGGCTCGCCGGTGATCTCGTCGCGGCTGAACGCAACGCCCGAACACGAGCTGTCGCCCTTGTTGCCGAACACCATCTGCTGGATGTTCACGGCGGTGCCCCACTCGTCCGGGATGTGGTTGATGCGGCGGTACTCGACCGCCCGCTTCCCGGTCCACGAGTCGAACACGGCCACGATTGCCTGGCGAAGCTGCTCCTGCGGGTCCTGCGGGAACTCCTCTCCGGTCTCGGCCTGGAAGAGCTCCTTGAAGCTCTGCGTGAGCGCCCTCAGGTGGTCCACGTCCAGCTCGACGTCGTCCCTCACCCCGGCCTCTTCTTTCCGCTCCTTGATGAGGTCCTCGTAGCGCTCGCCTGCGATGCCGCGGCAGACGTTCCCGAACATCTGCGTGAAGCGGCGGTAGGAGTCCCAGGCGAAGCGCTCGTTGTCGGTCGTCTTCGCAAGTCCCTCGACCGACTCGTCGTTCAGCCCGAGGTTGAGGACGGTGTCGAGCATGCCGGGCATGGACTCACGCGCCCCGCTGCGCACGCTCACCAGCAGCGGATCGTCGGACTGCCCGAGTGACCGGCCGGCCTTCTCCTCCAGACGCGTGAGCGCGGCGGAGTAATCGGGGAGGCCGTCGCCACGCATGTACGCGATGCACGCCTCGGTGGTGAGCGTGAAACCGGCGGGCACCCGCTCCGCGCCGAGCACCCGCGTCATCTCGGCGACGTTGGCGCCCTTCCCCCCGAGCAGGTCGCGCATGTCGCGCGATCCCTCCTCGAAGTCGTAGACGAGCTTGTCCGCCATCGGTGAGGAGCCTATTGGCCCTACGCGACCCGGCGTAGGCGGACGTGCGCGTGGTACTCCATCGTCTCCGCCAGCGCGCGGTCGGCCTGCTGGAGGGCGCGCTCGGGCGCGTCCGGTGCCTCGGCCAGCGGGCGTGCCAGGGCGTCGACCAGGAACCGGTGCGCCTCCTGGCCCAGTGGGAACGAGCCCGCCTCGCAGCCGGCGCACACCACTCCGCCCGCGCTCGGAGAGAAGGCGCCGAGGTGCTCGGCCTCTCCGCACGAGGCGCACGAGGCCAGCTCCGGCGCGAAACCGGCGGACAGCAGCAGCTTCAGCCGGAACGCGAGCGCCTGTGCCCGGCCGGCGTGGTCCGGATGCGCGTCGAGGAGGGCGAGCTCGTTGCAAAGCAGGTTGTAGGCGGGACGGTTGGGCTCGGCCGAGTCGAGCAGCCGCAGCACCGCCTCGCACGCCTGCGCGCCCCGCTCCAGCGTTGCGCGGCGCTCGCGCAGCGCGGCGTGGGCGTGGACCGTGTCCGCCTGGCTGATCGTGCACAGCTCGCCGCGGCCCTGGTGCATCACGAGGCGCACGCGGCTGAGCGGCTCGAGCCGTCCGCCGAGCCGCGATTTCACCTTCCTCACACCCTTCGCGACGGCGCCCACGCGGCCACGATCGACCGTGTAGAGGTGCAGCACGCGGTCCGCCTCGCCGTACCGAATTGAGCGCAAAACGATCGCCTCTGTCTTAAAAGAGCCGGACATGCGGTAAATACACTCTGATCGGGATGGCGGACGAGAACGGGGTCGTGTACCTGTACACAACGGAGCCGTGCGGCTTCTGCAGGCAGGCAAAGACGCTGCTGCAGGCGCGCGGGGTCGACTATCGCGAGGTCAACCTCGCGAAGGACCCCGTGGGCCGCGCCGAGCTGGTCGCCCTGACCGGCCAGATGACCTTCCCCCAGATCGTGGTGGGCCAGCGCTCGATCGGCGGCTTCCGCGAGCTGCTCGAGGCGGACCGCGCGGGGACGCTCGAGGACCTGCTGGCGGCCTAGCCAAAAAAAGACAGCATTGAGGGCGGGTCGGTCAGGGGTTGGTCGACTTATATCCCCACCTCGGTACATAAAGCGCCCAATCCCGCTTGGGCCGCCTCCTCAGTGCTGTCGTTCGCGCGGGCGGCGCTGGCAGCGCGGGCAGATGTACGTGCCCCGGCCGGCCGCTCGCATCTTCTGGATCGGCGTTCCGCAGCGGACGCAGGGCTGGCCCTTCCGGAGATGGACCAGGAAGCGGTCCTGGAAGCTGCCCTGCGCGCCGTCCACGTGCCTGTAGTCGTCGATCGACGCTCCCTTCGCGTCGATGCCCGCGTTCAGCGACTCGACCACCGCGTCGCGCAGCGCCTCGATCTGCGCGCGCCGCAGCGTGCCGACCGGCTTCAGCGGGTGGATCTTCGCCCGGAAGAGCGCCTCGTCGGCATAGATGTTCCCCACGCCCGCCACCCGCTCCTGGTTCAGGAGGAAGGCCTTCACCGGCTGCGTTCGGCCGCGCGCCTGGTCACGCAGGGCGTCCGCGGTGAAGTCGGGGCTGAGCGGCTCCACGCCCAGACGTGAGGCGAAGTACTCGGCGAGCGCGTCGCTCCCGAGCAGCACGTCGCCGGTCCCGAAGCGGCGCTGGTCCACGAACAGGACCGTCTGGCCGTCGTCGAGCTGCATCCGGACGCGCGTGTGCTTCGGCTCATCGTCGGTCAGCAGGATGTTGCCGGTCATCCGGAGGTGCATCACCAGGTGCACGTCGTCCTCGAACGACATCACGAGGTACTTGCCGCGCCGCCGCAGCCGCTCGATCCTGCGCCCGTCGAGCGCGTCCGCGATCGCCTCTGGCGGCGCCGGATCGGACCAGCGCGGGTCGAGCACGCGGATGCGTTCGAGCCGCCGCCCCTCCACCGCGGGGGCGAGCTGGCGGCGAATGGTCTCGACTTCAGGGAGCTCCGGCACTCACGTCGGTTCTAGCACGTGGGTGCGCGCGGAAGTAGACGTCCTTGAGCCGCTCGCTCGACAGGTGGGTGTAGAGCTGGGTGGTCGACACGTCGGCGTGCCCGAGCATCTCCTGCACGGAGCGCAGGTCGCAGCCGCCTGCGAGCAGGTGGGTGGCGAAGGTGTGGCGCAGCGTGTGCGGGCTCATGCGGTCGGCGAGCCCGGCGGTCTGGGCGTGGCGGCGCACGATCTTGTAGAGGCCCTGGCGGGTCAGGTGCCCACCGCGGAAGTTCACGAACAGGTGCACCTCGGGCGCGCCCTTGACGAGCTTCGGCCGGCCGCGCTCGAGGTAGATCCGGAGCGCCCTCAGCGCCGCCTGCCCGATCGGCACGACGCGCTCCTTCGAGCCCTTGCCGCGCGCCCGCAGCACGCCCTCGTCGAGGTCCACGTCCATGAGCTCGAGGCCGATGGCCTCCGAGGCGCGGAGACCGCAGGCGTACATCACCTCGAGCAGCGCGCGGTCTCGCAGGGCGGCCGGCTCGGTGCCGCGCGGCTGCCCGAGCAGCTTCTCGATCTCGCCCCTCGTGAGCACCTGGGGCAGCTTGCGCGAGCGCCGCGGCGTGCTCAGCGAGGCGGTGGGATCGGTGTCGAGCAGCCCGTCACGCCGCAGGTGGCGGTAGAACGAGCGCAGGCAGGCGCTCTTGCGGTGGATCGTTGCGGGCGAAGCGGGCGGTCGATCGTCGCTGCCCTTCGCGAGGACCTCGAGAAAGTCTGAGACGTCGCCGGGCGTCGCCTCCAGAGCGGACTGACCGCGCTCCTCCAGGAAGCGCCCGTACTGCAACAGGTCGCTGCGGTACGCATCGAGCGTGTTGCGCGAGAGCCCTCTTTCGAACTCGAGATACGCGAGGAAGTCGAGCACCAGGTGCTCGAAGCGGCGCTCGACGATGGGCTTCTCGATGGTGGCCACGGTGGAGGGTTCGCCCACCCGCGGCACAGCCCTTTGCGCTGCAAGGCGAGCGTCAGCGGCTCAGGAAGGCGCGCAGCCAGAGCAGCCCGACGAGCGTCTTCGAGTCGCGGCTGTCGCGGATCGCGTTGTCCAGCCGGCTCAGCGGGACCTCTACGATCTCGATCCGCTCGTCCTCGTCCGTCTCGGCGGTCTCGTCGTAGAGGTCCGTGGCCATGAAGAGATGGCACTCCTCGTCCGTGAACCCCGGCGAGGTGTAGAAGCTCGTCAGGTGCTGCCAGGAGCGGGCGCCCTTGCCGATCTCCTCTGCCAACTCGCGCTGCGCCGTCTCGAGCGGCTTCTCGCCCTCCTCGTCCAGCTTGCCGGCCGGGAGCTCGAGCAGGGCATCCTCCCCCACCGCCTCGCGCGGTTGGCGCACGAGGTACAGGGTCTCGCCGTCGTGCGCCACGATCCCGACCGCGCCGGGGTGCTCGACGATCTCGCGCTCGGCCTCCTCGCCGTCGCCGTAGCGGAACCGGTCCACCCGAACGCGGTTCAGCCGGCCCTCCCACACGATCTCTCCCCCGACCCGCTCCATCAGTCCTCGAGCGAGGTCTGCGCCGCCACGAGCGCCGCCTGGCGGACGAGCGACACGGTCACCTCGAGCATCGTCTCGAGCGCCTCGATCGTCACCGACTCGTCCGGCTGGTGATTGCGCTCCGTGCCGTTCGCCAGGTTCACCACCGGGAGCCCGGCCTGGATGAAGACGTTCGCATCGCTACCGCCGCCCGTCGGTATGTAGGACGGCTCGATCTCGTTGTCCCGCAGTGCCGCGGCCGCCACCTCCACGGCGGGCGCCGTGCGGGGCAGCCGGTAGCCATGGAACAGGCGCTCGACCGAGGTCTCCACGTCGCATTCCAGGTCGCTGGCGGCCCCGCTCAGCGCGTCGACCATCTCGCTCACGACCTCGGCCGCCTTGTCGGCATCGAGGCTGCGTGTCTCCAACTCCACGAAGCAGCGCTCCGCGACCACGTTGGCGGACGTGCCGCCGTGTATCCGGCCGACGTTCGCCGTCGTCTCCGGGTCGAGCCGCCCGATCCGCAGGCCGGCGATGGCACGCGCCGCCGCGGCGATGGCGTTGTGGCCCGCCTCGGGCCGGATGCCGGCGTGCGCCGCCTGTCCGCGGAAGCGCGCCTCCACCGAGTAGTAGGTGGGCGAGGCGATCACGATCTCGCCGATCGGTGACGCGTGGTCAAACACGTAGCCGTAGTCGGCGTTCAGCCTCGACATGTCGACCGACTTGGCGCCCTTCAGCGCCTGTTCCTCGCCGGTCGTGAACAGCACCTCGATGCCCGCCGGCGGAGTGCCGTCGCGGACAAGCCGCCGCAGGGCCCCGAGGATGGTCACGACGGCGGCCTTGTTGTCGGCGCCGAGGATGGCCTCGTGGCGGTTCGACAGCAGGCCGTTGTCGCTCACCACCTCGACCGGGCCGTCGAGCGGCACCGTGTCCATGTGCGCGCACAGGAGCACCGTGGGCGAGCCCTCGGGCCCGGGCACGCGCGCGAGCAGGTTGCCCGAGTCGGACCCGGTCTGCGACGCGCTGTCATCCTCCTCGACCTCGATCCCGAGGCCGCGGAACTCCTCCATCAGCGCCTGCGCCACGGCACGCTCCCGGCCCGACGGGCTCTCGATCTCGCACAGACGGATGAATTCGGCGAGGAGCCGCTCCCGCTCCTCGCTCGACACGGCGTGGATCACGCCCCGAACGCTACCGCTCGATGGGCCAGCCCTCTCGCCCCCACCGCGGGACCCCGCCGTCCACCAC
>JBEVKE010000006.1:0-8524 GCA_040509835.1 Thermoleophilaceae bacterium
AGCGGCTCGAGTCCTACAAGGGCGACGAGCCGCTGTTCGAGAAGTACGGCGTCGAGGAGGCGTTCCAGTCGGTGCTCCGGCGCCGGGTGGACCTGCCGAGCGGCGGCTACCTGATGATCGACTACGCCGAGGCCATGACGGTCATCGACGTGAACTCCGGGTCCTTCACGGGACGCGGCAAGGGCGCGAAGCTCGAGGACACGATCACGAAGACGAACCTCGAGGCGGCCGACGAGGTGGTGCGCCAGCTGAGGCTGCGCGACATCGGCGGGATCATCGTCATCGACTTCATCGACATGGCGCGCGCCCGCAACCGTGACACGGTGCTGAAGACGCTGCGCAAGTCGCTCGACGAGGACCGCACGAAGACCTACGTCGTCGAGATCTCGCCGCTCGGGCTGGTCGAGATGACGCGCCAGAACGTCACGGACGGCGTGCGCGAGATCATGACCAAGCCCTGCCCGGTGTGCGAGGGCGAGGGCGTCGTGCTCTCGGAGGAGACGGTTGCCATCGAGGTGGACCGCTGGCTGCGCGACCTCGCGGCCGAGAAGCCGAGGGCGCCCGCGTTCCTGGTGCGGCTGCACCCGAAGGTGGCGTCGATCCTGGTGGGCGGCCACGGAGTCGAGGGCCCGATCCACGAGATCGAGCAGGAGACAGGCAAGCACTTCCACTTCGAGGGCACCGAGGCGCTCCCGATCGACCACTTCGAGGTGGTGCTCGAGGGCACGGCCGACGAGATCGAGGAGCGCGCGCTCCCGTTCCGCGAGGGCGAGGAGGTGCTCGTGCACATCGAGGAGCCGCACATGTACAACGAGGACGACGCGGTCGCGAAGCTGGACGGCTACGTCGTCTCGGTGAGCGGCGCGGCCCCGCTCGTCGGGCAGAAGACGCTGGTCCGGATCGAGAAGGTGGGCCGAAGCGCCGCCGAGGCGACATTGGTCAACCCGCCCGAGGGCGTCACGTCGACCCGCGACTCGGCGAGCGCGGGCGCGGGCGGGACCGGCGACGGCAGCCCGAACGGACGGCGCCGCCGCCGCGGCCGCCGCGGCGGGCGGGGCCGCCGGAAGCCGGCGGGAACCGGAAGCTCGTCCTCCTGAGCGCAGAGGCCCGGTTGGGTCATTCGCGGGCCTTGCGTAGGAGCGTCGAAACGCGTTGCCGTGTGACACCGAACCGGTCCGCGATCTGTTCCATCGTCATGCCCTCGGCGTGTAGCGCCTGTGCCTCCGCTCGGCGCACGATCGCGCCGCTGGTGTCCAGGGCCTTTGAGCTTTCGGTGAGCAGCTGAACGATGAGCGGACTGTCATCGCCGGACACGAGCTCGGTGTACGACGCACCTTTTGAGCGCGAGCGGCGGAGCTGGGCGATCCGCTTCTTGATCAGGCTTGCACGCCTGCCGTTGTCGGCGAGGACATCCTCAAGCGTGGTTAGGGCGGTAAGGAATTCGTCTTCGGCCATTGGCTCCGCTCGGTCGCGGGGATTGGGAACGCTCCAAGAGCAACTGGGATTGCAGCAATGTCCATTGCGGCAATAGATATTGCAGCAACTACTATTGCGGCAATAGCTATTGCGCTATTGTACCGGCAGTGTTGGACATCGCGTCGCCCGGGAGCCGTCTCATGCCCGCGCCGAGCCACGTAGAAAGGAGTCCGTATGGCGTCTGTCAGCCGACTTTCCGTGAGCACAACACAGCCGGAGGCCGGCGTTCCCGGCCAGGAGTGGAACACCACCGACGGCCCGGCTGCAATGGCGATCTGCAACGCCATAACAGGGGCGCTGAAGCGAAGCTCTGGAAAAGGTCCGACGAAGGTGAAGGCGTACTGCACCCACGACCACGTAGCGGTCGTCGTGCAGGACATGCTCACGACACTCGAGAGAACGCTTGTCCAGGACGGACACGAGCAACTGGTCAGTGAAGCGCGACAAGTGCTCACCGGGCTCGTGGCCGACGAGTGCCGCGCGACAATCGAGCAGGCGACGGGACGGCGTGTGGTCGGATGGCAGACCGAAGTCAACCCAAGCGCCGATCGCGCACTCGCGCTGATTCAACTCCAGCCGCTCTAAGGCTCGGATCGTCCGAGCGCAGCAGCTGCGTCACGTCATCGAGCGACGCTCGCTCAGGCGCGGCTCATGCCCAACGCCGAGCGGAGCTGCTCGAGCATGTCCTTCTCGCCTTGGCTGACGCGCTCGGCGTGGAAGCCCATGAATCCGCCCTCCTTCGCCGCGTCGGCGGCGCTTTGCGCGCACTCCATGATCCACGCGCGGAACGCCTCTGCGTCCTCGGGGCTCGCCTTTGCGCCGGCGATCTCGCCGGCGCGCGCTATCTCGTCAACGATCTCCTTGCCGGCCAATGCGCCCCGGGGCTTGAAGTCGCCGACGGGGTTCTTGCGCTGCTCGGCTAGCCCGCGCACTTCGCGTGCGAGCTCTCCCACCAGGTCGTCGCGCTCGCTCGAGGCGCTGGTGACGACCTTGAGGACGGCCGAGGTCTCCTTCACGACCTCGATCGGACCGCCTGGGTCGGCAAGCGTGATCGCCATGCCGGCCACAATCGGCGCGCGCAACAGCGTCGCCCACTCGTCCTCGGTGAAATCGGCCTTCGTGGTCATCTGACGCCCCCTTGTTTGCGGTGCCCCGCCTGCGGGTGAATCTATTACGCTGCGCCGATGAGTCCTCCGGCGACTCTTCTCATCTGGTTTCAGCTGCGTTCGCCGGACCTGGCCGAGGACTTCGAGCGCCTCATGACGGAGGATCGCGACATCGTCCGCGGGTCGCTGGACACGATCTCGGATTGGCGGCTTACGCGCCCGACGGACGTGCCCGGACAGGCCATCGGTCAAGCCGATTACGTGCTGATCGCCGAGATCGTCCAGGTGGAGCGCTTCGAGCAACAGGCGAGCGAACACGTCCAACGCTTGACGGACGACTTGGCGCATCTCGTCTCGAGCCGGGGGATGCTCGTCGTGCGTCCCGTCATCTGAAATCCGCGGTCCGTGGCGTCAGCAGTCGGGTGCCGCGGCCTGGCGGGAGCGGAGTTGCTCAAGGGTTGCTCGAAGCGCGCTGCGCACGATTTCATCGAGCGGCTCCTCACCCACCGGGGTCTCGCGGGATGCGGCGAGCACCCCGTCGAACGACGGTGGGCCGCAGGCGGGCGTGGCCCCATCGATATCACGGCGCTGAGCGACGCGATCGCCTTGTCGAGCTGGGGGGACGGGTCTACCAGTTCCGGTTCACGCTGTCCGGCGTCGCAATCCCGCCTCGTCGTACGCGGCGTCGATCAGGGGGTCGTAGTGGCCGACCGCGAGGTCGCCCATCGGG
This sequence comes from Thermoleophilaceae bacterium, assembly GCA_040509835.1. Lineage (GTDB taxonomy): Bacteria > Actinomycetota > Thermoleophilia > Solirubrobacterales > Thermoleophilaceae > JACVRW01. The sequence goes on from JBEVKE010000006.1 coordinate 3,313, forward strand.
TCCCTGGTGTGGCGTGCCAGCGCGGTGGCAGGGAGTGTGAAGGCGGCTCGCATGGCCACCAGCTGGCGGCGGTCCTCGTTCGAGATGTCGAGCAGGCGGCCGATGGCGTTCAGCTCGCGGACCTGCCGAACCCTGCCGGGGACGGTCAGAACCAGCAGGATCGACGCGGGCACCGCGAACATCAGGAACCCGAGCAGGTTCGCGAGGTCGTGGACGCGCTGCTCGCCGTCGGCGCCCGCCTGCGCGACGTTGCCGCCGGTGCCCTTACCGGCGTCGTGGAGCGCGCCGCCGAGGTCGCCGCCGATGATCGGCACCCCGTCGACCGCGTCGGCCGCCCTGTCGAAGCCGTCCTGCATCACCTGCCCCGAGTCGTGCACGCCCGCACCGAGCACGGCGAGCTTGTCAACGGTGTCATGGACCTTGAGGCCCAGCCAGGCCAGCACGATCAGGGTGAGGATGACGAGCGCGTCCTTCGCTACGGCGCGTCCGCGGTCGTCTGCTGTGTCGGGATAGAGGCGCATGCGCCTCCATTACCCGCTTTTATGGCGTGGTGGCGGTGACTATCCAGGTCGAGGCCATGCCCCAGATGGAGCCGTCCTCGCGCTGGAACTCCTTGAAGGCCTCGCGCAGCGCGGCCTGGACCTTCGGGACGTAGGGCTCGGCGCGGTCGCCGAGCAGGCGCAGGATCTCGCCGGCCGGCCCGATGGACGTGACGATCTCGAGTGCCTCGTCGATGTCGTTGCCGCCCTTGATGGGCAGGTCACAGCGGCGGAGTGAGATGCCCTCGAAGCCCGCGGCGATCAGCTGGTCGGTCACGGTGTCGGCATTCGCCATCGAGAACGGGCCGGGGCCGCAGGTCGGCTCGTCGTACTCCTCCGGCCGCTGGACGATCCCCTCTACCACCTGCTGCGCCTTGTACAGCCACTCGTTGTCCTCGCGCCTGCGCCAGACGACCATCGTCAGCTGGCCCCCCGGAACGAGGGACTTGCCCACGTTTCGCAGCGCGGCCACGGGGCTGATGAAGAACATCGTCCCCATGCGCGAGAAGGCGGCGTCATAGGGGCCGCCGAGATCGTCGATCTGCACGTCGGCCACGAAGAAGCGGGCGTTCTCGACGCCGGCCTGTTGCGCCTCGGCTGTCGAGGCGTCGATGAAGTTCTTGGCGGCGTCCACGCCGACGGCTTCACCGCTTGGGCCGACCATCGACGCGATCTGCTGCGTGGTGTCGCCGAAGCCGCAACCGATGTCGAGGATGCGCTGGCCCTCCTGGGGCGGGCTCAGCCTGAGCGCCTCGTCACCGTGGGCACCGAGCCCGGTGGTGAGGATGTCGCGGTACTGCACGAAGCGATCGAAGAGAGGTCCGTCCCAGGCCTGAATGGCCTCGGCGTTGACGCCGGAGCCCCACCGAGTGTCTGTCGCGTTCATGCTCCAACAATAGGGGGTATGCAGCGGTTCAAGTACTTCGTCGCGCGTCCCTTTTTGCATTTCTGATCGCCCTGGTCGCGCTGCCGGTCGACGTGGCGGCGCGGCCAAGCGCAAGCGACCAGTGCTGCGCGACGTTCTTTACGCGGATGCGGATGGGCAAGGTCCGCGCCGGCTGGCTGGGCACGAAGCAGCCGAGCAGAGCTCGCCGGCGCTAGCTAAAGCGCTGAGTCGCGGCGGCGCCTGCGCTCGTCCTCGCGCGCCTGATCGCGCTCCTCGCTGAGCCCGACCTCCAAGAAGGCGAGGAGCAGAGCCGCTCCGAGCCCGAGCGTGATCAGAGCGATGGCGAGCACCTGCCCTACCAGGCCGCCGGCGACGGCGGCGCCGATACCCGCCAGCGTCGTGACCGCTGCGGCTCCGTAGGCGAGGACGCGGGCGCGGCGGGACATGGTTCGACGCTACCGGAGCGCGCTCGGCGGAGGCCGGCGCTCGGTCGAAGCCGGCGCCGAGTCAGCGGTCGCGATCGTCGCGCGGCCAGTCCGACGGCCGCATCGACCCGGTCGCGCGGAAGCGCGGCTTGCGATTGACGTCCCGCCACTGGGCGCGCGAGTCGGCCCCGAACAACGAGCCGAAGACGACGACGAAGAGAAGTACCCCCATCAGTACCGCCGCCATGGTCCCGGCATCAGCATGAGCCATGTGACTTATGTTACAAGATATGTGCGATTTGTGTTGACATTCCCGTATCGCACGGGCGCCGTTAGCCTCGGTCGGCGTGAACCGATCGCTCGTCTATTCGCTGTACGGGCTGCTCGTCCTGATCTGGTCGAGCACCTGGGTGGCGATCAAGATCGGGCTCGAGGATTGCCCGCCGCTGCTCGGGGCGGGGGTGCGGTTCACGCTCGCCGGGTTGCTGCTGCTCACGATCGCGGCGGTGCAGCGGCGGTCGCTGCGCACCGACTGGGTTCTGGGCGCTGTGCTCGCGATCGCGCCGTTCGCGTTCGCCTACGGGCTCGTGTACTGGGGCGAGCAGTACGTGCCGTCCGGGCTGGCGGCGGTCCTGTTCGGGATCCTGCCGCTCTACACCGCGCTGCTCGGAAGCGTGCTCCTGCACGACGAGCCGCTCCGGCCGGCCCTCCTGTTCGGCGTGCTCGTCGGGATCGCGGGGCTGTCGCTCGCGTTCCTCGAGAGCGTGGAGCTCGGGTCCGCCGACAAGGCGGCGCTCGGCGCGACCGCGCTCGCGCTGGCGCCGCTCGGCGCCGCGATAGGCGGCATCGCCCAGAAGCGGCGCGCGGGTGACCTCGATGCGGTGGTCCTGAACGGGTGGGCGATGCTGGTGGGCGGCCTGCTCCTGCTCCCGCTCTCGGGGCTGACGGAGGACTGGAGCGACTTCGTCTGGAGCGCCGAGTCTGTGGGCTCGATCGCGTACCTCGCCCTGTTCGGCTCCGCGATCGCGTTCGTGACGCTCACGGTGCTGCTCCGTCACGTCAGCGCCATGGCCGTCGCCTTCCTCGCGATGCTGCTCCCCTTCGGCGCACTCATCTTCGGCGCGCTCCTGTACGACGAGAGCATCACCCCGCGGGCCGTGGGAGGGGCCGCGCTGGTGGCGGCCGGGCTGGGAATCGCCCAGTGGTCGCGCCGCTCGCGGGCGCAGCCGGCAGCCGCCGCCGCTTGACAAGCTCGCCAATTCATTTTAATCTCGCTCAAATGGTTTGGGCGGAACACAAGTGAAAACACAGCGGGCCTACAGCATGGAGCTCCGCGCGGCGTCCGCCGAGGCCACTCGCGAGCGCATCGTCGAGGCGGCCAACGCCGCGTTCCTCGAGCACTGGTACGACGACGTGACGATCGCGGCGGTCGCCAGGCGCGCGGGCGTCTCCGGCCAGACCGTGCTCAACCACTTCCACAGCAAGGAGGGGCTCTTCACGGCCGTCCACCAGCGATTCGGTGACGAGGTCGGGGAGCGCCGGTACACGCCTGAGCCCGGCGACGTGCGGGGCGCGGTCGAGGCGCTCGTCGAGGACTACGAGATCACGGGCGACGCGGTCGTCCGCTTCCTCGCGCTGGAGGAGAAGGTGCCGTCGCTGGCGCCGGTGCTGGCGATCGGGCGGAAGGGCCACCGCGAGTGGGTCGAGACGATGTTCGGCGCGCCGGAGCTCGTGCCCGAGCTGGTGGTGGCGACCGACGTCTACACCTGGAAGCTGCTCCGCCGCGATCAGGGGCTCACCCGCGACGAGACGTTCGCGTCGATTCTGAAAATCGTCGAAGCTCTACTCGAACGGAGGACCCGATGACCACGCCCAAGCGCTACCTGTTCGCGATCATTGACGGCGGCGGCACGGTGCCGGCCGACACCTCGGTGATCCGTGCCATGGTGGACCGCGGCCACGACGTCCGCGTGCTGGCCGACCGCGTGCTCGCGCCCGATGTGGAGTCCACCGGGGCCGAGCACATCCCGTGGGACCGCGCTCCGCAGCGCCCGAACCTCGACCCCACGAGCGTGATCATCAGGGACTGGGACGCGAAGACACCCCTCGAGGCATTCGCCCGCGCCCGGGACGGAGCGCTGGTCGGGCCGGCGGACCGCTTCTGCGCCGACGTGCGTGCCGAGCTGCGGCGCCGCCCGGCGGATGTCGTCGTCGCCAACTTCTTCGTGTTCGGCGCGCAGATCGCAGCCGAGGCGGAGGGTGTGCCGTTCGCGTTCCTCGTCTCGAACATCCTGTCGTTCCCGGGGTCGAACACGCCTCCGCTCGGCCCGGGCCTCCGGCCCGCTCGCGGCCCGCTCGGGCGGGCGCGCGACCGCGCGCTCAGCCGGTTCATGGCGCGGCTGTTCGACAAGGGCCTCGACCGGCTGAACGAGGTGCGGCGAGCGAATGGGCTCGAGCCGCGAAGGTCCGTGCTGGAGAACTTCGAGCGCGCCGACCGCCTCCTCCTGATGACGAGCCGGGCGTTCGAGTACGAGCAGTTCACGCCGCCGCCGAACGTGCGCATCACCGGCCCGCGGCTCGACGATCCCGCCTGGGCGGCGGAGTGGACGCCGCCGGCCGGTGACGACCCGCTCGTCCTGGTGGGCATGAGCTCCACGTTCATGGATCACGAAGACGTTCTGCAGCGAGCCGCGACGGCGCTCGGCGAGCTGCCCGTTCGCGGCTTCGTGACGACCGGACCGGCGATCCCGGCCGGCGCAGTCGGTGCACCTGCGAACGTGACCGTCGTGGAACAGGCGCCGCACAGCGAGGTGCTGCGCCATGCCTCGGCCGTGGTGACGCACGCCGGGCACGGCACGGTGATCAAGTCGCTGGCCGCGGGCGTGCCGGTCGTGGCCATGCCCCTTGGCCGCGACCAGCTGGACAACGCCGCCCGCGTGGTGCACCACGGCGCCGGGCTGAAGCTGAAGCCGAAGGCCTCGGCCGAGAAGATCGCGACCGCGGTCAGGCGCGTGCTCGAGGAGCCGGCCTTCGCGGCGAACGCGGAGCGCCTCGCGACGGCGATCGCCTCCGAGACGGCCCACGATCTGGCCGTGCAGGAGCTGGAGGAACTGGCGGGGCGTGAGGGGTCAGACCCCTCCGCCGGGCGGGGTCTGACCCCGTCCGCGGTGCTTTAGCCCGCTACACTCGTCCGCTGCCGTGAGCTACGCAATCGTGAGAGTGGGCGGGAAGCAATACCGCGTCGAGGAGGGGGATTCGATCCTCGTCGACCGGATGAGCGCGGACGAGGGCGACAAGGTCGATCTCGAGCCGCTGCTGTTCGCCGACGGAGACAAGTCCGTGCTCGACGGCAAGGGCGTGAA
>JBEVKE010000007.1:0-23368 GCA_040509835.1 Thermoleophilaceae bacterium
CGCGGCCGCTCGTTCGGCCCCGCCACCGCCAAGTACCGCGAGCTCGGCACGCTCGCGAACCTCCTCTCCTTCAACGCGATCAACACGCTCCCCACGCGGAACTTCAGCGCGGCCTCGTTCGAGGGAGCGCCGAAGCTGGCCGCGGAGGAGCTGCACGAGCTGCGCCTGGTCGCGCGCGAGAACTGCGCCTCGTGCACGATCGGGTGCGAGCACATCTACGCCGCTCCGGGCGGCGGCACGACGCGCGTCGAGTACGAGAACGTCTTCGCGCTAGGTCCGCTGTGCGGCGTGTCCGACCCCGACGCCGTCCTCGCCGCCAGCCGCCTCTGTGACGACCTCGGCATCGACACCATCTCCGCCGGCGGGACGCTCGCGTGGGCGATGGAGTGCGCCGAGCGAGGCCTGATCGACGCGCCATGGCTTCGCTTTGGAGACGCCGACGCGCTGGCGCGGGCCCTCGAGCAGATCGGCGCTCGCGACGGACTCGGCGACCTGCTCGCCGAGGGCTCGCGGCGCGCCGCCGAGCAGGTGGGCCAGGGATCGCAGGCGTTCGCCCCGCACGTCAAGGGCCTCGAGCTCCCGGGCTACGAGCCGCGCACTCTGCACGCCATGGCGCTCGGCCTCGCCGTGAACGCACGCGGCGCCGACCACAACCGCTCCGGGGCATACGAGGCCGACCTCTCCGGCGAGCTCGACCGCCTGGCGGGCGGCGACGAGCACGTGGCGGCCGCGATCGAGACCGAGGACCGCGCAGCGATCATGGACTCGCTCATCCTCTGCAAGTTCCTCCGCGGGGTGTTCGACCAGCCGTGGGATGAGTGGGCGGCCCTGCTCGAGCCGGTGACCGGCTGGGACGTCGACGCCGACGAGCTCCGCCGCACCGCCCGCCGCATCGTGGTCGCGAAGCGCGTCTTCAATCTGCGCGAGGGCTGGACGCGCGCAGAGGACAGCCTCCCCGAGCGTTTCCTGACCGAGCCGCTCGAGCTCGACTCGGGCCGCGAGGCGACCCTGACCGAGGCCCGCCTCACCTCGATGATCGACACCTACTACGGCGGCCGCGGGCTGACCGCGCAGGGCATTCCCAAGCCGGAAACGGAGACGGACCTTGGCTTGGACCTATTTGTGCAAGCGCCGTAGCCCGCGCTAGGCTCCGAGCGTGGCCATCACGGCTCCTCCGGCGGCCCGCACCGTCACTCTGAGCATCGACGGGCAGCAGCTCACCGTGCCCGAGGGCACCACGATCTACGACGCCGCCAAGAGCGCCGGCATCGACATCCCGGTTCTGTGCCACGACGACCGCTACGACCCCGTCGGCGTGTGCCGCATGTGCGTCGTGGATGTAGGCGCGCGGGTTTATGCCGCGGCCTGTGTGCGCCCGTGCGAGGACGGCATGGAGGTGAAGACGACCACCCCCGAGGTGGAGCAGCGGCGCGGCACGCTGACGCAGCTGCTGATGGCGGACCAGCCACCGACGGACGAGGATCCGAAGGAGACCACCACCGCCGACAACGAGCTGCTCGTGCTGGCCCGCCGGTACGGGATCGAGCGCGAGGACGGCATCCCGCTGGGAGGCGGCCGGGGCATCGACCTGTCGAATCCGGTCATCGCCGTCAACCACGACGCGTGCATCCTGTGCGACCGCTGCGTCCGCGCCTGCGACGACATCCAGGGCAACGACGTGATCGGCCGCTCCGGCAAGGGCTACTCGACGCTGATCGCCTTCGACCTGAACGACCCGATGGGCGAGTCGTCCTGCGTGACGTGCGGCGAGTGCGTGGCTGCCTGCCCGACGGGCGCGCTCACGAACAAGCCCATCAACACCGTGCCGATCAAGCCGCGGAGCGAGCTCGACAGCGTGGACACCGTGTGCCCATACTGCGGCGTCGGGTGCGCGCTCACCTACCACGTGGACCGTGAGCGGAACGCGATCTCGTTCGCCGATGGGCGCGAGCAGCCGGGCTCGAAGCGGCGGCTGTGCGTGAAGGGCCGCTACGGCTGGGACTACGCGAGCTCGCCGCAGCGGCTCACGACGCCGCTGATCCGCCGCGACGACTCCTACCCCAAGGGCCCGCTGTCGAGCGACGTGAAGGGCGAGGGGAAGGGACGCCGGCACAAGCCCGGCGGCCTCGTGGACTACGACGAGGTGCTCCCCCACTTCCGCGAGGCAACCTGGGAGGAGGCGCTCGAGCTCGTGGCGCGCCGGCTCTCCGAGATCCACGCCGACGGCGGCCCGGGCGCGATCGCCGGCTTCGGCTCGGCCAAGTGCTCGAACGAGGAGGCCTACCTCTTCCAGAAGCTGATCCGCGCCGGGTTCGGCACCAACAACGTGGACCACTGCACGCGGCTCTGCCATGCGTCGAGCGTGGCGGCGCTGTTCGAGGGCGTGGGCTCCGGCGCTGTGTCCACCACCTACGGCGACATCATCAACGCCGACGTCGCGATCCTCGCCGGCACCAACACCACCGCGAACCACCCCGTGGCGTCCAGCTTCTTCAAGCAGGCGAAGCGGCGCGGCACGAAGCTGATCGTCGTCGACCCGCGACGGGAGCGGATCGCCGACCACGCCGACATCTACTGCCAGCTGAAGCCCGGCACAGACGTGGCCTTCTACAACGGGATCCTGCACGAGGTGATCGCGAACGACTGGGTCGACCGCGAGTTCATCGCCCAGCGGGTCACGAACTACGGCGAGCTGGCGAAGGTCGTCAAGCAGTACCCGCCGGAGCGGGCGGCGCAGATCTGCGGCGTGGACGCTGACACGATCCGCGAGGTCGCTCGCCTGTGGGGCACCGCGAAGGCCGGGGTCATCTACTGGGGCATGGGCATCTCGCAGCACACGACCGGCACCGACAACGCCCGCTGCCTGATCGCGATGTGCTCGATCACCGGGAACGTCGGGCGCCAGGGCACCGGGCTGCATCCGCTGCGCGGCCAGAACAACGTGCAGGGCGCGTCCGACGCGGGCCTCATCCCGATGTTCTATCCCGACTACCAGCTCGTCACGAGGGACGACGCGCGCGAGAAGTTTTCGGATGCCTGGGGCGGGCGCGAGCTCGATCCGGAGCGCGGCCTGACCGTGACCGAGATCATCGCCAGCGCGCTCCAGGGCGGGGTGCGGGGGATGTACATGATGGGCGAGAACCCGTTCCTGTCGGACCCGAACTTGAACAAGGTCCGCAAGGCGCTGAGCGCGCTCGAGTTCCTCGTCGTGCAGGACATCTTCCTGACCGAGACGGCCGAGTTCGCGGACGTGGTGCTGCCCGCCTCCTCGTACATGGAGAAGGAGGGCACGTACACGAACACCGACCGGCGCGTGCAGATCGGACGCAAGGTGCTCGAGCCGCCGGGCGAGGCGCGCGAGGACTGGATGATCATCTGCGACATCGCCGCGCGGGTCGGCCTCCCGATGGACTACGGCTCGCCGCGCGAGGTGTTCGACGAGATGGCGGCGATCATGCCGAACTATGCGGGTCTCTCGTACGACAACCTGGGCGCGTCGGGCAAGCTCTACCCGAACCCTGACCCGGAGCACTCGGACGGGACCGTCGTGCTGTTCGACGAGGAGTTCGGAACCGACGACGGCAAGGCGCACCTCGTGCCGGCCGAGTGGCTGCCGGCGAAGGAGCTGCCGAACGACGAGTTCCCCTTCATCCTCAACACCGGCCGGCTGCTGGAGCACTGGCACACGGGCTCGATGACTCGCCGCTCGTTCGCGCTGGACGCGATCCAGCCGGAGGCGCACGTGTTCCTGAATCCGGACGACGCGGCCTCGATGGGCGTGGTCGACGGCGACTTCGTGCGCGTCACGTCACGCCGCGGCTCCATAGAACTGTCGGCCCGCCTGTCGCACCGCGACACGCCCGGAACGTGCTTCATCCCGTTCCACTTCCGCGAGGCCGCCGCGAACGTCTTGACGATCGACGAGATCGACCCGGACGGGAAGATCCCGGAGTTCAAGTTCTGCGCGGTGAAGGTCGAGGCCGCTTGATCAGCCAGAAGCCCCCTGGCGCGGAGGCCCGGGCAGGACGGTTCCCCGGCCCGTCGCTGATTCCAGACCTCCATCGGATTCAGCGTGAGCACGGGTGGCTACCGCGCGAGGAGTTGGTGACGCTGGCGCGGGACCGCCGCCGCCCTCTCTACGAGATCGAGGGCCTGATCTCGTTCTACCCCCACTTCAGGACCGCGCCGCCGCCCGAGCGCGAGGTGGCCTGCTGCCACGACCTGGCGTGCTGGCTGCACGGGTCGGACGAGCGGATCGCAGCGCTGCACGCGGAACACGACTCGGACCCGAACGTGGAGCTCAGCGAGGTCTCGTGCATCGGGCGCTGCGACCGCGCGCCCGCGGTCTCGACGGAAGCCGAGCTGCGGCGCACCGACGTGCAGCGCCCCAACGATCCGTACGACACCGATGCGCGCGAGTACCGCGTGCTGCGCGCCGCCCTGGCGGGCGAGCTCGACACCGGCGACCTGATCGCCGAGCTGAAGGAGTCGGAGCTGCGCGGCATGGGCGGCGCCGGGTTCCCGACCGGCACGAAATGGGAGCTGGTCGCGAAGCAGGAGGCGGAGCCGAAGTACGCCATCTGCAACGCCGACGAGTCCGAGCCGGGGACCTTCAAGGACCGCCAGATCCTGGCCGAGCAGCCGCACCTCGTCCTCGAGGGCCTGGTCCTCGGGATGGTCGCGACAGGCTGCCGGGACGGATGGGTCTTCATCCGGCACGAGTACGAGCTGGAGGAGGACGTGCTGCGCGAGGAACTGGAGCGCCTTCGCGGGCTGGGCCTGCTCGACCAAGCCGGCGTCAACGTGGACATCTTCACCTCGCCCGGCGGCTACATCCTGGGCGAGGAGTCGGCGCTGCTCGAGTGCATGGAGGGTCACCGCGGCGAGCCGCGCAACAAGCCGCCGTTCCCGGGCGTGGCGGGCCTGTGGGGGAAGCCGACACTGATGAACTCCGTCGAGACGTTCGCCCACGTACCGGTGATCGCCGAGCGTGGCGCCGAGTGGTGGAAGTCGCAGGGCGTGAACGGCGGGACGGGGCTGAAGTTCTTCGCGGTGTCCGGCCACGTGGAGAAGCCGGACGTGTACTGCGTGCCGATGGGAACTACGACACGCGAGCTGCTCGAGCTGGCGGGCGGCGTGAGCGAGGGACGCGAGCTGCTGGCCTTCCAGCCGGGCGGCGCTTCCTCGAACTTCCTGGGGCCGGACCAGCTCGACGTACCGCTCGACTTCGGACCGCTCGCCGAGGCGGGCTCGATGCTGGGCTCGGGCGCGGTGGTGGCGATCGCCGAGGGCACCGACCTGCTGGCAGCGGCCACCAACGTGCTGCGCTTCTTCCGCAACGAGTCGTGCGGAAAGTGCGTGCCGTGCCGGGTGGGGTCGATGAAGGCGCACACGCTGTTGGCAGAGCTGCTCGAGTCGGGCGGCGGCCCGGAGGACGTGGACGACCGCATCCTGGAGCTCGAGAAGACGATGCGTCTGACCTCGATCTGTGGCCTGGGCCAGGTGGCGTTGGGACCGGCGATCAGCGTGCTGGGGCTGAAGCGAGGCGGAACAGCCGCGCGACCCCACCCCCGCCCGGCCCGAGCGCCGGACGAGACGACACCGGCGTCATCCGACAGCGACTCCTCCTAGCGTGAGCGCCCCCGGGCAGCGCGAGTTCTTCACCGTCAGGACGGTTTCCGAAGCACTAACGGGCTTCCGCCCTGAGCGGCGCACGCAGGTCGAGACGGTCTCGCTCGACGGTGCGCTCGGCCGCGTCCCGGCCGAGTCGATCACCGCGCCCCACGCCCTGCCCGGCTTCGCGCGCGCAACCGTGGACGGCTTCGCGGTCCGGGCCGCCGACACGTACGGAGCATCCGAGGGCTTACCGAGCTACCTGGACCTCGCCGGCGAGGCGCGCATGGGCCGGCCACCCGAGCACGAGGTGCAACCCGGCACCGCGATGGCGATCGCCACCGGCGCCCCGCTGCCACCCGGAGCGGACGCGGTTCTGAAGGTCGAGTACACCCAGTCCCCGACCCCCGAGCTGATCGAGGTCCTCCGCCCGGCCACACCCGGGGAGGGCATGGTGCGCGCCGACGAGGACGCCGCGCCCGGCGCCGAGCTGACCCGCCCCGGCCGCCCCCTGCGCGCCCACGACCTGGGAATGCTGGCCGCTGCGGGCATCACGGAGGTGCCCGCGTACGCACGCCCGCGCGTGAGCATCGTCTCCACCGGCGACGAACTGGTGCCCCGAACTGAGCAGGAACCCCAGCCGGGCCAGGTCCGCGACTCCTCCGCCCCCGCCCTCGCCGCCCTCGTTCGTGAGGCCGGCGGGGAGCCGGAGTTCGCCGGCATCGTTCCCGATGACCGCGCCGCGCTGGCTACGACGCTGCGCGGGGCGCTACCGGCGAGTGACGTGCTCGTGGTCTCGGCGGGGTCGTCGGTCGGCGCGCGGGATGAGACCGCCGCCGCGATCGCCTCGCTGGGCGAGCCTGGCATCTGGTGTCACGGGCTCTCGCTGAAGCCGGGAAAGCCCACGCTGCTTGCCGACATCGGCGGCGTCCCGGTCATCGGGCTGCCCGGCAACCCGCGATCGGCGCTCGTGGTGTTCCGCTTGATCGGCATGCCGATCGTGCGCATGGTCGGCGGGTGCACCGAACCACCCCCCGAGCCCACCGTCCGCGCCGGCCTCGCCCGCGACCTCCCCTCCGCGGCCGGCCGGCTCGATGTGGTGCAGGTGAGATTGTCCGGCGACGAGGCCGAGCCACTGTTCGGCAGCTCCTCGCTGCTGTCGATCCTCACCGCTGCCGACGGTTATTTGGTCGTACCGGAAGCCGCGACCGGGTTGGCTGCGGGCAGCCAGGTCGAAGTGGTGCTGTACCGGTGACGCGGGTGCCACGAGACGATCGGACCATCGCGTGACCACCGGATACGCGATTGCCATCGGCGCGGTGCTCGGACTGGCATTGGGCGTTCTCGTGAGCGTGATCACCGACCTCCCGCTCGGCCCCGAGGTTGGGCTGGCGCTCGGCGCGCTGGGCGGCTGGCTCTCGCGCCGAGATCGTGCGTAGATTCCCCAGTCGCAGGCACGGCCCACGCACGAACCAAAGGAGCGTCCATGAACGAGGATCATCCAGTTCGGCTCGCGGTCGAGTATCCAGATCGGCCCCTCGATCGCCTGACCAGCGGTCTTCGAATCTTCACGGTGATCCCGATTGCGATCGTGCTGGGGACCATCGGCGGCTACTCCGGCGGCGGCGGGTATGACGGGAGCGACGGCGCGACCATCGCGATCGGCGGTACCGGCCTGCTGTTCCTGCCGCCCCTCCTGATGATCGTCTTCCGAGAGAAGTACCCGCGCTGGTGGTTCGACTGGAATCTGGAGTTGCTGCGCTTCACCAACCGCGTTGGGACATATTTCGCCCTGATGAGTGACCGCTATCCATCGACGGACGAGCGGCAGTGGGTCCAGCTCGACTTCCCCTATCCCGACGCCAAACGCGACCTCAACCGCTGGCTGCCGTTGGTGAAGTGGTTCCTCGCCATCCCGCATTACATCGCGCTGTTCTTCCTCTACCTGGCGGCGATCGTCGGTGTGATCGGCGCCTGGTTCGCGATCCTGTTCACCGGCCGCTACCCGCGCGGCATCTTCGACTTCGTCGAGGGAGTGATTCGCTGGCAGAACCGGGTCGTCGGGTATGCGTTCATCCTCGTAACCGACCGCTATCCCCCGTTCTCGCTGAGCCAGCGCGACGCTGCCCCGCCGACCCCCGAGCGCCCGATTCAGCCTCAAGCCTGAACCACGGACCGAGTCGCCGGGCCAGTGACAATGTGACTGTGGCGCGCGCAGCCCCGTTCATCCATGACCTGCCGGCCGCCGAGGCGTTCGCCGCCTGGGAGGAGGCGTGCGCGGCCGCGGGCGCTCCGGAGCGGCTCGAGGTCATGCGGCTCCCGCTCGACCAGGCCGTCGGGCGTGTTACGGCGGAGCCGGTCTGGGCCACGCGGTCGTCGCCACCGTTCGACGCCGCCGCGATGGACGGCATCGCGGTGCACTCGGCCGAGACCGTCGGCGCGAGCGAGACCAGTCCGGTCCGGATCGAGCAGGGCTCCTTCGAGATCGTCGACACGGGCGACCCCATTCCCGGCGACTTCGACGCGGTCGTCATGCGCGAGGACGTGCACGAGGTGGACGGCGGAGTCGAGCTGCAGGCGGCCGCCGCGCCGTTCCAGCACGTTCGCTCGATCGGCGAGGACGTGAGTGCGGCCGAGCTGCTCCTGCCGGCTGGGCACCGCCTGCGACCGGTCGACGTGGCCGCGGCGGGGGCGGCGGGCGCTACGGAGCTCGCGGTGCGCCGGCGCCCGGTCGTCACCGTCATCCCCACGGGCGACGAGATCCGCCCGATCGGCACCGAGCTGGGTGAGGGCGAGCTGCCCGACACGAACTCGGTGATGCTCGCGGCCCAGGCGGAGGCCGCCGGCTGCGAGGCGCACCGCTTTGAGATCACCGCGGACGTGCCCGAGCAGATCGCGGAAGCGGTGAGGGCGGCGGCGGCGCGATCCGACCTCGTAGTCGTGATCGCCGGCTCGAGCGCCGGCCGCGACGACCACACGGCCGAGGTGGTGGCCTCGGTGGGAACGCTGGCCGTCCACGGCGTGGCGGTCCGGCCAGGGCACCCGGTGGTGCTGGGCGTGGTCCGTGGCGACGGACCCACCCCTGTGCTCGGCGCGCCCGGCTATCCGGTTTCCGCCGCGCTCACCTTCGACATCTTCGCCGCTCCGCTGCTCGCCCGGCTCGAGGGGGCGCCGCCTCCGGAGGCGCCCGTCGCACAGGCCAGGCTGGCCCGCAAGCTGGCCTCCACGATGGGGATGGACGACTGGGTGCGGGTGAGGCTCGGCCGGGTCGGGGGCCGGCTCGTCGCCACGCCGCTGCCTCGCGGCGCCGGCGTGCTCACCTCGCTGGTGCGCGCCGACGGGCTGCTGGTCGTACCGGCGGCGCTCGAGGGACATCACGCGGGCGAGGAGGTCACCGTCCGCCTGCTCCGGGGCGTGGGTGAGATCGAGCGGACCATCGTGGCCACCGGCTCGCACGATCTCGTGCTCGACCTGGCCGCGTCCGCTTTACGAGACCGCGACCCGCGCGTCACGCTCGCGTCGTCCAACGTCGGCTCGCTGGGGGGCCTCACGGCGCTCCGCGACGGCCTGTGCCACCTGGCCGGGTCGCACCTGCTCGACCCCGAGACCGGGGAGTACACGCTGCCGTATCTCGACAAGCTGCTCCCCGGCCGGGATGTTGCGGTGGTGCGGCTCGTGCACCGGGACCAGGGGCTCATCGTCGCCCCGGGGAATCCGACCGGTGCGACGGGCATCGAGGACGTGGCTCGCCGCCGGCTGCGCTACGTGAACCGCCAGCGCGGCGCGGGCACCCGGATGCTGCTCGATTACGAACTGGCTCGGTATGGGATCGAGCCTCGCGACATCGACGGCTACGCGCGTGAAGAGCACACCCACCTCGCCGTCGCGGCGGCGGTGGCGGCGGGACGGGCGGATTGCGGTCTCGGCGTGCTGGCGGCGGCGCGGGCGTTCGGGCTTGGGTTCGTGCCGGTGGCGAGGGAGCCGTATGACCTCGTGCTTCTGAACGACAGCATTGAGGATGAGCTCCTTGCGCCCCTGTGGTCCCTGCTGGAGTCGGCCGAGTTTCGGCGGGCGGTGGAGGATCTGGGCGGTTACGACACCGCGGAAATGGGCCGCCGGATCCGCTGAGTGGGGATGGTGTCGTCGTTATCCGCGCACATCGTGGCTAACTACGACACGGTTGTCGAATCGCGGGCTTTCGATGCCCGCTCGGCCGCCGCGCGCGCCCGGTCGGACACCGGGCCTGAGCTGATGTTGGTCTCGACGAGGCGGGTCGCCGCCGCGGCGGCCGCCTCCGCGAGGATCACTCCTGTCAGTGCATCGCCTCGCACCGCCTCCGACGCCGATCCCGCCACCTTCACGCCGAGCTCCGCCACGTCGGCTGCGGTCTCGGCGATCTGCGCCGGCGGCTCGCTTGCGCCGTCCAGCGCGGTTGTGCGGTCGGCCTCGGTCGTAGCCTCGAGCACCCGCACGTAGGAGGTCAGCTCCTGCTCGGCGAGCCGCAGCGCGTCGGCCCTGAGCTCGACGGCTCGATCCGCCGAATCGCCCGAGTCGTCGCCGATCCGCGCCGCCATCTCGACCAGCGCCGCCGCGAGCGCGACCGTGACCGCCGAAGACGTCCCGCCTCCGGGCGCGGGCGTATCCTCGCCCACGGAGTCGAGGAAGTCCTCCAGCGAGTGTTCACGCAGATGCGCCACGCGCGGGTACGGTAGCGGCGTGGTCACCGACGAGCAGGTCGAGCGGTTCCGCAGCGACGGCTTCCTCATCATCGAGGAGGGGTTCATCCCGATCAGCACCGTGGAGGTGCTCCGCGAGCGCTTCGCGGCGATCTTCGAGGGCGAATACGCCACGGGCATCGCGCCCGACGAGGTGAACTGGAAGCAGGGCCGCGACCGTGACGACGTGACCCGGCAGATCTGCAACGGCTGGCGCGCCGACGACCTGATCGCCGCGCAGGTGCTGAGCGAGAGGACCGGCCGCGCCGCCGCGCGCCTCGGCGGATACCGCGGCACCCGCATGCTCCAGGACAACTGCCTCTGGAAGCCGCCCGGCACGAAGTCGCTCGGCATGCACCAGGACGGCTCCTACGCCGACTACCTCTCGCCGCCCGAGATGATCACCTGCTGGCTGGCGCTCGACGAGACCTTCGCCCAGGGCGGCACGATCGAGTACGTCCGTGGCTCCCACCTCTGGCCGAAGGCCCCGCCGGACCGCAGCAGCTTCCACGCGCCAGACGACTGGCTGGCCCCACTCAACAATGCGGTCCCCGAGGGAGCCGAGATCGAGCGGGTGCCGGTCGTCGTCAAGCCGGGAGGTTGCGCCTTCCATCACTCGCTGACATTTCATGGCTCCGGTCCGAATGAGTCGGAGGACGAGCGGCGGGCGCTCGTGTCTCACCTGCTTCCTGTGGAGACGCGCTTCCATCCGGTCAACACCGACGTCATCTACTCGCGCTACAGGCGACGAGGCGATCTCTCCCTCGACGAGTCGTTCTTTCCAGTGCTGTGGGACGAGAACGGCGGCAGGTCCGCCTGGCTGGCTGACCTGCCGCCGCTGCCCGGTTAGGCCGCCGCCGGCTCCGGCAGCGCCTCGTCGGCGACAAGCGGCTCGCTCGTCTTCGCCCGCGAGGGCAGGAACACCAGTGCGATCAGCGAGCCGAGCAGTGCGATGGCGGCGGCCAGCGTGGCCGTGGTCGCCATCGACTCGACGAATGCCTGGTCGGCGAGCGAGGTCAGGCGTGTCGCGGCGTCGCCGCCGAGCTGGGCGGCCACCGCATGGGCGCCACCGACGCTGTCGCTCGCGGCGGTCGCGGCATCTGCCGGGAGCCCGGCCACCGCCGACCCGTCCATCGAGCCGCCGTACCCGCTCGCCAGGACGCTGCCGAGCACCGCGACGCCCAGCGTGCCGCCGACCTCGCGGACCACGTCGTTCATCGCGGAGCCGATGCCCGCCTTGGCCTTGGGGAGCGAACCCATGATCGACTCCGTGGCCGGCGACATTGCGAGCGCCATGCCGATGCCGAGCGCGCCTAGCGAGATCGCCACGCGGCCGTACCCGGTGTCCACGCCGCACGTGGACAGCACGTACAGCGCGCCGGAAACGACAGACATGCCCATCGTCACGACAACCTTCGTGCCGATCCTCTCGGTGAGCACCACCGAGAGCTTCGCGGCGGAGACCATGCCAACCGCGACGGGCAGCATCCGAATGCCGGCCTCGAGCGCTGTGAAGCCCATAACCGACTGGAGGTACGTGGTCAGGAAGTAGACGACGCCCATCAGCGCGAAGAAGATGAACGCCACGGCCAGGCTCGCCCCAGTGAAGCGCCGGTTGCGGAACACGCTCACATCGAGCATCGGGTGGTCCGTCCTGCTCTCCCACAGGACGAACAGCGCGATGATCACACTGCCGATCGCGAATGCGCCGAGCACCAGCGAGTCGC
Organism: Thermoleophilaceae bacterium; assembly: GCA_040509835.1. Lineage (GTDB taxonomy): Bacteria > Actinomycetota > Thermoleophilia > Solirubrobacterales > Thermoleophilaceae > JACVRW01. The sequence goes on from JBEVKE010000007.1 coordinate 12,056, forward strand.
CCCAGCCGCGCTCGGACGCCTCGATCAGGCCCCACACGATCGCGGTGAGACCCGCCATCGAGAGCCCCGCGCCTGGGTAGTCGAGCGCCTTCGGAGCAGGATCACGCGACTCCGGGATCAGGAACACGGCGGCCACGAGCCCGGCCACCACGATCGGGATGTTGACGAGGAAGACGCTGCTCCAATCGAAGTTCTCGATCAGGTAGCCGCCCGTCGTCGGGCCGATCGCGATGCCCATGCCGGCTACGGCCGACCAGATCGCGATCGCCTTGGGACGCTCGTCGTCCGGGAAGATGTTCGTGAGAATCGAGAGCGTCGTCGGCATGATCGCCGCCGCGCCGACGCCCATCAGCGCCCGCGACGCGATCAGCTGCGTCGTGCCGGGTGCACCGGCCGCGAGCAGGGAGCCGACCCCGAACACCACGAGCCCGAGCATCAGCGCCTTCTTGCGGCCGAACCGGTCACCGAGGCTGCCGGCGATGAGGAGCAGCACGGCGAACGCCAGGAGGTAGCCGTCGACGATCCACTGAAGCTGGCTCGAGGTGGCATCGAGCTCCGTCTGGATCGTGGGCAGCGCCACGTTCAGGATGGTGTTGTCGATAGAAACGATCAGAAGGCTCATCGCGAGGACGATGAGCGCCTGCCAGCGACGGGCGTAGGGCTTGGTGGCGGATGACATCTGGTTCTCCTTGGGCTTCACGGGATCTGGACCTCGTCGACGGCCACCACCGTGGAGCGCTCGGCCACGAAGAACGGCAGGAGTGCGAGCGCGTCGGCGGCGGATGCTGCCTCGACCGTCCACCAGATCGCGTGGTCGCCAGCGGCGCACGAGGCGAGCGTCGGCCGGTGCCGCAGCTCGCTGTCGTGACCCCGGAAGGCGGTGAACGCGACGCCACAATCCTGCGGGGCGTGGCGGTGGTGGATGACGAATTTCGGCATGCCACGAGGGTCCCAGCGCGCTAGTGACCCGACATTGGGGCGGCACCCTGAATCGCCACCCTGATTCTGCGTCCGGGATATGCTCGGTGCTGGACCCGCGATGGCCACCGCGACCGATCAGCTCGTCGGAAGAGTCGAGGAGCTCGACGCGCTGGACCGCGCTGTGAGCGGGCTCGCGGAGGCGGGGCCCTCGACGGTGGTCGTCCTCGGCGAACCGGGAATCGGCAAGACGCGGATCGTGGCCGAGCTTGGGGCGCGCGCCGACGCCGCGGGCCAGATCGTGCTCTCCGGGAGCGCCTCCGAGCTGGAGTCCGACCTCCCCTTCTGGGTGTTCGTGGACGCGCTCGACGAGTACGTGGCCGGCCTGGAGCCACGCCGGCTCGAATCGCTCGAGGACGACGTGCGGGCCGAGCTCGCCCGCATCCTCCCGTCGATGTCCGACCAGGCCCCCGCGGGCGAGGTGGCGATCCAGGACGAGCGCTACCGAGCCCACCGGGCGGTGCGGGAGCTGCTCGACCGGGTGGCCGCCACGAAGCCGCTCGTGATGATCCTCGACGATGTCCACTGGGCGGACTCAGCGTCGATCGAGCTGATCGCCGCGCTGCTGCGACGCCCGCCGTCCGCGGCCGTCCTGCTCGCGCTCGCCGCGCGGCCGCGGCAGCTGCCGGACCGGCTGGCGGTGGCGCTCGAGCGGGCGAGCCGGTCTGGCGCGCTCACCCAGCTGGAACTGGGCGCGCTCCCACGCGAAGACGCCGCACTCCTCCTCGGCGGTGATCTCGACGACGAGACGTCGACGGTGCTGTTCGACGAGAGCGGCGGCAATCCGTTCTTCCTGGAGCAGCTCGCTCGCGCACCGCGGCCGGCGGCCCGTCCGCGCCCCGCCGCGCAGCTCAGCCTCGCCGGGACCGAGGTGCCACCCGCGGTGGTCGCGGCGCTCACCGAGGAGCTCGAGCTCCTGCCCGAGCCCACGCGAGCGTTCCTGAACGGTGCCGCGGTGGCCGGCGACCCCTTCGAGCCGGAGCTCGCCGCGGCCGCGGGCGATCTCGACGATCAGGCCGCCGTCGAGGCGCTCGATCGGCTGCTCGCCCGCGACCTGGTGCGCTCCACCGACGTGCCACGTCGCTTCCGGTTCCGGCATCCGCTGGTCCGCAGAGCCGTGTACGACGCCGCCCCGGGCGGCTGGCGGCTCGGAGCGCACGAGCGCTGCGCCGCGGCGCTCGCGGACCGGGGCGCGTCGCCCGCCGCCCGCGCGCATCACGTGGAGCACGCCGCCCGGCCTGGCGACACCGAGGCGTGCGCGCTGCTCCGCGACGCCGGCCTCGCCTCCACCCTCCGTGCTCCCGCGAGCGCCGCGCGCTGGTTCGGAGCGGCGCTCAGGCTCCTCCCCGACAACGCACCGATCGAGGAGCGCGGCGCGCTCCTGATGGCCCGCGGCGGAGCGCTCGCTGCCACCGGCCGGCTGGACGAGGCACGCGCGGACCTGCTCGAGACGATCGGCCTCGTCCCCGCGGACGCCGAGGGCCTGCGCGTGAAGCTGATCGTCGCCTGCGCGGGCGTCGAGCACCTGCTCGGCCGCCACGAGGAGGCGCACCACCGGCTCGAGGAGACACTCGAGCACCTCCCGGACCCGGTCGGCTCCGAGGCCGTCGCGCTCATGGTCGAGCTCGCAATCGACGGGCTGTTCCGGGCCGAGTTCGACTCGATGCGCGACTTCGCCCGGCGGGCCGTGGAGGCGGCGGAGCCCGTGGGTGACGACGGCCTCACCGCTACCGCACGCGGCGTCCTTGCGCTCGCGTGCTCGTTCACCGGCGAGATCGACGAGGCGGAGGCGCACCGCGCCACAGCGGCCACGACGGTGGACTCGATGCCCGACGAGCAGCTCGCCGGCAGAATCGACGCCCCTGCGCACCTCGCCGCCGCCGAGCTGTACCTCGACCGCTACCACGAGGCCGGCGTGCACGCCGAGCGCGCGCTGGCCGTGGGGCGCGCCACCGGCATCCTGTTCCCGACGCTCGTGCCGACGATCGGCACGGCTTACTTCATGCGCGGCCGCCTGGCGGAGTCCGCCGAGGTGCTCGACGGCGGCGTGGAGGCGGCCCGGCTCGCCGACATCGTCCAGGCCACCGGCTGGAGCCTCTTCAATCGCTCGATGTGCGCGCTGTTCACCGGCGAGGTCGACGCCGCGGTGGACATGGCCGAGGAGTCGCTCCGCCTCACCCGTCAGCTGGCGCAGCGATTCGTGACGGGCTGGGCCGGCGTGGCGCTCGCGGCGGCGCTGGAGCGCTCTGGCGAGCACGCCCGCGCCGTGGAGACCATGATCGACTCGGCCGGCGGCGAGGAGCTGCCGATCATCCCCGGCGGGTGGCGGGCATTCGCCCGCGACGTCCTCGTCCGCTCGTATCTCGAGCTCGGCCGCCGCGACGACGCCGAGCGGGCGTTCGCGGCCGCGGTCCCGCCCGGCCAGGCGGACGCGCTTCCGATGGCGCGTGCCTGGACCGCGCGCACGGAGGCCGCGCTGGCGCTCGCCGAGGGCGATACCGGTCGGGCCGCCGAGCTGGCGCTCGCGTCGGCCGAGGACTCGCAATCCGTGGGCGTGATCGTGGAGGCGGCGCTGTCACGGACGCTCGCAGGCCGCGCGCTCGCCGCCGCCGGCCGCACCGAGGAGGCCACCGCCGAGCTGCAGCGGGCCGCCGACGCGCTCGACGCCTGCGGCGCCGATCGTTACCGGGACGCCACCGAGCGGGAGCTCCGCAAGCTCGGCCGCGTGGTACACCGGCGCGTGCGCAAGGGCGCAGCGTCGGGCGAGGCGCTGGCGGAGCTCAGCGAGCGGGAGCTCGAGGTGGCCCGGCTGGTGGTGGACCGGAAGACCAACCGCGAGATCGCCGGGGAGCTGTTCGTGAGCCTGAAGACGGTCGAGGCGCACATGCGGAACCTGTTCCGCAAACTGGGCGTCTCGTCGCGCGCCGACGTGGCCCGCACGGTCGAGCGAGCGGAGCGAAATAAGGGTTTCGGTTAAGGGTCTACCCCCGATGTCCGGGGGCGCGTGCCACGGCAGTCTGGGCGCATGGCAACGCGCACCGACAACTTTCAGGCCGTCCTCTTCGATCTCGACGGCGTCCTCACCTCTACCGCGGCTATCCACGCGCACTGCTGGAAGGCTGTCTTCGACGAGCTCCCGCTGGTCGAGCCGTTCGACATCGAGCGCGACTATCTCGACCACGTGGACGGCAAGCCGCGCTACGACGGCGTGCGCGACTTCCTCGCGTCCCGCGGCGTAAGGGTCTCCGAGGAGCAGGTGCGTGAGATCGGCGACCGCAAGCAGCGGGTCGTCGAGAAGGCGCTCGAGCACGACACCGTCGAGGCCTTCCCGGGCTCGGTCCGGTGGGTACGCCACCTCCGCGACGAGGGCGTGCGCACGGCCGTGGTGTCGTCGAGCACGAACGCGGGCGAGGTGCTGCGGAGCGCCGGCATCGACGGACTGTTCGAGACCACCGTCTCCGGCACCGACATCGCCGAGCTCGACCTGAACGGCAAACCCGCGCCCGACGGCTTTCTCGAGGCTGCGCGGCGGCTCGATGTCTCCCCGCACCGGGCCGTCGTCGTCGAGGATGCGCTCGCGGGCGTGACGGCCGGCCGAGCCGGCGGATTCGGGCTCGTGGTGGGCGTGGCCCGGCACGCCGAGCCGGAAGCGCTGCGCTCGGCCGGCGCCGACCTGGTGGTCGGGGATCTCGCGGAGATGCTGCCGTGAATCTTGCCGACCGATTCGCCATCGACGACGAGGGCTGGCGGCTCACCGAGAGCCGGTTCCGCCCTGAGCTGGCGCCGGCGCTCGAGTCCGTGTTCGCCGTGGCAAACGGCTATCTCGGCGTGCGCGGCACGCCCGAGGAGGGCGCGCCCGCCCACGAGACGGGCCTGGCGCTGAACGGCTTCCACGAGACCTGGCCGATCGTCTATCCCGAGGACGCCTACGGGCTCGCCCGGACCGGACAGACGATCCTGCAGGCGCCCGACAGCTCGGTGATCCGGCTGTTCGTGGACGACGAGCCGCTCGACCTCGAGGCGGCCCGGCTGCTCCGCTTCGAGCGCACGCTCGACATGCGCACGGCGGTGCTGAGCCGCGAGCTCGAGTTCGAGACCGCGCGCGGCACGCGCCTCCTGGTCCGCTCGCGCCGGCTCGCCTCGCTCGAGCACCGGCATCTCGTTGCGTTCGACTACGAGGTGACGGCGCTCGACGGCGCCGCCGAGATCGCCATCAGCTCGGAGCTGACGATCGAGGAGCAGGAGGTGGCCTCGGACGATCCCCGCCGGGCGAAGGCGTTCGGCGAGAAGCCGCTCGTGCCCGTGGCCGCGGACGCCGACGCCGGGCGCGCCCTGCTCGAGCTCGACACCCGCAACAGCGGGCTGAGGCTCGCCTGCGGGATCGACCACCTCGTCGAGTCGAGCGCCCCCGCGACGGTCGAGTCGAGCGCGCGTGGCGACCACGCGGCCGTGGTCGTGCTCGCCGACCTCGAGGCCGGCCAGTCGCTCCGCCTCTCGAAGTTCGCCGCCTACCACTGGGGCGACTCGGATCAGAACGGCCGCCTGGCCGCTCGCGCGAAGCGCACGCTCGACCGCGCGCTGCGGGAGGGCTACGAGCAGGTCGAGGCAGCGCAGCGGCGCGACGTGGCCAGGTTCTGGGAGCGCAGCGACATCGAGGTGGAGGGCGCGCCCGAGATCCAGGTCGCGGTGCGCTTCAACCTCTTCCAGCTGATGCAGGCCACCGCCCGCGGCGAGGGTCTCGGGGTGCCCGCCAAGGGCGTGACCGGGCGCGGCTACGAGGGCCATTACTTCTGGGACACCGAGGTGTACGTGGTGCCGTTCCTCGCTCACACGAACCCCCAGTGGGCGAAGCAGGTGCTCGAGTTCCGCGTGGGGATGCTGGACGCCGCGCGCAGGCGGGCGCGCGAGGTGGGCCACGCCGGCGCGCTCTACCCCTGGCGGACGATCTCGGGCGAGGAGGCCTCCGCCTGGTACGCCGCTGGCACCGCTCAGTACCACATCAACGCGGACATCGCCTACGCCATGCACCAGTACAACCGCGTGACGGGCGACCTCGGCTTCATGCTCGACCAGGGCGCCGAGGTGCTGGTGGAGACCGCGCGCTTCTGGATGGAGCTCGGCTACTTCGACGAGCGCCGCGACGGCCGCTTCTCGATCATGGGAGTGACCGGCCCGGACGAGTACACGACGGTCGTGGACAACAACGCCTACACGAACCTGATGGCGAAGGAGAACCTCGAGATCGCCACGCGCATCACGGAGTGGCTCCAGGGCGCGGACCGCGAGGCGTACGACGCGCTGGTGGCCGCGACCGGGCTCACCTGCGACGAGGTCGCGGGCTGGCGCCGCGCGGCGGAGCTGATGTACGTGCCGCGCCACGAGGAGCTCGGCATCGTGCTCCAGGACGAGCGCTTCCTCGAGCGAAAGCGCTGGGACTTCGATGCCACGCCGCCGGAGAACTATCCGCTGCTGCTCAACTACCACCCGCTCGAGCTCTATCGCCACCAGGTGATCAAGCAGACCGACGTCGTGCTCGCCACCTACCTCGTCGGCCACCACTTCAGCGAGGACGAGAAGCGGCGCACGTTCGACTACTACGACGCGCTCACCACCGGCGACTCGAGCCTGTCAGCGTGCATCCAGAGCGTGGTGGCGGCGGAGGTCGGGTACGACGACGCCGCCCTCGGCTACTTCCTCGACGCGCTCTCGGTCGACCTCCTCGACACGCACGGCAACACCGCGGACGGCATCCACATCGCCTCCTGCGGCGGCACCTGGCTGGCGCTCGTGGCCGGCTTCGGCGGCCTGCGCGACTCGGACGGCGAGGTGCACTTCCGCCCCCGCCTCCCCGACGGCTGGACCCGCCTGCGCTTCCGCGTGCAGGTGCGCGGCCAGGTGATCGAGGTGGACATCACGCCGGAGGGCACCGGCTACTCCCTGGTCGAGGGCCGCGGCCTCCTGATCTTCGACGACGACACCCCGATCAGGCTCGCGCCGGAGGCCCAGGATCTTGCCGCTTGACATGTGACCATTTGGTCACGTATTATCTCACCCATGGACGACGTGTTCAGGGCGCTCGCGGACCCAACCCGCCGCAGCCTGCTCGATGAGCTCTTCAAAGAGGACGGGCAGTCGCTGACGGCGCTCGAGGCGCGCCTCCCCATGTCACGCTTCGGCGTGATGAAGCACCTGAAGGTGCTCGAGGAGGCGAACCTCGTCGTCACGAAGCGGCGCGGCCGCGAGAAGCTCCACTTCCTGAACCCCGTCCCGATCCGGCTCGTCCACGACAGGTGGGTGAGCAAGTACGCGGAGCCGTGGGCGGCGACGCTCACGGGCCTCAAGAGAAACCTGGAGGACAGGACCATGGAGAAGGTTTTCGAGATCTACATCAAGACGACGCCCGAGCGGCTGTGGGAGGCGATCACCGATCCCAAGATGAGGGCGAAGTACAGCTTCGGAGTCGAGACGCATTCGGACTGGACGAACGGATCGGGCTACACGGCCGGGGTCCCCGGAGTGATCGACATCGCTTCGGGCGAGAACCTCGAAGTGGACCCGCCGAACAAGCTGGTCCAGAGCATGACCGCCCTGTGGAGCGACGAGGTCAAGGCGGAGGGCACCTCGCGCGTGACCTGGGAGATCGAGCCGGTCGAGGATTCGTGCCGGCTCACGGTCACCCACGACGAGCTGCGTGAGGGCGCCCACGACGAGCTGTTCGGCGGATGGCCGATGATCCTCTCCGGCCTGAAGACGCTGCTCGAGACCGGCGAGAGCCTGACGACGCCGGGCTCGCTGCTGTACGCGAACGCCTAGAGCGACAGGGCCACGCCCCACGAGCGAGCCTGCCGGGTGAGGCGCTCGTGGACATCCCCCGCACCCGCCTCGAGCTGCACCTCCTGCGCGTTCCCGCGCGCAGCGAGGTGCCGCTTGTAGGCGGCGTTCGCGTAGAGCGTGGCGAGCGTGTAGGCGGCATGGGTCAATGCCGCCGGCTTGAACGCCGGCACCAGACCGAGCCTCGATCGAGAGCCGATTGCGCCGCGCGAGGTGGCGCCCGCCACGAACAGCCCGCTCCGCCGCGCAAGCCAGAGCCCGCACAGCATGTCCGACGGGCGCTCCACTCCGGTGATGAGGATGCTGCCCGCGTCCTTCATGGGATCGATCAGCAGACCAAGCGCGATCTCGTCGAAGCGCTCAGCCGCCGGCGGCCCCGGCTCGCCGAAGCGCTCCACCGGCCACCGTTGCAGGCACCCGCGGGTGAGCACGCCCCAGCGCTGCGTCTCGCCCCGTGGCCTGGCGTAGCTCGGTAGTAGCTCGCGGCAGGCCGCCTGGAGGTCGGCCGCGCTCTCCACTAGACGACGGCTTCGGCGTGCGGCTCCGGCTCGGCCGCCACGGCCAGCGGGTCGCGGGCCTCGATCTGCTCAAGCTTCGCGAGCAGGTTCTCGGCCATCCGGATCGAGGCGGCGTCGATCAGCCGGCCGTCGAGCGAGACTGCGCCCTTGCCCTCCGCGGCCGCCTCGCGCATCGCCTCGATGATCCGGCGCGTGCGCTCCACGAGCCGCGGTGCCGGCGTGTAGACCTCGTTCGCCAGCGGGATCTGCGAGGGGTGGATCGCCCACTTTCCCTCGTAGCCGAGCACGGCCGAGCGCCGTGCCGCGGCGATGTAGCCCTCGGGGTCGGTGAAGTCGCCGTACGGCCCGTCGATCGGGCGCAGCCCGTACGCGCGGCAGGTGACCGCGATGCGCGCGAGCGGGTAGTGCCACTGGTCGCCCCAGTGGCGGTCGCGCTCGTCCGAGCCGTTCGGGTCGGTGAGCACCGAGTAGTTCTCGTCCACGCCGCCGATCGACGCGGTGTGGCTCTGGATCGACGCGGCGTAGTCGGCGACGCCGAAGATCATCGCCTCCATGCGGTCGGGGCATGCCTGCGCGACCTCGTCCACGTTGACCATCCCGATCGCCGTCTCGATCAGGACCGCGAGGCCGATCTTCCGCTCGAACCCCATCGCCTCCTCGATCTGGGTGAGGAGTGTGGCCACCAGGTGCACGTCGCCGGCGCCGCTCACCTTGGGGATCACGATCGCGTCCACGTGCTCGCCCGCCTGCTCCACGACGTCGACGATGTCCCGGTAGCACCAGTGGGTGTCGAGCCCGTTGATCCGCACGGACACCGAGCAGCGCGACCAGTCCTGCTCGCGCAGCGCGTCCACGAGGTTGATGCGCGCCTGCTCCTTGTCGTCGGGGGCAACGGCGTCCTCGAGGTCGAGCATGACCACGTCGGCGCCCAGCGACGGCGCCTTCTCGAGCATCCGTACGTTGCTGCCGGGCACGGCCAGCTCGGAGCGGTGGAGACGGGTCTTCTCGGGCGTCATGCCGGGAGTAGAGCGGCGGTCGCCGGATCCGGCAAGAATTCTTAGAGAAATTTGTCTATGTGTTACGCAAAACTCTTAGCTTGTGCTCACGGAGACGTTGCGGCACCCTGACCTGATGGACCTCCCCCAGCTCCGGCCGCCAGAGCGACTCCTGTGCGGACCCGGCCCGACGAACGTGGACCCGGCGGTGCTCGCCGCGATGCAGAAGCCGATGCTGGGTCATCTCGACCCCGACCTCCACGAGATCCTGCTCGACGTCGTTGCGATGCTGCGGCGCGTCTACCGCATGCCCGACGGGCTCGTGCTGCCTCTTCACTGCACGGGCACGGCCGGGATGGAGGCCGGGATCCAGAACCTGCTGGAGCCGGGCGACACCGTGATCGTGGGCCAGTGCGGGTACTTCGGACGGCGCATCTCGGAGATCGCGCGCCGCCACGGGGCCGAGGTGGTGGCGGTCGAGGCCGACTGGGGGGATTGCGTCTCGAACGACGCGCTCATGGAGGAGCTCGACCGCCACCCCGGCGCCCGGATGGTGGCCGTGGTGCACGCGGAGACATCGACCGGCGTCGAGCATCCGCTCGCGGAGCTGGGCGCGGCCCTGCGCGACCGCGACACGCTCCTGATGGCCGACTGCGTCACGTCGCTCGCCGGCGTGCCGCTCGAGGTGGGCGCCTGGGGCGTGGACTTCGCGTATTCGTGTACGCAGAAGTGCCTGGCCGCGCCTCCCGGCATGTCGCCGGTGGCCGTATCCGACCGGGCGCTCGAGCGCCTGCGCACACGCCTCACGCCCGTGCCCTTCTCCTTCGACCTGCTCCTGCTGGAGCGCTACTGGATCGACCGCCCTGTGACCTATCACCACACGGCGCCGATCCTCGCCATCTACGCGCTCCACGAGGCGCTTCGAAGCGTCCTCGTCGAGGGGCTCGAGGCGCGCTGGGAACGGCACGCGGATGCCGCCGCGCACCTCCAGGCTGCGGTGGAATCGCGCGGCCTCGAGCTCCTCGCGGACGCCGGCCACCGGCTCGCCCCGCTCACCGCGGTGCGCGTGCCGCAGGGTCTGGACGGCAAGTCCGTCCAGACCCGCATGCTGCGCGAGCACGGCATCGAGATCGGCGGCGGGCTGGGACCCGACGCGCCGGCGATGTGGCGCATCGGCCTGATGGGCCGGAACGCCTCGGTCGATACGGCGGACCGGGTGCTGGACGCGCTCGACGCCGTGGTGGCCGGCGAGCGCGCCCCGGCGCTCGCCGGTTAGGGGGTCCAGCCGCCCGTCAGGTGCTCGCCGATCTGGAGGCCGAAGCGCTCGAGCAGCCCGGGCACCGAGTCCGGCTGCATCTCCAGGCCGTACCTCTCGCTCAGGGCCGCGAGCTCCTCCGGGTCGGCCTTGAGCGCGCCGCCCAGGGCATCGAGCCCGCGGAAGAACTCCTCGAAGCCGGCCGGTGAGATGATCTCGAGGATCCGGCACGGCTCGTCGCCAGCGTTCCAGAACGTGTGCCACTGGTCGCGCGGCTTGTGGACGAGGTCGCCCGGCCCGCCCTCGACGGCGTCGTCGCCGAGGAGGGCGCCCAGCCGCCCCTGGAGCACGTAGCTGTACTCGTCCTCGCGCGTGTGCCGGTGGAGCGGCGCGGCAAGAGCCCTCGGCGACATCGCGTGCTCGACGAGCGAGAAGCGCTGATCCGCCTCGTCCCCGTCGATCATCCAGCGGACTCCGATGCTGCCGAGGAAGCCGTCCTGGGCATCCTCGGGACCAATGATCTTCGGGCCTGCGACTGTCTTCTCCATCTCGGTCTCTCTTCCATTGGACAGCATTGTCTCGCGAAAGTACCAGCGCTTGATCCATGTGTCAAGATTCATTGGACACAGATGACCGTCGAAAAGCGTCGCTACGAGAAGAAGCGCCGTGCCGAGCTCGAGGCCGAGACGCGCCGGCGCATCACGGAGACCGCCGTGGAGCTGCACGGAACGGTCGG
>JBEVKE010000008.1:0-7636 GCA_040509835.1 Thermoleophilaceae bacterium
GGTTCACGGTGGCCGAGCGCCTGGCTGCTCTACCCCATGCACCCCGCGTCGTGCTGATCTCCAGTCGTGAGTCGAGCGCCTATGGCCACCGCCTCGGCGACGCGCCCGCAAGAGGCTTCATCGCGAAGCGGGAGCTCTCGGGCGAGGCGCTCGCGGCGCTCGTGGGCTGAGGGACGGTGCGAACGTTCCGGCTGTGGCTGTGGCCGGCCGGCGCGGCGGTCGGGATCGCCGCGGAGTGGGTCTACTTCGGCTGGGACGACGTGGTCGGATGGCTGCCCGATCTCGCCACCGGCTGGACACTGATCGCCTGCGGGCTGGTCGGTTGGGCGCGGCGCCCCGAGAGCCGGAGCGGTCCGCTGCTGGCAGCCACCGGATTCGCGTGGTTCGCCGCCAACCTCTTTGGTGACCAGGCTCTCTACCTGTACCGCGGGCCGCTGATCCACCTCACCCTGTCCTACCCGTACGGACGACTAGGGTCGCGGCTCGATCGCGTCGCCGTGGCGGTCGGGTACGGCGCCGCTCTCGTTCCTGCCCTCTGGTCGAGCGACATTGGCACGTTCGTACTGTGCGTGCTCTTCGTGCTGGCCGCCGGCCGTGGCTACGCGCGGGCCCACGGACACGAGCGCCGGACGCGGCGGGCCGCATTCGGCGCCACGGCGTTCGTCGGCGCGGTGCTGGCGGGCAGCGCGGCCGCCCGGCTCGCGGTTCCGACCGCGGAGCTCACGGACACGACACTGCTCGTCTACGAGGCCGCGCTGTGCACGCTGGCCGTCGCGCTTCTCGTGGGCCTCATCGTGCAGCCGTGGACGCGCACGAAGGTCACCGACCTCGTCGTCGACCTCGGCCAGACGGGCTCCGGCACGCTACGCGACGCCCTCGCCGAGGCGCTTGGCGATCCCACACTCGAGATCGGCTACTGGCTCGAACAGGGGTACGTCGACTCAGCGGGGCGGCCGCTGGCGCTCCCCGCTCCAGCGTCGGACCGAAGGGTCACCCGAGTGGACCGGGACGGCGAGGCGATCGCGGTGCTCGTGCACGACGCCGCGGTCCTCGACGACCCCGGCCTGTCGGACGCTCTGGCAAGGGCTGCACGACTGGCGGCCGCGAACGCCCGCCTCCAGGCGGACGTCCAGGTGCAGGTCGACGAGCTCGGAGAATCGCGCCGGCGCCTCGTCCATGCGGGCGACGAGGAGCGGCGCCGGCTCGAGCGGCGTCTGCACATCACGGTGGAACGGCGCCTGGCGGGGCTCGCCGCCACCCTCGAGCACGCACAGCCTGAGGGGACAGGCGCCGCGCCACTCCGACGCGTCCAGGAGCAGCTCGATCTGGCGCTCGACGAGCTGCGCCATCTGGCCGCGGGGCTTCATCCGGGCGCTATCGAGCACGGGGAGCTCTCCGCCGCCCTCGCAGAGCTCGCCGCGCGCAGCCCCCTGCCGGTCGATCTGGACGTAACGGACGTTCGCGTGCCCGAGGAGCTCGAGCGTGCAACCTGGTTCGTGTGCTCCGAGGCGCTGGCGAACATCATCAAGCACGCGGGCGCCTCCAGCGCCGCGATCTCGGTCGGTGACCGGGCGGGACGGTTGTACGTGGAGGTCAGCGACGACGGCGTCGGTGGAGCCGTGCTCAGCGACGGGAGCGGACTGGCGGGCCTCGCCGACCGCGTCGAGGCGCTCGGCGGGACGCTCGTGCTTGACAGCCCCTCGGGGGGCGGGACACGCCTGTCCGCCGCGCTGCCGCTCCGGGCTGAGACGCCCTGACCGCGCGTCACGGGATGTCGCGCACGGGCGGGCCGACACGGTGCCACGGACCGCCGGCCCACACGACCGCGTCACCGGAATTCATCGGCCGAACCGCCTTGAGCTGGATCGTTCCGCCGTCATCTCGAGCGAACGCGAACGTGAGCGTGCTGTCGCCCCAGTCGAACACGAGCCGGTCGCCGACGATCTTGTACGTGCCCGAGTACTCCTCCGGGTTGATGTCCCCCATGAGCCACCTGCCGTCGCGCAACGTCATCTTGCCCACGCCGCCCACGTCCTCGTCGTGTGGCGAGCCTCCCACGGCTCGCGCGGCGGCGCGCGCGCCCGGCTCGGTCACCCGCCAGTGATAGGTGCCGTTCACGAACGACGGGGCGCGCTCCCCACCGCTCGCGGTGGACGCCCCGGTCTCGCAGGCCGCGGGCGGGACCGACGCGGGAGCCGCGGGCGACGCCGCCTTGAGCGCACGGATCGCGCCGATTGCGGCCTTTGTGTCCGGATCCCGCTCGAGCTGCGCGTAGACGGGCTGGGCGGCACTCTCGAGTGCGGCGATGTCGTCGGCGCTTGCCGCGACCGCGCTCACCGGCGGGCCTTCGCTGCAGAAGTTGCGCATCAACGCCGTCTCGGAGGGCGCGTGCGCGGCGGCGTACGCCGCGGTCATCCGAGCAGCCTTGCTGATGGCCTCGCGCTGGTCCTCGTCCAGCCGGTTGTACGCAGCGTCGCCGGCGAACAGCGTGAGCGTCTTCGGGAACAGCGGGAGGTTGGCGGTCAGATGCGTCTCGCCTTCCTCCGCGGAGTTGGTCCCGAGGGAAGCCTCGGCGCCGTCGATCTCTCCGTTGGCTACGGCATCGGCGACGCCATCTCCGCTGATGTGCACGGGCGTGGCGCCAAGTGCGCGCATCAGGGCGTCCGTGGCACCCGACGGCTTCACGCGGACGCGTGCGCCGGCGAAGTCATCCGGGGATGCCAGCGGCTCCTTTGCCCCGAAGGCGTAGCGGAGATGCTCGGGCACGAGCGCGAGCCCGACGAAGCCATTTTCGTCCAGGCCACTGAGCATCCGCGCCGCGAGTGGGCCGGTGGTGATCCGGCCGAGCAGCTCGTGGTTGGTCACCAGGAACGGCGCCTGGAGCGCCTGGAAGCTCTTGATGCCCATACGGTCCCAGGCGCGCGCTCCCATCCACCCGAGCTCGAAGTCGCCGTCGCCCACGAGCCGAGCGATCCCCAGCTCGTAGCCAGGGCTGTCCTGCCCGGCGGCATCCCAGACCACGCGCACGCGAACCGAGCCGTCGGAGAGACTCGAGACCTGGTGGGCGAAGTAGCGCGCGAACGGCGCGTCCGGCTGCTCGGCGTCGTCCGCCACAGCGAGTCGCAGGACCACGGGCGCGTCCGAGCCACCCGCCTTGTCCGAGCCGTCGTTCCCGGACACGCTGCAGCCGGCCGCGAAGGCGGCGAGCACCGCGCTCGCGAGGACCGGCGTCAGCATACGTGTGGTCGCCTGGATCATCGGTGTCACTCCTCTCGATTGCACGAGAGGACCGTACGGTCGCCCGGCGCTCGGCACATCGCGGCAGGCCACAGGATTTTCTCCGCGGAGACTGTGGCTGGCAACAGTGCCCCGAATGGGAGAATCGGCCGATGGCGGACTCGCGCTTCGCCGCCGGAATTGGACTGGCCATGCTCGCCGTGGTGGTGTCGGCGCTCGCCTGGGCCATCGCCGCACTACTCACCGTCGAGCACGGCGGAGGCCTCGAGACCAGCTACGCCGCCGCGCTCCCCGCTGGACGCGCGGCCGACTTCGCCGCCGGAATTGGACTGCTCGCGGCGGGCGGGCTCGCCGCGACACAGCCGCGCACCCGGCGCCTCGGCGTGCTCGCACTGCTCGCCGGCCTGGCGTGGTTCGGCGCGGATTGGGAGGGCGCGGAGGACGCCCCGGCCCTCCTCCGAAGCCTCGGCGCCCTGGTCGCGCCACTGACGCTGGTATTCGTCTTCCATCTTGCCCTCGCCGTCCCCGACGGGCGCGTGCGTTCCTCGGCCGGCCGGGTCGCGGTCATCGGCGCATATCTGCTCGTCGCCGTTCTGACCGTCGGCCGTGCGGTGTTTCGCGATCCGTTGCTCGACCTCTACTGCTGGCGCAACTGCACGGACAACTCGTTTCTCGTCCATGCCGATGCCGGAACAGCGAGCGCGCTGAGCGACGGCTTGCTCTGGTCGGCGCTCGCCATTGCGCTGGGTCTCGTTGCCTTCGCCTGGCGCCGGCTGCTAGGGGCAACGGGCCCGGGCCGCCGGCCTCTGCTCCCGATCCTAGGCCCGGCGCTCCTGGTCGGCGCGTCCGAGGCGACCTATGCGATCACGCTCCTGCGAACGCCGCTCGAGGATCCGGACCGGGCCGGGTTCGCCGCGATCTTCCTCGCCCGGTCGCTCTCGTACGCCTTGCTCGCGCTCGGGCTCGCCTGGAGCCTGGTTCGGGTCGCGCGCACACGCGCGCGCCTGGCTCGCCTCGCGACTGACCTGGGGGAGGCGCCGCGGCCGGGAATGCTGCGAGACACGCTCGCGGCGGCGCTCGGCGACCCTGGCATCGGGGTCCTGTATCCGCGGGGCGCCCAGGACGAGCTCATCGACGCCGACGGCCGCACGGCCGAATCTCCGCCTCCCGGGCGAGCGGTGGCCCGAATCGCGCGCGGCGACCGCCCCGTGGCTCTCGTCCTGCACGATCCGGCACTCGTGAGCGAGCCGGAGCTCGCGCGGGCGCTGGGATCGGCGGCCCGGCTCTCCGTCGAGAACGAGGCTCTGCGCGCCGAGGCGATGGCCCAGCTCCACGCGCTCCAGACCTCGCGCGCCCGCATCGTCGAGACCGCCGACGCAGCGCGTCGTCAGCTCGAGCGCGACCTTCACGACGGCGCGCAGCAACGGCTGCTCGCGCTCTCCTACGACCTGCGCCTCGTCCGCGCGAGCACCGCCGATGACGGCGACACGGAGCTCGTCTCGATGCTGGACGCCGCCGCGGGAGAGACCGAAGCTGCGCTCGAGGAGCTGCGCGAGCTCGCCCACGGCATCTATCCCGCGATCCTCACCGAGGCAGGACTGGGGCCGGCGCTCCAGACACTCGCCGACGAGGCGCCGCTGCCGGTGGAGCTCGGCGACCTGCCACCCGAGCGCGCGGCGCCCGGAGTCGAGAGGACGGCCTATGTCGTCGTCGACGAGGCCATCGACGATGCCGCGGGGCGGGGCGCGGCGTGGCTCCACGTCCGCGTCCGCCGGGACGCGGGCCGCTTCGTAGTGACAATCGAGGACGACGGCGCGCCTCGCAGCGCCCGGCTCGTGCACCTGCTGGATCGGGTCGGCGCGCTCGGCGGCTCCCTCGATGTCCGCGATACCAGCCTGCGAGCAGAGATCCCATGCGAGTAGTCGTCGCCGACGACGTCATGCTCACTCGCGAGGGGATCGCACGCCTCCTCGACGAGGCCGGGATCGACGTCGTGGCCCAGGTCGAGGACGCTGACGGCCTGCTTCGCGAGGTCAGGCTGAAGACGCCCGACGCGGCGATCGTCGACATCCGCATGCCGCCGACGCATACCGACGAGGGCCTGGTCGCGGCGCAGCGAATCCGGACCGACCACCCCGCAACGGGCGTGCTCGTGCTCTCCCAGTACGTCGAACCGAGCTACGCGATGAGGCTCCTGGAGGAGCATCCGGAGCGGGTCGGCTATCTGCTGAAGCAGCGCGTCTTCGACGTCGCCGTCCTCGTGGATGCCCTACGGCGCATTGGGGACGGCGAGACCGTGGTGGACCCCACGATCGTGTCCCGCCTCGTGGGACGCAGGCGCAGGCAGGACCCGCTCGGGGAGCTGACCGCGCGCGAACGCGAGGTTCTGGGACTCGTCGCGGAAGGGCTCTCGAACGGCGCCATCGCGAGCCGTCTCTTCGTCACCGAGCGCACGGTGGAGGCACACGTCAAGCAGGTCCTGCTGAAGCTCGGGCTTACGGTCGATCCCGATTCGCACCGCCGCGTGCTGGCAGTGCTCGCATACCTGCGGAGCGATTCTCCTTGATCCGGAAGCGGACCGACCTCGGCTTCGACCTTCCGTGGCCGAGATGGGTGCGTAGAGGCCAGGCCGCCGCGGCACCCCCCGGGAGGGCGAGCATGCCGATTGCGACCGCCGCGATCGAGGGCAGGCGAGCTGCCACGCGCAGAGCCTAGACCGGCGTCCGGCTGCGCGCGAGCGCCGGCTCGCTGACGGCGGCGATCACGAGCGCCAGCGCGACGACCAGGCCGAGCGCCGCGCGCAGGCTGGTGGCCTCCGCCAGCCAGCCGATCGCTATCGGGCCCGCCACCGTGCCCACGTAGCCGAGCGTCGCCACCCGGCCCACGAGGCTGCCGGTTGCGCGCGGGTCCATCTCGCCGGCCGCCGCGAAGGCGATCGGCACGACCGCGGCCAGGCCGAGGCCGAGCACGGCGAATCCGGCGATCGCGGCGGCCGGCTCGTGGATCAGAAGGGCCGATCCGAGGCCGGCGGCGGCCACCAGCGACCCGGTGCGCACGAGCGCCACGTTCCCGAACCGGGTGCGCAGCGAGTCGGCCACGAAGCGGGTGCTCGCCATCGTCACCGCAAAGGCGGCGAAGGCGAGCGCACCCAGGGCCTGCGACGTGCCCAGCTCCTGCGTCATGTACACGGCGCTCCAGTCGGCGGCCGAGCCCTCGCCCACGAACGAGCAGAAGGCAATCACGCCGAGCAGCGCCAGAGGGAGCGTCCAGCGGAAGCGGCCGCGAGCCGCGTTGCCGGGCTCGGGTGCTCGGATCTGCTCGTGCTCCGGCAGCAGGTCGCGCAGGAACACGAGCGAGGCCAGCGTCAGGACGGCGGCGACGATCGCGAAGTGCGGCAGTGGGTCCAGGCCTACCGCGGCCGCCAGGGCCGCCCCACCCGCGCCCAGCCCGAGCCCGACGCTCCATAGCCCGTGGAGCCCGGACAGGATCGGCTTGCCCAGCGTGCGCTCCACCTCGATCCCCTGGGCATTCATCGCCACGTCCAGCGCGCCGCTCACCGCACCCAGCACCACCAGAGCGAGGAACAGCGTCACGCCGCTGCCGGCCAGCCCGGGCAGCAGCAGCGTCGCCGCAAGAAGCGGAAAGCCGGCCCTCATGAAGGGCCGGCTTCCCCAGCGGTCGATCGGTGCGCCCGCCACCCTCGTCCCGACCACCAGGCCGATGGCGAGGCCGACGAGCGCGGTGCCGAGTTCCCCGTCCGACAACCCGAGCGACTCCTTGATCGCCGGCAGCCGCGGGGCCCACGTCCCCGAGACCGTCGAGTGGATCAGGAATGCCGCGGCGACGGCTGCGCGCGGGGAGCTGAGCACCGGTCACATCATGACGTGGCTCCGTGGAGGCTCTTGGTCACTGCCTCGCCCTCGATGTCCACGTCCGGCACGATGCGCTCGAGCCGCTTGGGCATCCACCAGGCACGGCGCCCGAGCAGTGCCATCGCGGCGGGCACGAGTGTCATGCGCACCACGAAGGCGTCAGCCAGCACTCCGAACGCCAGCGAGAGCCCGATCGACTTCACCACCGGGTCGGTGTTCAGGACGAAGGCCCCGAAGACGGAGATCATGATGATCGCCGCCGCGGTGACAACCCGGCCGCTCTCGCTGTAGCCCTTGATAACGGACTCGCGGGCCCGGCCCGAGCGCACGAAGTTCTCGCGCATCCGGGAGACCAGGAACACCTCGTAGTCCATCGCCAGCCCGAACAGGATTCCCACCAGGAGCACCGGCAGGAAGCTCGTGATCGGCCCAGCCTTGGCGACGTCGAACAGCCCGTTCAGGTTGCCGTCCTGGAACACCCACACCACGAGGCCCAGGGAGGCTCCGATCGAGAGCAGGAAGCCGCC
>JBEVKE010000009.1:0-12174 GCA_040509835.1 Thermoleophilaceae bacterium
CTGGCCATCGCCAGGGCGCTGGGTGAGGACGGCTACCGCCTGACGCTGTCGGCGCGGCGCCCCGAGAAGCTCGAGGCGGCCGCCGAGGAGCTGCGCGGCGAGGGCTTCGACGTCGAGGCCGTGCCGGCCAACACGGCCGACGAGGAGGGGATCAAGCAGCTGGTGGCGGCGCATCGCGATCGCGCCGGCCGCCTCGACGTGGTGATCAACAACGCCGGCATCGGCATCGGCGGCGCTGTTGCGGACGCCGAGACGAAGAAGCTCGACCTCCAGCTGAATGTGAACCTGCGCGCCGTCTACCTGCTCGCGCGGGAGACGATCCCGATGCTGAAGGAGGCCGGCGCGGAGCACGGCAAGGCGCTGATGGCCAACACGGCGTCGATCGCCGGCAAGCACGGGCAGGGTTGGCTGGCCGCCTACTCGGCCACCAAGTTCGGCGTCGTGGGGCTGAGCCAGGCGCTCCACAAAGAGCTCGCACGCGACGGGATCCAGGTCACCGCGATCTGCCCCGGGTTCGTGGCCACAGCAATGACCGACTGGGTCGAGGGTCAGGTGCCGAAGGACGAGATGATCCAGCCGGAGGACATCGCGGAGGCGATCCGCTTCCTCCTCAGGACGTCACGTAACTGCGTGGTTCCTGAGCTTCAGTTCGTTCGGCCGGCCGATTCAGAGCTCTGATCGTCGCGAGCTCCGCGACAGCGCGCTCGTACTCGTCGAAGCGCCGGAACACGCGCAGGCGCTTCGCCCGTACCGCCTTGGCCTCGCGCACCACGTCGGCGATGGCCGGGAGCTCGTCCAGCGCGATGCTCGCCTCGAGCATCGTCCTGAGCGTGTTGAGCTCGCGGTCGGTCGCCGGGCGCGGCCTGCGCCCGCGGTGGCCGGTGTAGCGGTCCCATGCGTGCGCGAAGCTGGCGAGGCTCGTGCGGCCGCCGTTGCGGTGCGCGGCGAGCATCGGGCACACGCCGCCGGAGCGGTCGGTGTAGGCGCCGACGATGATGCGGTTCGACTCCACGCCGCCGAGCATGGCCCTGCGCGTCTTCAGCGGCAGGCAGTCGATCGCGGTGCGTAGGTCGCGTGCGGGGCGGCTGCGGGGCATGGATCGTTACATAGGATCGACCACCTTCCGGACGATGCAAGTGGCGAAAGGAGACTTTCAGTGCGGCTCGGCCTGAACGTGGGCTACTGGGGCCTCGGCATGAACGCCTCCGACCAGCTCGAGCTGGTCCAGGAGGCCGACGCCGCCGGGTTCCACTCGGTGTGGGCCGCGGAGGCGTACGGCTCGGATGCGGCGACGGTGCTGGCGTGGCTGGCAGCGCAGACGCAGCAGATCAAGATCGGCTCCGCGATCTTCCAGATGCCCGGCCGCTCGCCGGCGATGACCGCCATGACGGCGGCCACGCTCGACCAGCTGTCCGGCGGGCGCATGCTGCTGGGGATCGGCACGTCCGGGCCGCAGGTGGCCGAGGGGTGGCACGGGGAGCGGTTCGCGAAACAGCTGGCGCGGACGCGCGAGTACGTGGAGATCCTGCGGATGGCGCTGGCGCGAGAGCGGGTCGTGTACTCCGGCGAGGCGTACCAGCTGCCGCTGCCCGACGGGCCCGGCAAGGCGCTGAAGCTGATGATCGCGCCGGTGCAGGAGCGGATGCCGATCTACATCGCCGCGATCGGGCCGAACAACATGAAGCTGACCGGGGAGATCGCGGACGGGTGGCTGCCCGTGTTCTTCTCGCCGGAGCATGTGGACGAGTCGCGCGCGCTCTTGTCGGAGGGCGCGGCGCGGGCCGGGCATGAGCTGGCGCCGGACTTCGACATCGCGCCGACGGTGAACGTGGCGATCGACGACGACGTGGACCGCGCCCGCGACCTGATGCGGCACTTCATCGCGCTGTACGTGGGCGGGATGGGCTCGCGCGACAAGAACTTCTACAACCAGCTGGTGCAGCGGTACGGGTTCGAGGACGCCGCCCGCGAGATCCAGAAGCTGTACCTGGACGGCAAGAAGGACGAGGCGGCCGCGGCGATCCCGCCAGAGCTGATCGACACGGTGGCCCTCGTTGGACCGCCGGACCGGGTGCGCGACCGTCTCCAGGTGTATCGCGACGCGGGGGTCGGGACGCTGATAGCCGCCCCAACCGCCATCGATCCGGCCGAGCGGCGGCGGATGGTCCGAGAGCTCGCGGAGATGCTCTGAGCCGGCGCTTTCTCGTCGCGGCGTTCGGCGACCCGGGGCACGCGTTCCCCGCGATCGCGCTCGGCGCGGAGCTGGCCCGGCGCGGGCACGACGTGACGCTCGAGACGTGGTCGCGCTGGCGGGAGGCCGTCGAGCGGGAGGGCATGCGGTTCGCGACGGCGCCGGAGTACCAGGTGTTCCCCTCCAAGGACCTGGTGCTCAAGCCGTACGTGGCCGCGGTGCGGGCCTCCGGCTCCACGCGCGAGGTGATCCGCGAGTGCGACCCGGACGTGGTGGTGGCGGACATCATCACGTCGGCCGCGTCGCTGGCGGCACAGGCGGAGGGGCGGCGGTGGGCCACGCTGATCCCGCACGTCATGCCCACGGGCGGGCCCGGGTTCCCGATCTACTCGATCGGCGCGGTCTACCCGCGGACGGGGCTGGGGCGGCGGTTCTGGTCGCGGGTTCGCCCGCTCGTCATGAGGGGCGAGGAGCAGGGCCGGGTCGAGCTGAACGGGGCGCGCGAGCGCGTGGGGCTGCCGGCGCTGCCGTTCACCCATGGGGGAATCTCGCGTGAGCTCGCGATCGTTGGGACCTTCCCTCAGCTCGAGTACCCGCGGGCCGAGCCGTGGCCGGGGGTGCGGATCACGGGACCGCTCCTGTGGGAGCAGCCCTTCGGCGACGTGGAGCTGCCGCCGGGCGACGGCCCGCTGGTGCTGGTAGCGCCGAGCACGGCGCAGGATCCGGGGCAGACGCTGCTGCGGGCGTCGCTCGAGGGGCTCGCCGACTCGCCGGTGCGGGTGCTCGCGACGCTCAACAGACGCCCACTTCCGTCACCCGTCGCGATCCCGGCGAACGCCCGGCTGGTGGATTGGGTGTCGTACGCGCGGACGATGCCGCTGTGTGACGCGGTGGTGTGCCACGCGGGCCACGGGACGGTGGCGCGGTCGCTGGCATGCGGCGTGCCGGTGGTCGCGTGCGGCCACGCGGGCGACCAGGCTGAGAACGCCGCCCGGGTCAGGTGGGCCGGTGTGGGTGTGTCCCTCCCCCGTCGCTTCCAGACGCCCACCGGGGTGCGCCTCGCGGTGCGCCGCGTCCTGGCCGACCCCACCTACCGTCGCCGCGCGGAGGAGCTGCGCGACTGGGCGGCGGCGAACGACGGCTCCGCCCGCGCCGCCGACGCCGTCGAGGCGCTCGCCGAGGCCCCCGCAGGCCACAAAAGTTCGCAAAGTGCGGGGTGATTTGAAGAAAGTCGAAAATAGGGCTTGACGCCCAACCGGCCCGACTGTTTACTGATCCTCGAGACGCAGACGGAGCGCGAAGAGCGAAGCCACGAGGTTGTGAGGCTCGCCCCGGGAGATGAAGGTGGACTTCGGTCCACCGGAACGGACCTCAAAGCGCGAAGTTTGCGTCTCGCTTACGTTCTGGGGCGGTTAGGTCACACTGGTCGCGCGAACATCAGGCGGTGTCCAAGTTCGCGCCCCGCGGAGCCCCGGATCGGCAGCGGCTCGAGGAGCTCGCCCGCGGTGGCGCGACGCTCCGCGAGATCGGCCTCGCGCTGGACCGCTCGATTGCGACCGTCCGCTACTGGCTGCGCCGGTGGAACATCGCTCGCCAGGACGCGCGTCGTTCAGCAGTCGACCCGGCCACCGCTCCGCGCGAGGCGGTGCGCGAATGCAGGCGCCACGGGCTGACGGTGTTCCGGCTCGACAAGCGGGGCACCTACCGCTGCCCCCGATGCTCCCAGCAGCACGTGGCCGACCGGCGCCGGCGGGTCAAACGGATCCTGGTCGACGAGGCCGGCGGCAGCTGCACGGGATGCGGATACGACGCCTGCTGCGCCGCGCTCCAGTTCCATCACGTCGATCCGCGCGACAAGGCATTCGCGCTTTCGCACGAGGGCGCGACGCGCGGTCTCGAGCGGGCGCGCGCCGAAGCACGGAAATGCGTCCTACTGTGCGCGAACTGTCATGCGGAGGTGGAAGCCGGTGTCCGCGTGCTTCAGGCTCCCCGGGGTGGATTCGAACCACCAAGAACTGATTAACAGTCAGTCATGTTGCCGTTACATCACCGGGGAACGGCGTTGCCGAGCATAGCTTTCTTCGACGATTTCGACGGTACCGGTCTCGACCTTGAGGCGTGGGTTCCTCATTACCTCCCCCAGTGGAGCTCCAGGGCTGAGAGTGCCGCCACGTATGAGGTTGCCGGGTCGGAGCTGCGGCTCGCGATTCCGCCTGGGCAGGGGATCTGGTGCGACGGGGATCACGAGCCGCCGCTCAGGGTGTCGGGGGTTCAGTCGGGTGTGTTTTCCGGCGCGGTCGGGTCGACGGTCGGGCAGCAGCCGTTTCGGGAGGGACAGGTCGTGCGAGAGGCGCAGCCGGCCATGTGGGGCTGGACACCCCACTACGGATTGATCGAGGTGCGGGCGCGGATGGAGCTGAGCCCGCGATCGATGGCGTCCGTGTGGATGGTCGGGCTCGAGCAGGAGCCGGAGCAGTCAGGTGAGATCTGTGTGTTCGAGGTTTTCGGGGATGCGCCAACCGCCGTCGGGAGCGGCATCCATCCCTTTCGCGATCCCGCGCTTGCCGACGAGTTCGATGCGCCGCGGCTCCAGATCGATATTCGCGAGCCGCATGTCTATGCCGCGGAATGGCGCGAGGGGCGGGTCGATTTCCTCGTCGACGGCGCGCATGTCAAGACAGTCGAGCAGGCGCCGGACTACGCCATGCAGATGATGGTCGCGGTCTTCGACTTCCCCGAGAAGGACCCCACGCTCGAGCACGTGCCCGAGCTCGCGGTCGACTGGATCCGCGGGTCGGGCTAGGCCTCGTCGGCGGTTCCGGCGAGGCGGTCGGCGCCGCCGGAGCTCTTCAGCATCGCCAGCGTCTTCGACTCGATCTGCCGCACGCGCTCGCGGGTGACCCCGACCTCCTGGCCGATGTCCTCGAGCGTCATCGGGCCCTTGTCGCCCAGGCCGTAGCGCAGCTCGATCACGCGGCGCTCGCGCCACGGGAGCGAGTCGAGCACCTTCGCCAGGTCCGCGTCGCGGATCCGGTTCGCCACGATCTCGAGCGGACGGTCGGTGGCGGCGTCCTCGATGAAGTCACCCAGCGACGCGTCGCCCTCCTCGCCGCCCACGGGCGCCTCCAGCGACACCGGCTCCTGCCCCAACTTCAGGATCTCCTCGACCTTCTTCGCCGGCATCTCCACCAGCACGCCGATCTCCTCCGGCGTGGGCTCGCGGTTGTGCTTCTGCATCAGGGACCGCTTCGCGCGCGCCACCCGGTTCATCCGCTCCACCATGTGCACGGGGATGCGGATCGTGCGCGACTGGTCCGCAAGAGCCCGGGTGATCGCCTGCCGGATCCACCAGGTCGCGTACGTGGAGAACTTGAAGCCGCGGCGCCAGTCGAACTTCTCGACCGCGCGGATCAGCCCGAGGTTGCCCTCCTGGATCAGGTCGAGCAGCGTCAGCCCGCGCCCGGTGTAGCGCTTGGCGATCGACACCACCAGCCGCAGGTTCGCCTCAATCAGCGAGTTCTTCGCGGCCATGTCGTTCAGCTCGATCCGCTTTGCCAGCCGGACCTCGTCCTCGCGGGTGAGGAGCGGCACGCGGCCGATCGACCGCAGGTACAGCCGGACGGCGTCCTCCGCTCCCTGCTCGGGCGGAGCGACGATCAGCCCGGCGGTGACCACACCGCCCTCGTCGTAGAGGTCGGCCGCCGTGGGCTCCTCGTCGTCCGAGTCGTCGGCCTGCACGGCCGCCTGGGTCGGCTCGAGCTCCTGAGCGTCCTCGCCGTCGTCTTCGACTTCGTAGACCCGCTCGCTCATGCCGACTGCCCCATCACGGCCCCGAGTTCCTGGAGCACCCTTTGCTCCGCCGCCGCCAGGTCGGTCTTCCGGGCATGGTCGCCGTCCTGCGACGCGCGCCTGATCTCACGCTCGATCCGCCTCTGCTCGAGCTGAAGGATGCTCATGCGCAGGACGAGCTCTGCAGTGGGCGGCCGCTCCTGCGCGGCAAGGGCCACGTCCGTGACGAGAGCGCCGAGCCCGGGGTCGTCCTCGGGCAGCGCCACGAGCGGATCGTCGAAGTGGGCGACCAGGTGGTCGCGGGCCCGGCGAAGCAGGTCTGAGGAGAACTGATCATCCGACGGACGAGAAAGGTAGCCACGTCCGAGCTCTCCACTCGAGAGTGACCGCGTAAGAAACTCGCGTTCTGCGCGTAAAGCGACCTCGCCGGCCGAGGTCTGCTGCGGCTGCGGCGCGCCCTCGGGCGCGGCCACCGGAGCGGCCATCACGTAATCCACGGGCACGTCGAGCCGGTCCGCGGCTTCGCGGACGAGGGCGTCCCTGGTTGCGGTGCGTTCGGGCACGGCTGAGATCAACTTGCGCGCCTCCCCAAGTGCGTGGTCCCTGCCTGAAGGCGTCTCCAGGTCTGCATCGGCAAGTACCCGACGAACCTGAAACTCGATCATGGGAGCGGCGCGATCCATGCGCTCGGCGAAGGAAGCGGCCCCGTCCCGACCCACCAGATCGGCCGGATCCGTGCCCTCCGGCATGTCGACGACACGCAGGTCCACCCCGCGGTCCTCCGCCAGCCGGGCGGCCCTCAGCATCGCGTCGCGACCCGCCCGATCGGCGTCGAGAGCGAGGAACACGGTCCCGCGGCGATTCGAGTCCCCGACCTTCGCCAGCTCGGCCAGCTGCTCCTGGGTCATCGCCGTGCCCATGATCGCCACCGCCTCGCGAATACCGGCCTGATGAAGCGCAAGCACATCGGTGTAACCCTCGACGACCACGAACCGACCGCTCTTCATCGCCCCTTTCCGGGCGACGTCGATGCCGAACAGCTGGCGCCCCTTGTGGTACAGGTCGTTCTCGGAGGTGTTCAGGTACTTCGGCCCGCGCCCCTCCGCCATCTGCCGAGCGCCGAAGCCGAGCACCCTGCCTCGGGCATCCGCGAGGGGGAACATGATGCGGCCGCGGAAGCGGTCGTACAGCCCGCCGTTCTTGCCTCTCTGCGCGAGCCCCGCGGCCATGAGCTCCTCCTCGGCGAAGCCGGTCTGGCGTGCGCCCACCAGCATCCGGTCCCACGCGCTGGGCGAGTAGCCGACGCGGAACTCGCGCAGAATCTCCTCGGACAGGTCCCTGGAGGTCAGATAGTCCCGCGCGGACGCGGCCTCCGAGGAGTCCCACAGGTAGTTCGAGTAGAAGCCCGCCGAGCGATCGAGCAGCGTGAGCAGCCGCTCCCGCCGGCGGCGGCGCTGCTCCGCCCTGGGATCGTCCTCCTCGCGCTCGACCTGCACGCCCGAGCGCTCCGCAAGCAGCTCCACCGCCTCCTGGAAGTCGAGCCCCTCGGTCTGCTGCACGAACTTGAACGCGTCGCCGCCCTCGCCGCAGCCGAAGCAGTAGTAGAGCTTCTCCTCGGCGTTCACCGAGAACGACGGCGTGCGCTCGTCGTGGAACGGGCACAGGCCGGTCCAGCGCGTGCCGACGCGGCGGAGGTCCGTCTTCTCGGCGACCAAGTGGACCATGTCGACCGCATCCCGCACACGGTCGATCGTGTCCTTGGTGAACAGGGCCATCAGAAGCCCTGCGGCACGGACAGGTTCTCGAACTCGCGGATCGCGTATCGGTCGGTCATTCCCGCGAGCCAGTCAATCACGGCCTGCTCGTCGCCGAGCTGCTCCAGGTGGTAATCGAACAGCGCCCGCAGCATCCGCTCGATGCGCGGCCGCTCCTCCTGCGCCCGCTCCCCCAGGTAGACCCACTCGAACATGAACGAGCGGAGCCGCAGCATGGCGCTGCCCACCTCCTCGCCCTGGACGATGTCCGCGGCCTCCTCCGAGTGCCGCAGCAGGTCCACCACCAGCGTCTCGATCCGCTCCGAGCCCGTGGTGCCGAGCAGCTCGATCTCGGAGCGCGGCAGGTCCTCGAACCGCAGCACGCCGGCGCGGATGGCGTCGTCGATGTCGTGGTTGATGTAAGCCACCCGGTCCACCAGCCGGACGATCCGCCCCTCCAGCGTCTCCGGCGGCTCGTCCCCGGTGTGGCGCAGGATGCCGTCGCGCACCGCCGCGGTCAGGTTCAGCCGCTCGAGCACGTCCACCACACGGAGTGAATGCTCGTTGTGGCGGAAACCGCTCCCCCCGCGCTCGCGCAGGCAGGCATCGAGCACCTCCTCGCCCGTGTGGCCGAAGGGCGGGTGCCCGAGGTCGTGGCCGAGCGAGATCGCCTCGGTGAGGTCCTCGTTCAGCCCGAGCGCGCGCGCCACCCCGCGCGCGATCCCGCCCGCCTCGAGCGTGTGCGTGAGCCGGGTCCTGTAGTGGTCGCCCTCCGGCGAGATGAAGACCTGCGTCTTGTGCTTCAGGCGCCGGAACGGCTTCGAGTGCACGATCCGGTCGCGATCGCGCTGGAACGGCGTGCGGTGGTCCGAGTCGGGCTCAGGGTCCTCCCGCGCCGCTGGGTACGACCGCGTGGCGAGCGACGAGAGCCAATGGTCCTCGAGCGCCTCAATGCGCTCCCTGAACGATGTGCGAGCCAGCTGAGCCATCCGGCACTCGATTCTGGCACCTCACTCGCTCGGCGGCGTGAAGGCGGCGGCGCGGATGTACAGCTGGTAGCGGAGGAAGCCGTGCGCGAAGTCGGGCTTGCAGCGGGCGTCGAGCGTCGAGTAGGCCACGTCGTCCTTCAGCGTGTTGCCCTCCTTGCGCGGGCCGGCGATCGTCTCCTGGAGCTGCTCGACCGCCGACTGGCGCTCCTGCGGCGACGACTCGCGCCAGTCCTCGCAGTCCGCCACCTGGAGGGCCACGCCGCTGCGCCGCTTCAGCCGCCCTGCGGAACCGGCAGTGAGCCCGCCCCGTAGTCCACGATCGCCGCCCGCTGGCCGTCCTCCCGCCAGGACACCGTGATCGGAACGGCCTGGCCCGGCTCGAGGCGCGCGCGCAGCCCCACGCGGAGCTGCTCGCTCTCCGGAGGGGCCTCGCTCCGGTTCTGAGGGACGACGCCGCGGATGAAGGTGGGCGCGAACACCGTGGCGCTCTCCATCTTCGCCCCGCCGGCCGTGCTCACGCCGAGGTCGCGCGCGCTGAGCATGATGATCCGGACCGAGTCGTTCCGGATCACCCCGCGCAGCACACGGTCGTGCGGCAGCCGCGGATTCCGGTACACGTGCGGCTGGTCCTGCCAGACGAGGTCGCCGTTGCCGAGCTCCCTGTCATCGCCGTGGCCGACCGCGAGCGCGGCGAACACGGCGATGACGAGGGCGAGTGAGAGCCCGAAGGCTCCTCCGATGCGCAGCATCGGCTAGCGCGGCTTCCGCGGGGTCATGAACCAGTCACAGCCCGGCGGGTCCTGCAGCACGTCGTCCTGGGGGTCCCAGCTTCCGCACGGGGCGAGCGCTGCCAGCTTGGAGGGGTTGATCGACAGGTGCGTGGCCGAGCCGGGGCATCCGGGCAGCTTGAGCGGATCGCTCGTGATCGCCCTGCCCGCCGCGGCGCGGTTGTCCTGCCAGCAGTTCCGGTGGCCCTCCTCGTCCCACCAGAAATCCTTGCCGTTCGGCATCCGCCTGCCGGCTGGCGTCATGCCCATGACGTTGGAGAGCATGCGGTTCCCGTTCGAGGTGTCCGTCTGCGCCTCGTACGCCGGACCGTAGTTGTGGGACTGGCCGGTGGGATCCGTGCCGCGGTACGACGACGGCACCCAGAACTGCATGACCCCGGCTCGCCAGTTGTCATAGATGCGGTTGTTCCGGATCATGTTGCGGTTCCCGCCGGCAATCAGGAGACCCGTGCCGACCGGGACGGGGAACGCGGGGCACACCACCTTGGGATTGCGCTCGGCGATCGGGCGGTTCTCCTCGAAGCAGTACTGGTCGCGCTCCTCGGTGAAGAGGTCGAGGTTGTTCGAGTAGATCTCGTTGCGCTCCCACTTCGAGCAGTCCTGCGGCATGCCCGGATGGCCGCCGGCGAACGAGTCGGTCGTGATGCCGGCCGAGTTGCCGTGGAACTTCGAGTCATGCGTGTAGATGCCGTTGCCGGCGGTGCCCGACCATCCGATGTTGTTGCCGTACGAGTCCACGCGATCCACCTCGATCCCGTAGCGCTTGCAGTGCCCCTCGGGGCCAGAGCCCGGATAGATGCCGGAGTCGCCGGAGCCGTAGGCGGTCAGCTTGCGGTAGAGGCCGTTGTCCGAGGTGAACGACAGGAAGCCGTACTCGCGGCTCCAGCGCGAGACGATGTTCTCCATCCGGAAGCCGTTCGTCTCGAGCACGTAGATGTTGTTGAAGTCCGAGAACTGAACGGTGAAGTTCCGCAGGTGGATGCCGTCGGCGCGGTCCGCCCGGATCACGTTGAGCTTCTTGCGCGAGCCGTCGATCAGGACCTGGCCCGGCTTGGTGCCGGTGCCCTCGATCTGGAGGTTGCACTTGTGATCGCAGCGCCGGTCCGCGTCAGGCCCGTCGCCGATGATCGCGATCAGGTTCTGGGCGTTGGGGCACTTGCGCTGATACTCGTAGTTCGGGACGCGCATCGTCCCGACCGCCTCGAAGTGCGGGTCCTGGTACTCCTCGTAGTCGCCGGAGCACGCCTCGGCGGGCTCGGCCACCTGCCGGCTCTTCTCCTCGCGGTAGACCCCGGGGAGCACGAGGATGCGGGTGCCGTTGTGCGCGGCGTTCACAGCGGCCTGGATGTCCTGGAACCCGCACCGCTTCAGCAGGGCGAGATTCCGGCGCTTCGCCTTCCCGGACAGCTGCTTTCGGATCCGCGCGCCGGAGTCGGACTTGCAGACGACCAGCGAGGGACCCGAGCGCTTGTACTCGGGCACCGAGCCGAGCTTGTGGTTCGGGTAGTAGGTGAGCCGCTCGGAGTGACCGTAGGCGGAACCGGCGACTACGGCGGAGAGGATCGTGAGGGCGGCCAGGACTGTGAGCAGGCGAGTTGTCTTCATAAGCAGCGGCGCAGAGTAGCGTAAGTTGTACGGTCGTACCAGTTTTCTGGATAGGATCGTCCCGATGACGAGAGCCGAGCCGACCCGGCAGCAGCGCGGCGAGCGCCGCCAACAGGCGATCCTCGAGGCGTGCCTGCGGCTGATCTCGAAGGGCGGGGTCGGGTCCGTGAGCCACCGAGCGGTTGCCGAGGAGGCCGATGTGCCACTCGCGTCGACCACCTACTACTTCAGCTCCCTCGACGAGCTGCTCGAGGACGCGTTGCGGCTGTTTGTGGAAGAGGAGGCGCAGCGCCTGACCGCGCTCGTCGAGCGGCTCGAAGGCCAGGAGCTGCCGCCGGTGGAGATCGCGCGGCTGTTCCAGGCGGAGCTCGAGCCGGACGCCGCGCAGTTCGAGCTCTACGTCGAGGCCGCCCGGCGGCCCAGCCTGCGCAAGGTCGCCCGGGGGAGCATCGAGATGTACGCGACCGTGGCCGAGGCCGCGCTGCGCGCCGCCGGCGTCGACGAGCCGGCGATCAACCCGCGCGCCTTCGTCGCGCTATTCGACGGCTACGGGCTCCACCGCGTCGCCGGCTGTGACGACCAGGGGCTCGAGGACGCGCTGTTGGCGCTCTGGGCCGCCGCCACTCGCGCGATCGGCACTCGGTAGGGCGAGCAGCTCACGTAGTCGAGGCCGGCCAGCTGGAAGAAGGCGATCGAGAGCGGATCGCCACCGTGCTCGCCGCAGATCCCGAGCTTCAGGTCCGGCTTCGCCTCCCGGCCGGTCCACGCCGCCAGCCGCACGAGCCACCCCACTCCCGGCCGGTCGATCGTCTCGAACGGGCTGCGGTCGAGGATCTTGGTTTGGATGTAGCGGTTGAGGAAGCTGCCCTCCACGTCGTCGCGCGAGAAGCCGAGGGCGGTCTGCGTCAGGTCGTTCGTGCCGAACGAGAAGAAGTCGGCGTGCTCCGCGATCCGGTTCGCGACGAAGCAGGCGCGCGGCAGCTCGATCATCGTCCCCACCGAGAACTCGAGGTCGCTCGCGCCCTCCTCGCCGGCCACCCGCTCGACCAGCCCGCGCA
>JBEVKE010000010.1:0-8859 GCA_040509835.1 Thermoleophilaceae bacterium
AGCGTGGCCGACGCGGTGGGTACGGCCACGGTCGCGCGCGACCGCGTCATGCCGGTGATGCCGACGGTCGAGTGGAACGGCAGGCCCTACGAGCACGTGCCGGACGGCAAGCTGCTCGCGCCCGCGTCGCTCGGCATGGAGCGGACGCTGCTCGGGCCGCGCACGGAGCTCGCGCTCGCCTACGCCCGCGAGAACGGCGTGAACCGGATCGAGGGCGCCCGACGCGCCTGGCTCGGCATCGCCTGCACGGGCAAGACGTATTACGACCTCATGGACTCGCTGCGCGCGCTCGGCCTCGACGGCCAGGGCCTCGAGCGCGCCGGCATCCGCATCCTCAAGCTCGGGATGCTGTGGCCGGTGGAGCCGGAGATCGCGCGCGAGTTCGCTCACGGGCTCGACGAGATCGTGGTCGCGGAGGAGAAGGGGCCGTTCCTCGAGACGCACCTCAAGGAGGTGCTCTACGGGGTGGCCGGGGCGCCGCGCATCGTCGGCAAGCACGACGAGCGAGGTGAGCCGCTCCTTCCGCGCGAGCTCGACCTCGACGCCGACCTGATTGCGCGCGCCATCGCCGCCCGGCTCGAGGCGCGCGGCGTGCGGATCGACTCGGTCGAGGCGCGCCTGCGAAAGCTCGCTGAGATCCACGGCCGTAAGGCAGAGCTGCCGATGGCGCAGCGCACCCCGTTCTTCTGCTCCGGCTGCCCGCACAACAGCTCCGTGAAGGCGCCCGAGGGCACGCTCGTCGGCGGCGGGATCGGCTGCCACACCATGGTGCTGCTGAACCCCGAGGGCAAGGGCGAGATCACGGGCATCACGCAGATGGGTGGCGAGGGCGCGCAGTGGATCGGCATGGCGCCGTTCACCGACGACAGCCACCTCGTCCAGAACCTGGGCGACGGCACGTTCCACCACTCCGGCTCGCTCGCGGTCCGCGCGGCGGTCGCCGCGGGCGTGAACATCACCTACAAGCTCCTCTACAACGAGCACGTGGCCATGACCGGCGGCCAGGCGATCGAGGGCCAGCTGAGCATCCCGGACCTCACCCGCTGGCTCGAGCTGGAGGGCGTGAAGCGGATCATCGTCACCACCGAGGACCTGCGCGACTACCGCGGCGTCGAGCTGGCGGCGATCGCCGAGGTGCGCGACCGCAAGGAGCTGCTCACCTCCCAGCAGGAGCTCGCCCAGGTGGAGGGCGTGACGGTCCTGATCCACGACCAGGAGTGCGCCGCCGAGCTGCGCCGCAAGCGCAAGCGCGGCAAGGCCGCCGAGCCGAAAGAGCGCATCTGGATCAACGAGCGCGTGTGCGAGGGCTGCGGCGACTGCGGCGAGAAGTCCTCGTGCCTGTCGGTGATCCCGGTGGAGACCGAGTTCGGCCGCAAGACCCACATCCACCAAGCCTCCTGCAACAAGGACTTCTCCTGCCTCGAGGGGGACTGCCCCTCGTTCCTGACCATCGTGCCCGGCGAGAAGGCGAGCCACGAGGTGCCGGTGCTCGACGTGGAGCTCCCGGAGCCGCGGCTGCTGGTGGACGCCGCCGACTTCGGGGTGCGCATGATGGGCATCGGCGGCACCGGCGTGGTGACCGTGAACCAGATGCTCGGCATGGCCGCCCTGATGGACGGCCTGCACGTCTCGGGCCTCGACCAGACCGGCCTGTCACAGAAGGGCGGCCCGGTGATCAGTGACCTGCGCATCACGCGCGACCCGGTGGCCGCCGCGAGCAAGGCGCCCGCGGGCAGCATCGACCTGTACCTGGGCTTCGACCTGCTGGGCGCGGCGAGCGCGAAGAACCTCCTGACCGCGGACCGGGAGCGCACGGTGGCGGTCGTCTCGACGAGCGCCGTGCCCACCGGCCGCATGGTCATCGACACGGAAGAGCGCTTCCCGGAGATCGCGGTGGAGCTCGACAGAATCGACGCTGCCACGCGCCGCGAGCACAACCTCTACCTCGACGCGCAGACGCTGTCGGAGCGCCTGTTCGGCGACCACATGATGACCAACACGCTGGCGCTCGGCGCGGCATACCAGCGCGGTCTACTCCCGGTGTCCGGCGAGGCGCTCGAGCGTGCGATCGAGCTGAACGGGGCGGCGGTCGAGAAGAACCTGGCCGCGCTCCGCTGGGGCCGCGCGGTCGTGGCCGCGCCGGACGCGGTCGAGGCCGCCACGCGCCCGCCCGAAGCCGTCGAGGCCGTCCGTGAGCTGTCCGATCTGGACGAGTACCTCGTCGGGCTCGCCGTGAACGGCGACCGCGGGGAGCTGCGCCGGCTGGCCGAGGTGCGCGTGCCCGAGCTGGTGGCCTACCAGGACGCCGACTGGGCGCGCCACTGGGCCGAGGTCGTCCGCCGCGTGCACGTGGCCGAGCAGGAGCGCACGCCGGGCCACTCCGAGATCACGGAGGCGGTGGCCCGCGAGCTGTACAAGCTGATGGCGTACAAGGACGAGTACGAGGTGGCCCGCCTGCACCTCGACGCCGTGGAGCGCGCGAAGCGCGACGCCGAGTTCGGCGCCGGCGCGAAGATCTACTTCATGCTCCACCCGCCGCTGCTGCGCGCGCTCGGCCTGAAGCGCAAGCTGAAGCTGGGCCGCTGGTTCGTGCCGGCCTTCAGCCTGCTCTACCGCATGCGCCGCCTGCGCGGCACGCGGCTCGACCCGTTCGGCCACGCGAAGGTGCGCCGCACCGAGCGCGAGCTGATCGCCGAGTATGAGTCGCTCGTGGACGAGGCGCTGTCACTGCTCGCGCCGGAGAACCACGACACCGCGCTCGAGCTCCTCGAGCTCCCGGACGTGATCCGGGGCTACGAGGAGATCAAGCTGCGCAACGTCATGCTCTACCGCAAGCGCGTGGAGGCGATCCTGAAGCGCCTGCGCGCCGGGAAGCCGGCTCCCGAGCTGTTGAAGCTCGGCTAGCCCTGGGGCTTCGAGAGCCTCACCGCCTTGCCGTCGAGGGAGCTCGGGTCGTAGCTGATCCCCATCGCCTTCAGGATCGTGGGCAGCACGTCCACTTGCCGTAGCTCCCGGTTCGAGTCCTTCGAGCTCACCCCCGGCCCGGCGAACACCATCGGGATGTTCTGGACGAGCTGCTGGCTCCCGCCGTGGTCGCCGATCACGCCGTAGGTCACATTGGTGCGCGTGATGCCGACGACGTCAGGCGCTGAGCGGTTGGCCATCGTGTCGACCAGGTCGTCGGAGTGCTGGACGAACCAGGCCCGCTCGGCGCCGGTCATCTTGTTGGTGCCGAAGCGCGTGTAGTCGTCCTGCGCGCCGTCGATGTAGTAGCTCGCCATCACGCCGGGCATGTCGAGCACGGCCTGGGCGGCCTCCTTCTTCTTGGCGAGCGACGTGTCGTTGAGGTACGCCGCCACCTGCGTGTCCTGGTAGGAGAACACCAGGTTCCCGGCGAGCCGGTCCCGTAGCGCCGCCACGGCCGGGCTCGGGTCGAGATATACCTCGTCGGCGTCCTGGCCGTAGTACCAGTTGCAGTCGGACCGGATCCCGGTCGACGGCGGGGCACACCGCGGGTTCGACACGCCCGGAGCGAGCACGCCGAAGAACGGGTTGCCCGTCTGCGCGGCGTGGTCGGCGGTGATCACGATCAGCGTCTCGTCGAGGATCCCCTTCGCGTCGAGGGCGTCGACGATCTTGCCCACCTGCGCGTCGGCGTTCTTCGCCACGAACGGCATGTGGCGCATCTCCTCGACCGACCCGGGTGCGGCGCCCGCCTCACCCTGGTCCTCGGGGCCCCACATGTGACCCATCTTGTCGATGGCGCCGAGGCTGACCATCATCCCGTGCCATGTCGGGTCGTTCTGGATGACCCGGATCGCGGCGTCGGCGGACCAGGTGTCACCGCCAACGTGCCCAGGCGTGAAGCCGGGGACGAAGCGGTCGCCGTCCAGCGGGTAGATGTTCGCCGGCGAGATCGCGTCGGTGCCGTATGCGCCGGCGGCCTGCCAGGTCTGCCACCGGTTGCACGGGGTCGCCAGGTCCGCGAAGTAGGCCGGAGGCGTGCCGTTCGCGTACTCCGGCGCGCGCCAGCCCGACCGTCCGTCGCAGCTGGTCGTGCCGCTTCCGCGGATCTGCATGATGATGTCCTCAGGATCCGTCGAGCGCGTCTGGCCGCTCGTGCACGCGGAGGTCCGCTTCTGGGTGAACGAGGCGAACCGCGATCCCTCGCCGAACTCCGAGTCGAGGTAGTCCTGGATCTTCGGATAGTTGCCGTGCGCGATCAGCGCCTTGAACTGAGCGCAGCTCATGCTCGAGGTCACGTAGTAGGCGCCCGGCACGCCGAGGACGTTGTCCTCGTCGCGGTAGACCTCGTTCGACCAGCCCATGTGCGCCGGGAACAGCCCGCTCGTGATCACGTTGTGGCTGATCACGGTCTCCGCGGCCATGTCGCCGACGATCGCGTTCGGGAATGTCTTGCCCTCCCGCTGGAGCCGTTGGACGTTCGTCATCCCGTACCGGGAGATCGTGTCCGGCCGCGCCTGGTCGAGGACGATGATCACGACCCGCGACGGGCGGTCCGGCGCCCCCTGCACCGGAGCCGCGAGCATCGCGACCACCACCAGCGAGACTGCGAACGCGAGGCACACCATCCTTGGACGCGACACGGGCGAGACCCCCCTCGTTACAACTTTTTTACAAACGAGCGGGTCTCTTCCTACCTGATATATCTCGCCGAAGTCAATGGTCACCAGTCGGTGACATCGCGTTGACACCACGGCCGTGGCGCGCTCATAGCGTCGCCCGCCATGAGATCACGACGCGTCAGAACCAAGCTCGCGCTCGGCGCGGTGCTCGGCCTGACGGTCGCGGGCAGCGCGCTCGCGGCCGCCGGGACGGACACCGGGCCCAGCACAACCACCGACCCGTATATGGCCCCTGTGGCCGACGGCGTGAAGGTCACCTCGCTCATCACCGTGAAGAACGGGAGCGATGCCGGCCAGGCATCGAACGGCTACTCGATGGTCGGCATCCCCGACGGCCTGGGCGCCTTCGACGGGCCGCACGGGCGTGACTTCAACCTGATCATGAACCACGAGCTCCGCGCCACCCAGGGCGTCGCGCGCCGTCATGGCGTAAACGGCGCGTTCGACTCGATCTGGCGGATCGACTCGAAGACGCTCGAGGTCGAGGAGGGCGCCGACCTGATCGACCCGGGCGTCCGTTATTACGACTACACGACGCACTCGTACGCGGCCGCCGCCACGGCGCCGTTCGCGAACCAGTTCGCCCGGTTCTGCTCGGGCTACCTGAGCGCTCCCGGGCAGCTGTTCAACGAGCGGACGGATAGCGGCTACGACGGCCAGCTGTACTTCGCGAACGAGGAAAACGGCGACAACGGCCGCGACTTCGGCGTGACGCTGGACGGCCAGGCGCAGCAGCTGCCGCGGCTCGGCCTGCTGTCGTGGGAGAACTCGCTGGTGGGCCTGAACAGGGGCGACACCACCTACCTCCAGGGTCAGGAGGACGGCAGCGCCACCGGCAGTCAGCTGCACGTGTACATCGGCCACAAGCTGAAGCGCGGCAACGAGTTCGACCGTGCGGGCCTCACCAATGGCCACCAGTTCGTCGTCGACCTCCAGAACGAGGCGGTCACGAACGACGTCCAGTTCCGCACGACGTACGGCAAGAACAACCCGGCGCCGTTCGACCTCGGGCCGGATGAGGAGGTCAACTGGGACCAGCCGGGCGCGGCGCAGAGCACCGAGTCCGACGCCAAGGGACTCGGCCTCAACCGGATCGAGGACGGCGCGTTCGACCCGAGGCACCCGGAGGACTTCTACTTCGTCACGACCGAGGGCGGCAAGGGCGGCACGCCCGGCGCCACCGGCCGCGACGGCGGAGGCCTCTGGCGGCTCTCCTACGACGACGTCGAGCGTCCCTGGGAGGGCGGCACGCTGACGCTGCTCCTCGACGGCTCGGAGATGAATCCGGCGCTCTACAACCCCGACAACGTGGGATTCGACCGCAAGGGCCACCTCCTGATCCAGGAGGACCCGGGCAACAACGTGCACCGCGCGACGATCGTCGCCTACGACACGAAGAGCGGCGACGTGGCGACGCTCGCCCAGTTCGACAACCGGTTCGAGCCGGGCTCGTCGTCATTCATCACGCAGGACGAGGAGTCGAGCGGCATCATCGATGCGTCGCGCTTCCTGGGAACGAACACGTTGCTGTTCGACGCGCAGGTGCACGCCGCTCACCCGGACGCCGACAAGGTCGAGCACGGCCAGCTGCTCACGCTGCACGTGAAGAGCTGGAAGAAGGTGTTCGGAGGTGACGACGAGTAGCCGTCGCTAGCGTCAGTCCGCATGGACACCTTCACCATCGGCGGTGACCTCCAGGTTCACCGGCTTGGGTTCGGCGCCATGCGGATCACGGGCTCCGGCATCTGGGGCCCTCCCGATGACCCGGAGGAGGCCAAGCGCCTCCTCCGGCGCGTCGTGGAGCTGGGCATCGACCTGATCGACACGGCCGACTCGTACGGGCCGGAGGTCAGCGAGAACCTGATCGCAGAGGCGCTCCACCCGTACCCCGACGGGCTCGTGATCGCGACGAAGGGCGGTCTGCGGCGGACCGGTCCCGGCCAGTGGCCGCGGGACGCGCGGCCGGAGCGGCTCAGGGAGTGCTGCGAGGGCAGCCTGCGCCGGCTGAGGCTCGACCGGATCGACCTTTACCAGCTGCACGCGCCCGATCCGGCGGTCCCGTACGAGGACTCCGTGGGCGCTCTGAAGGAGCTTCAGGACGAGGGGAAGATCAGGCACGTGGGCGTCTCGAACGTGTCGGTGGACGAGCTGCGGCAGGCCCAGGACATCGTCGAGGTCGTGACAGTCCAGAACCGCTACAACCTCGAGGACCGCGACTCCGAGGACGTCCTGGAAGTCTGCGAAGAGGCCGGCATCGGATTCATCCCATGGTTCCCGCTCGCGACAGGACGGCTGGCGGAGCCCGGTGGCCCGCTCGACCGGATCGCCCGCGAGCACGACGCTACGCCCGCGCAGATCGCGCTCGCGTGGCTGCTGGCGCGCTCGCCTGTGATGCTGCCGATCCCCGGAACCTCCTCGATCCCGCATTTCGAGGAGAACCTGGCGGCAACCCGCATCCAGCTGTCAGAGGACGAGGTTGTCGAGATTGGAAGCGCGGCCGGAGGGTAAATCGGTGCGATGCCCGTGAACTTTTCCCCCACCAGCCTGGACCACGTGGCCCTCTGGGTGGACGAGCGAGAGCGCCTGGCCGCGTTTCTCTGCGACCACCTCGGGATGCACGTGATCGAGGAGACCGACACGTTCACGCTCGTGGGCATCGACGCGAAGCTGGGCAAACTGACGCTCTTCGACGCGGACGGCCCGCGCCAGCGCGGCGCGCTGGAACGCGTGGTCCTGCAGGTGAGCGACCTCGACTCCGTGGTGGGGTCGCTGCCGTTCGAGGCCACGCGGCGGGACGACGGCGTGGCCGCATTCGAGGCGCCGGCGGGCCTGCCGCTCGGATTGGTGCAGGGGGAGGGACGTGACTTCGACCTCGACCACGCGGTGCTGTCGTTCGAGGATCCCGATGTTGCGCTGGCCTGCTTCGAGCAGCTGGGCTTCGAGCGGCGTCCCAACGGGGCGGTGGGCGTGGGCGACCGGTACGTGCGCGTCGTACGCGGCAGCGCCGCCGACGGAGGGCGCCCGCTCCTGAACCATCTGGCGCTTCTCGTGGACGACGCGCGGGTCGTCCAGGACGAGGCCGAGGGCGCCGGCCTCGAGATCGATGACGTCAAGGACGCGGCGAACACGTTCGCGGTCTTCCTGCGCGGGCCCGAGGGAGTCCGCGTGGAGTACGTCGAGCACAAGCCGGGCTTCGCGCTCGTCTGACGCGCACACCCGACCGAGAGCTGAGAGGCAGGGATGGCCGATCTCATCGTCGCCGGTGCCGGAATGGCCGGGCTTGCGTCCGCCGCGGAGGCACGCCGCCTGGGCGCCGATCCGCTCGTGGTCGAGAAGCTGCCGCGCCCGGGCGGTTCGATGCGGCTGTCGAGCGGGGTGCTCTGGCGGCACCGTGACTTCGACCGGTTCCGCGAGGAGTGCCCGGACGGCGACGAGCGTCTCCAGCGACTTCTATTCGAGCGCCTCGACGACGACCTCGACTGGCTCGCGTCGCTGGGCGCGCCGGCTGTGGAACGGGACACCGGCAATCCGCTCACGACGGGCACGCGGTTCGAGCCCGAGGCGCTGACGGAGGCGCTTGTGGAAGCGGCCGGCGGCGTGCACTTGGAGGACCCACTTGGTGAGGCGCCCGGCAACATCCCGCTCATCCTCGCCACGGGCGGCTTCGCGGCCAGCCGGGATCTGCTCCGCGCGCACGTGTCGTCCGAGGCGGACCATGCGGTCCTGCGCGCGGCGCCGGGCAGCACCGGGGACGGGCTGCGGATCGGGCTCGAGGCCGGCGGCCGCGTGAGCGCCGGGCTCGACCAGGTGTATGCACGCGCGATGCCCGCGCCGCCCGCCCGCATCGGCGAGCACGACCTCGTCCGGCTGTCCCAGCTCTACGCGCAGTACGCGACCGTCACGAACGAGCACGGCGAGCGCTACGAGACGCGCACTTGGTCCGAGACCGACGTGGCCCAGTGGGAGCTCCGGCAGCCGCGGGCGCGTGCGTGGTTCACGGTGCCGAACGAGCGCCTGGGCGAGCGGGTGCGCGAGCGCACGGTCGCCGACATGATCGACGCCGCCGAGGCGGCGGGCGCGCCCGTCCGGCGCGGCGATGACGATGTGAGCGTGGAGACGGTGGCGGGAGTCACGACCACCCTGGGCGGCCTTGCGATCGACCCGGCGGCGCGCGTGACCGACGGCGTGTACGCCTGCGGCGCCGACGCCGGCG
>JBEVKE010000011.1:0-7127 GCA_040509835.1 Thermoleophilaceae bacterium
GGCCGGTGCTGTGGCGTACGCTCGGCTTCGAGGGCGTGCCGGAGGCGCACCAGCTGATGCTCGAGAACAAGCACCTCGGGAAGATCTCCATCCTCGTCGGCGCCGACGACGAGGGACAGGGCAAGACGGCCGACGGGCCGGGCGCGATCCGCGCGGAGGTGGGCGCATGATCCAGGTTGAGATTCGCTGGCCGATCAACCCGTTCCGGGGCGACAGGTTCGCCGAGGGCTGGCTGCCCGCCGCCGAGGCGGTGCTCGACTTCGGCGCGACGGACTGGCGGTTCACGCGCAACGTGGACGGCCGGCTCGACTTCGTGCAGCGCGCGACCTTCCCGTCGAAGGCGCACTTCGAGCGGTACTGGTACTCCGAGCGGCTCGCCGAGCTGCGGGTCGAGCTGGCCGGCTGCTACCAGGTCCCGATCCTGCCGACGTTCTGGGAGATCCTCGGCGAGGGCGAGGCCGTGGTCAGCCCTGCTCAAGCGGCGCCATCGTGAGCCCCGCGTCCTTCAGCATCTCCCAGTAGAGCTCGGCCGGCTCGCGGGCGCCAGTCCACACGATGGCCTGGCCCTTGCTGTGGATCGTGTTCGCCATCGCCATGCCGTCGTCGTAGCTCACCGCCGGCAGCGTCGAGGACAGCGCGAAGGCCACGCCCTCGAACGTGTTGTGGTTGTCGTTCAGGACGATCACGCGCCAGTTGTCGTCCAGGCCGCTCCCCGGGCCGCCGGTGCGCGGCAGCTCGATGGTGCCGGTCCCGGTCACCCCGCCTTCTTCCGCCAGTAGCGCTCGAGGCCCATGTACAGCTGGTTCGGAGGGGCGGCCTGCTCGAAGGCCTCGACCGTCGCCACGTCTGTTGCGTCCATCAGCTGGTCCTCCAGGCGGGCGATGAACGTCTCCTCGTCCTTCATGCGCGCCCGCTCCGCCGAGTCCACGAGCGACAGTCGCATCCGGTGCAGGTGGTCCGCCACCTCGGTGACCTGGCCGAAGTGGGTGAGGCCGAGCGTCTGCGGGTTCCAGGACGCGAGCGTGTGGATCGAGTCGAGCCACGCCTCGACGTCGATGTCGGGCGGCGGCGTGGGCGCCACCACGAAGGGGTAGGGCGGGATGCGCACACCCGCGACGTCGCCCACGTACGCGTCCCCTCTCTCCTCGTGGAGGTAGGAGACGTGGTGGCTCGCGTGGCCGGGCGTGTAGGCGACCCTGAAGCCCTCCACCGTCTCCCCTCCCCTGAGCGCGGTGATGCGCTCCTCCGGGACCGGGGCCACCTCGCCCCACAGCTCCCACATCGCGTCGCCGTACAGCCGGCCGGCGCTCTTCAGGAGCTTCGACGGGTCGATCAGGTGCGGCGCGCCCAGCTCGTGCACGTAGACCTTCAGCTTCGGGTAGCGCCTGCACAGCACCCCCGTGGCGCCCGCGTGATCGAGGTGGATGTGCGTGAGAAGCAGGACGCGCGGCTCGACGGGACCGAGACGGTCGATCAGGGTCTCGACGCAGGAGGCGGGCCCGGGATCGACGATCACGCCGCCGATCTCGTAGGCGCAGATCACGCGGTCGCGACCGAGG
Source organism: Thermoleophilaceae bacterium (assembly GCA_040509835.1). GTDB lineage: Bacteria > Actinomycetota > Thermoleophilia > Solirubrobacterales > Thermoleophilaceae > JACVRW01. The sequence goes on from JBEVKE010000011.1 coordinate 1,560, forward strand.
TGGAGCACGTCGATCGGGCGGCTCACAGGGTGGCGGACCATACAATCACTTCCGTGGAAGAGCACAGGCTCCCCGAGCCCGACGGACCGTGGGTGATGCGCACGTACGCGGGGCACAGCACCGCGAAGGAGTCCAACGAGCTGTACCGGAAGAACCTTGCCAAGGGTCAGACGGGGCTCTCGGTGGCCTTCGACCTGCCCACCCAGACGGGCTACGACCCCGACGAGGAGCTGTCGCGCGGCGAGGTCGGGAAGGTCGGCGTGTCCATCGCCCACAAGGGCGACATGCACACCCTGCTCGACGGCATCCCGCTCGACGAGATGAACACGTCGATGACGATCAACGCCACGGCGGCCTGGCTGCTCGCCCTCTACATGACGGTGGCCGAGGAGAACGGCGTCGAGCGCCGCTCGCTCCAGGGCACGACCCAGAACGACATCATCAAGGAGTTCCTCTCGCGCGGCACCTACGCGTTCCCGCCCGAGCCGTCGATGCGGCTGATCGCCGACATGATCGCCTTCACCGTCGACGAGGTGCCGAGCTGGAACCCGATCAACGTCTGCTCGTACCACCTCCAGGAGGCCGGCGCCACGCCGGTGCAGGAGATCGCCTACTCGCTCTCGACCGCCCAGGCCGTGCTCGACCGCGTCCGGGCGCGGGTGCCCGAGGAGACCTTCCCGCGCGTGTTCGGGCGCATGTCTTTCTTCGTGAACGCCGGCATCCGCTTCGTGGAGGAGCACGCGAAGCTGCGCGCGATGGGCCGGTTGTGGGAGGAGCTCGGCCGGGACCGGTACGGCGTCGACGACGAGCGCATGCTGCGGTTCCGATACGGCGTGCAGGTGAACTCCCTCGGGCTGACCGAGTCGCAGCCGGAGAACAACATCATCCGGATCGTGCTGGAGGCGCTGGCCGTGACCATGGGCCGCGACGCCCGGGCCCGCGCGCTCCAGCTGCCCGCCTGGAACGAGGCGCTCGGCCTGCCGCGGGCGTGGGACCAGCAGTGGTCGCTGCGGATTCAGCAGATCCTGGCCTATGAGACCGACCTGCTCGAGTATCCCGACATCTTCACGGGCTCGAAGGTGATGGACGGGCTCGTGGACGAGCTCACCGCCGGCGCACGCGAGGAGATGCAGGTCGTGGCCGAGCAGGGCGGCGCCGTAGCGGCGGTGCCATACATGAAGACGCAGCTCGTGGAGTCGCACCGGGAGCGCATGCGCAGGATCGAGGGCGGCGAGCTGAGGGTGATCGGGCAGAACGTGTACACCGAGGCCGAGCCGTCCCCGCTCCAGGAGGGCGAGGACGGCGGCATCCTGCGCGTGGATCCGGCCGTTGAGGAGTCGTCCATCCGCGCCGTGCGCGAGTGGCGCGACGGCCGCGACGCGGCCGCTGTGGACTCCGCTCTGGAGGCGCTGCGCGCGACCGCTGCGGACCCGGAGCTGAACATCATGGGACCCACTCTGGAAGCCGCCCGCTCGGGTGTCACGACCGGGGAGTGGGCTGGCGCGCTGCGCGAGGTGTTCGGGGAGTACCGGGCGCCGACCGGAGTCGGCGACGCCGCGGCGGCGGCCTCGGACGACGCGCTGCGCGCGCTGCGCGACCGCGTGGACGAGGTGTCCGAGGCGCTCGGGCGGCGCATCAAGATCCTGGTCGGAAAACCGGGGCTCGACGGCCATTCGAACGGCGCCGAGCAGATCGCCGTGCGCGCCCGCGACGCCGGCATGGACGTCGTCTACGAGGGGATCCGGCTCACCCCGGCGCGCATCGCGCGCACCGCCGTCGACGAGGGGGTGCACGTGGTGGGGCTGTCCATCCTGTCCGGATCGCACGCCGAGCTGATCCCGGCCGTGCTCGCGGAGCTGCGCGAGGCGGGCGCGGAGGTGCCGGTCGTCGTCGGCGGGATCATCCCTCCGGCGGACGAGGTGGCGCTGCTGGACGCCGGCGTGGCGCGCGTCTACACGCCCAAGGACTTCGAGGTCACGCGGATCATGGGCGACATCGTGTCGCTCGTGGCCGAGCGCAACGGAGTCGTTGCAGTCTCCTGACCCGGCAGAGCTGGGACGGAGGCTGCGGGGGGGCGATCGCTCCGCCGCTCCCGCCGCGCTGAACGTGATCGAGAACCGCGCGGACCGCGACGCCACGCTGGCGCTGCTCGCCGAGGTCTCACCCGCCGCGCTCGGCGGCGAGCCGGCGGCGCACGTGATCGGGATCACGGGGCCACCCGGGGCCGGCAAGTCGTCTCTCCTGTCCGTGCTCGTGAGCGAGTGGCGGGCCCGCGGGAGGACCGTCGCCGTGCTCGCCGTGGACCCGTCCTCGAAGCGCTCGGGCGGGTCGCTGCTCGGCGACCGCGCCCGCATCGAGCACGACCCGCGCGACGACGGCGTCGTGATCCGCTCCACTGCCGCGGGCGGGCGGCTCGGGGGACTCGCCGCGGCCACCCGGGAGGCCGCCGAGGCACTCGCGCCCGCGTTCGACGCGGTGGTGATAGAGACAGTCGGCGTGGGGCAGTCGGAGACGGATGTCGAGGACGTGTGCGACACCGTCGCCGTCGTCGTGCAGCCGGCCTCCGGCGACGTGCTCCAGTTCCTGAAGGCGGGAATCATGGAGGTGCCCGACCTGCTCGTCGTGACCAAGGCGGACCTCGGCGACGTGGCAACCCGCTCCCGGCGCGACCTCGGCCAGGCTCTGAAGGCGGTGGGCTCCGCCGACGTGCCCGTCCTGGCGGTGTCGTCGGTGCCGCCGCCGAGCGGGATCGAGGAGCTCGCCGACGCGCTCGAACGCCACCGTGAGGGCTCTGAGGTGAGCGCTCGCCGGGTGCGCGCGCGGCGAGGCGCCGCGCTCAGGGAGTTCACGGCCGAGCACGGCGAGCGAGCGCTGCGCGAGCTCGGTGGCCGCCGCGCGGCCGAGCGGCTGCTGGCGGAGCAGGACGCGGGAGCGAGCGTGACGGACCTGCTCGCGGCTCTGGAGGCCTCGCATTGAGGCGGATCCTTCTCGACTTCGCCATCCTCGCCGCCGTCTTCGGCGTCGCCGTCGGCATCGCCGAGCTAGCCGGCTCGGCGAACCTCGGCGTCTCCTTCGGTATCGGTCAGGTCTGCTTCGCGCTGGCCCTGATCGTGCTGCTCACTCGAGAGTGATCTCGCCGCGCTGGAGCGCCAGCACCACCGCGTGGAGGCGCGTGCGGGCATGTAGCTTCGTGACGGAGTTCCGCACGTGCGCGCGCACGGTCTCGCCCGAAACCTGCAGCTGCCGGCCCACCTCCTCGCCGGTGTAACCGCGTGCCAGGAGGGTCAGGACCTCGCGTTCGCGCGCCGTGAGGCCGCGTCGCCGGCGCGTGCTCGCTTCCATGCAACACCGAGCATCGGATGTCAGACCGCGGATCCGCCATCGGTCATTCGTACGGACGCGGGACTACCCGGTGCTCCTACGATCGGAGGACACGAGCTGCGCCTGGGTGCCGCTTTTACCACGAACGGGGGATCGTGCGGTACCCGGACCATCCCCATCGGGACCATGGATGGCGGAAACGCTCTGGAACGAATACAAGGCGACCGGCGATGTCGGGCCGCGAAACCGGCTGGTGCTCACGTACGTGCCGCTGGTCAAGCACATCGTCTACAAGAAGATTCGCGAGCTGCCGCCCTCGTGCGAGGTCGACGGAGCGGTCCTCGACGAGCTGCGACGCCGCGACTGGGCGCCGCGCTCGTTGCGCCGGCTCGAGCGCGACATGCTGAGGGCGCAGGAGACCTTCACCGGCGCGCACGGCCGGCCGCCCAGCCGCGCCGAGCTGGCGAGCATGATGAGCATGTCCCCGGCGGAGCTATCGGACAAGGAGTACGAGATCCGCCGCTCCGACCTCACCTCGCTGTCGTCGCTGGCGGTGACCGATGGCGAGTCCGGGATCCAGCTGATCGAGACGCTCGGGTCGGACGACCTGCACGCCGACCCCGAGGACCGGCTCGCGCGGGAGGAGGCTCGCGGCAAGTTCCGAAGGGCGTTCGAGCGGCTCTCTCCGCGCGAACGCGACTCCATTCGCAGCTGAAGCAGCGCATCCGGAGCGGCTCGCCCAGGACAGCGCGCTGTTCGGCGAGGTGGCCTAAGGCCGGTTAGTGTCTCGGGGGCCGTGGGCCTGGGCGCGTTCATAGGAGTGGGCCGGTCGCTCGACCAGGCCCTCGGGCGGGTCGAGCGGGCCGAGGAGCTGGGCTACGAGTCCGTCTTTGTCACGCACATCGCGGGCCGCGAGTCGATCACGCTGCTCACGGGCTACGCGTGTCGCACCTCACGCGTGCGCCTGGGGACAGGGGTCATCCCCATCTACGCCAGGACGCCGTGCAACATGGCGCAGTCGTTCGCCACGCTCGACGAGCTCTCAGGCGGCAGGGCGATCGCCGGGCTCGGCGTGTCGCACAAGCCGGTGGTGGAGCACTGGTTCAACCAGTCGATCGACAAGCCGCTCGCCGAGATGCGGGAATACGTCGCGATCATGCGCGCGATCCTGCGGGGCGAGGACCCACCGCACGGCGAGAAGTTCCGCACCGCCTTCCAACTCACCGGATGGGACGCGCCGCGGCCGGACATGCCGATCTACCTGGCCGGCCTCTCGCCGGGGATGCTCCGGCTGTCCGGCGAGATCGCCGACGGGGTCGTGCTGTGGCTGTGCAACCCGAACTACGTCCGCGACGTGGTCGTCCCGAGCGTGCGTGAGGGCGCCGAGCAGGCCGGGCGCGACCTCGACGGCTTCGACATCGTGGCCGCGGTGCCGTCCGCCGTGACCGACGACCCGGACGCCGCCCGCGCGCGGCTCCGCGAGGACGTCACCCCCTACTTCGGCCTCCCCTACTACCGCGCCATGCTGGAGCGCTCCGGGCTCGACCCGGACGCCGGGCCGACCGATGAGTTCCTCGGGCTGCTCGGCGCGATCGGCTCGGCCGAGGAGGCCACCACCTCGGTGCGCCGCTACGCCCAGAGCGGCGCGACCTCGCCCTGCCTGGGCGGGATCGGCGGCACCGACTTCGACGCGACGCTCGAAGAGCTAGCTCAGAGCCTCGACTAGCCAGCGCCTGTCCTCGCGGCGGAGCCGGAGCGTGTCGATCAGGCGGGCCTGGCCTTCGGCGGTCGTGGACACCTTCACCGCGGCGGTATTGCCGTTCACGTCGATGCCGCGGATCTCGATCGCAGGGCGGCGCACGCCCTGGGCGGCGGCGGTCAGCTGCTTGGCGCACTCGGCGCCGCCGGCGCGCTTCCGGGCGGTGGCGGTGAAGAGCCGGTCGCACACCTCGGAGTAGTCCCCGTCTGCCACCGCGCGCTCCAGCTGGTCCACGGTGGCGGCGATCTCCTTGGGCACGCCGGACACCGGCTTTGGCTCGCTGTCGGAGCCGATCGAGCATCCCACCGGGGCGAGGAAGGCCGCGACGGCCATAATGGAGACATGGAGGGATCGGCACAGGAGTCGCTGGGCACGCAGTCGAGCTGGCTGCGGTGCTACCGCTGCTGGTCGCAGAACCTCGAGGTGCAGCTTCATTACGAGGGCATCTTGAAGGTCGACGCCGACACAGGCGAGGCGGTGGACCCGGT
>JBEVKE010000012.1:0-35648 GCA_040509835.1 Thermoleophilaceae bacterium
CCGGCGTCACGGAGCCGGAGCGGAAGCGGAAGATCATCGGCGAGGAGTTCATCCGCGTGTTCGAGCGCGAGGCCGAGAAGCTCGGGAACCCGCGCTTCCTCGTCCAGGGCACGCTCTACTCGGACGTGATCGAGTCGGGAGGCGGCACCGGCGCGGCCACGATCAAGTCGCATCACAACGTCGGCGGCCTGCCCGAGGACCTCGAGTTCGAGCTCGTCGAGCCGCTGCGGATGCTCTTCAAGGACGAGGTTCGCCAGGTGGGCGCGGAGCTCGGGATGTCCGACCGGCTCGTGTGGCGCCAGCCCTTCCCGGGTCCCGGCCTCGCGATCCGGGTGGTGAGCGGCGAGGTCACGAAGGAGCGCCTCGAGATCCTGCGCGACGCCGACGCGATCCTCCAGGACGAGATCCGCACCGCCGGGATGTACCGGGAGCTCTGGCAGTCCTTCTGCGTGCTGCCGGCCGACCTGCGGACCGTCGGCGTGCAGGGCGACGAGCGGACCTACGGATACGTGGTCGTGATCCGCGCGGTCACCTCAGACGACGCCATGACCGCCGACTGGGCGCGCCTGCCCTACGACCTGCTGGAGAGGGTGGCCAGCCGGATGATCAACGAGATCCAGCAGGTGAACCGGGTGACGCTCGACATCACGTCGAAGCCGCCCGGCACCATCGAGTGGGAGTAACGCCTTAGCTTTCATGCTGTGCCCGAGAGCGGCGCCTACTTCCGTCCTGCCGGACTCCCTGGCATCGAGGCGCTCCACGCCTCGTTCATCGAGCATGCGTATCGGCCGCATTCCCATCCCACCTGGACGGTTGCGGTCATCGAGCGCGGTGCCGCACGCTTCGAGGTTGATGACACGAGGCAGCGCGCCGACGAGGGAGAGCTGTTCGTGCTGGAGCCCGAGGCGGTGCACACCGGGATGGCCGCGGTCCCGGAGGGTTGGACGTACAAGGTCCTCTATGTCGCTCCGGACCTGCTCTCCGAGTGGGCCGAGCAGGACGCACCGGCTCCGCGTGGCGCTCAGTGGGTGGTGTTCCGCGACCGGGCTCTGCGGACGCAGCTCCTGCGCGCGCACCGGGCGCTCGTCGACGGTGACGCGCTCGCCGTGGAGGTGGCGGTGCTCGGCGCGGTCGACCAGTTGCGCCCACACCTCCGCCCGGGCCCTCCGGCGCCACGCGGTGGCAATGAGCACGCGGCGGTGCGCCGAGCTCGCGCGTACCTGGCCGAACGGTGGGCCGATCGGGTTTCGCTCACCGAGCTCTCGACGGTGGCGGGACTCAGCCGCTTCGAACTGGTTCGCCGCTTTCGCGCCGACACCGGAATGCCACCGCATGCCTTCCAGATCGATCTGCGAATCGCCCGGGCGCGACGGATGCTGGCTGCGGGGGAGGCGCCGGCCGCGGTCGCGGCGTCGTGCGGTTTCGCTGACCAGGCCCATCTAACTCGGACGTTTCGGCGCTCGGTTGGCGTCACCCCGGCGCGCTTCGCGCGCGCCTGAGCGCAAGAACGTTCAAGACGCGATCAAAACCGGGCTGGCATCTTGGGCCGATGGCAGTCACCGACTTCGATACGAAGGTCGCTGTGGTCGTTCGTGACGACCTCGCCGTCTGGCAGAAGCTCAACGTCACCGCGTTTCTCATCAGCGGGGTGATCGCTGATGCGGGCGAGATCGTCGTCGGGGAGGACCATCTCGACGCGGACGGGGCTCGATATCTGCCCCTGCTCGTGCAGCCCGTGCTGATCTATGCCGCAGGCCGTGCGAAGCTCCAGACGGTCCGCCGCCGGGCAGCCGATCGCGATGTCCCAGTGGCGCTCTACACCAACGAGATGTTCTCCACAGGCCACGACGCCGACAACCGCGCCGCCGTGCGGGCAGTTCCCACCGAGCAACTCGATCTCGTCGGCCTCGCCCTCCGTGCTGCGCACCGGGACGCCGACGCGGTCCTGCGCGGGCTCAAGCGCCACCCCTAGCCACCCAGTCGTGCTGCGAAAGGAAATCGGATGTCCGGCCCATTCATATTCATCGCCACGAACCGGCTGAAGCCAGGCGCCTACGAGAGGGAGTGCCGCCGCGTCCCGGAGCTCGTTGATTTCATCGCGGCCGGCGAGCCGCGGCTGCTCGCGTTCAACGAGTACATCAATGCGGAGCGCACCGAGGTGACGGTGGTGCAGGTCCATCCGGACGCGGCGTCGATGGAGTTCCACATGGGCGTCGTCGGCGAGCGGGCCGCTAGCGCATACACCGAGACGCTCGACTCGACGACCCAGATTCAGGTTTTCGGGACGCCGAGTGAGGCGGTGGTCGAGACCCTGCGTGTGCAGGCCGGCGCCGGAGTGCCGCTCAGCGTCCACGCCGAGCACCTCGGAGGATTTACGCGGATCGGGAGAGGTCGAGCGGGCTAGCGCCGGACCGGCAGGCCGCTCACGCGCACGACGACGTGCGTCGCGCGGGTGGGCTCTCCGAGGGAGAGGAAGTCGCGTACGCGGCCCTCGCGGCCGCAGAAGCCGCACCAGAGCGGATCGGCCGGCGACATCGGGCGCCCGCCGAGGTAGGCGGGTGCGTCGCAGTCCGGACAGGCGAGCGTGCCCACGGCGAGCTGCCTCGTCCCGTCGGACTTCCGGATCTCCCGGAGGCCGGCGACTCGCTCGGACTCGCGATCCAGTTCCACCCGTCCGAGTCTAGGGACGCGCCGCCGTTTACCAGCAGCCTCAACAACGACGGCAGCCAGGCTGTGCCGACGTGCCCGGGACGCCGTTCGCCGGCATGTGGTCGATCGCGACGAGCGCGGACGGGAGGTCCGTCTACGCCGTTGCGAACGGCCGCGCATCGCTCGCCCACATGCGGCGCAGCGGCCCAGACGGGCAGATCGTCTGGGCCGGCTGCCTCGCCAACACCACCTCAGGCGGGTGCGACGACATCCCGTTCGCGCCCCATGAACGGTGCGGGCGCCGTCGCGGTGAGCCCGGACGGGAGGTCGGTGTACGTCGCCTCGACCCTGAGCGACTCGATCGCGGTGTTCTCCCGCGAGCCGGTCCCGCCGCAGCCCGATCCGGGTGGCGGCCCGGGACCGGGCGGCGGCCCGGGGCAGGACGCGGACACGCTGGCGCCCGTCATCTCGGGCCTGGCCGTGAAGCGCGGCAGGACCGTCCGCTTCACGCTGTCCGAGGCGGCCGGGGTGAGGGTGCAGGTCGAGCGGGTCCGGCCGGGGCGGTGGTACAGGCGCCTGTCCCCATCGCTGAATGCAGCGGGCGCCGTAGGCCCGAACCGGCTGCGCTTGGGCCGGCGCCTCACGAAGCGTATGCCGGCCGGTATCTACCGCGCCACCGTCACGGCCACCGACGCTGCGGGCAACCGCTCCGCCGGCTCCCGGGTGCGCTTCCGCGTCAGGCCAGCGCGGCCCTGAGCGCTTCCACGTCCGGTGCTCCGAACACCACGCGGTTGCGCGTCGCGATGTAGACGAGGTCCAGGTCCACGCCGGCGCGGGCGATCTTCCGGGTGAGGTCCGCGAGAACGCCGGGATGGTCCTCGACCTCGACCACGACGACCTCCCGCTCGCGGCTGATCGCGAGGTGGGAGATCGCGCCGAGCGCGTGCCTCGCCGGCTCGGCGTGCTTCACGAGGATGTGCAGCTCTGCCCGGTCGCCCGGCCCCACGCACGTGGCCGCGGCGATGTTCACGCCGGCGTCGCTGATCGCCTGAGCTATCTCCGCCAGCGCACCGGGCTTGTTGTCCACGTCGATGACCAGGTCAACCGCCATCGGCGGATACTCGTAGAGTCCGCGCATGGTGGTCAAGCACCGGCTTGCCGACGCCACCTACCGGTGGTACGACCGCATGCGCGACAAGAGCGCCTTCGCGGCGGCCACGCAAGAGGGCACCGCGCCCGACTTCTCCGGCCTCGAGGGCAATCAGTACGCCGTGCTCGTCACGTTCCGCAGGGACGGCACCCCTGTCCCGACACCCGTCTGGTTTGCGCTTCTCGGAGACCGTCGCCTCGTCATCGGCACCGACAGCCGTACGGCCAAGGTCCGGCGCATCCGGCGAGACCCGCACGCGCGGGTGTTCCCCTCGGACCCGCGGGGCAAGCCGCTCGGACCCGCCGTCGAGGGCACGGCGCGGATCGTCGAGGCGGTGAACGAGCGTCAGGAGGCGGACGAGGCGCTTGATCGCAAGTACGGGAGATCCCGGCGGATCTACGAGCGAGTCTTCACGCGTTCAGAGGACACCGTCCACCTGGAAGTCGTACCGGCTGCGTGACCGACCTCACAGTGCGCGGCCCGCGGACGCGGGAGGCTGCGTGTCATGGAGATCCTCATTCTTTGCTTCCTCTTGCTCATCGGTGTCATCTACGGCTACTACACGGTCGACGGAAGCGGGATCGCCGAGCACCCGTACCACGACGTGTACGGCGGCGCACCGGGCGCCTTCGCGCCGGCCTCGGCCTCCGGCCGGGACGAGAGTGTCGTCATGCGGAACTGGTCGCGCGGCACGCGCTGAACGCTGGGCTAGAGTCGGGCCGTGGAAGGGCCCGGCTCCGACACGTCGCCTGAGGAGCTCGTTCGCGAGCATGCGGCGCTGCGGCGAGTGGCCGTCCTGGTCGCGCGCGAGCCGTCGCCCGCGGAGGTCTTCGAGGCGGTCGCGAGGGAGGTCGGCACGCTGCTGGGAGCACGGCGGGCCCAGCTCGTGCGGGTGGCGAGCGCCGAGGAGGGCATCGTCGCGGCGAGCTGGTCGGACGGGACGCTCCAGCCGGTCCCGGTCGGGCATCGCGCGCCACTCGACGGACGCGGTGTGCTGGGCCGGATGCTGCGCGATCCCCGGCCGGTGAGAATCGAGGACTGGGACGAGGCCGGCGGAGGGGTCGCGGCGCTCATGCGCAGCCTCGGTATCCGTGCGGGCGCCGCCGGCCCGATCGTCATCGGCGGGCGCGTCTGGGGCGCCGTGTCGGCGGTGTGGTCGGATCCCGCGGACATGCCGGTGGGGGCCGAGGATCGCGTCGCGGCGTTCGCCGAGCTGGTGGCGTACGCGATCGAGAACGCCGAGGCGCGCGACGAGATCGCGGCGTCGAGGGCGCGGCTCGTGGAGGCGGCGGACGCGGCGCGGCGCCGGATCGAGCGCGACCTCCACGACGGAGCGCAGCAGCAGCTTGTGGCCGCCGCGCTCGACCTGACCCTGCTTGAACAGCAGCTGGAGCGAGACCCGGCCGCCGCCCGCACCGTCCTCGCACGTGCGCGTGAGCAGCTCGACAGCGGACTCGGCGAGCTGCGCGACCTCGCTCGCGGCATACACCCGTCCGTTCTGACAGACCGCGGGCTGGGGGTTGCGCTGGAGAGCCTCGTGAAGCGGGCACCCATGCCCGTGGAGCTGAGCGTGGCGGTCCCCGACAGGCTCGACCAGGCGATCGAGGCGGCCGCCTACTTCCTCGTGTCCGAGGCCATCACCAACGCGGCCAAGCATGCGCAGGCCGACTCAATGCGCGTCGAGGTCATGGCTACCGACGACACAGTGCTCGTGACCATCACCGACGACGGCGTGGGCGGCGCATCCGCCGGCCAGGGCTCGGGACTGAGCGGCCTGGTCGACCGGGTGGAGGCGGTGGGTGGGCGGCTGGAGATCACGAGCCCACCCCGCGAAGGCACGCGGCTCTTGGCCCGGCTTCCGACGAACGTGCTCGGCGGCCTGAACGGTCACTAGCGGCATGCCGAGCGCCAACGTCGACTCGCTGCGCCGGTATATCGAGCGTCTCAACGAAACGGGCGAGATCGCGGTGGAGTTCCTCGACCCCGAAGTGGAGATGCGCATGTTCCGCGGGTCGCCGATCCCCGGCCCGTACCGCGGCCTTGAGGGCGCGCGGCGATGGCGCGACGACGCCTTCGACGTGATCGACGAGTGGCGCCTGGAGCTCGACGAGGTGGTCACGGGCGACGACCCCGACGTGATGGTCGCGATCCACAGGTTCGTCGGCCGCATGAAGCACACCGACCTGCCCGCGAACTTCCCGCTTGCCGTGGTCGTACGTTTCCGCGACGGCCTGATGGTCAGCTTCGACGGCTACCGCCTCCGGGCCGAAGCCGTCGAGGCGGCGGGGATTGACAGCGACTAGCTCGCCGACGCTCCGTCGGCGGCGGCTCGCAGAGCCGCCAGGTCCAGCTTCTTCATCTGGAGCATCGCCTGCATGGCCCGCTTCGCGCGCTCCGGATCCGAGTCGCCGAACAGCTCCTCCATGCCGGTGGGCACGACCTGCCAGGAGACGCCGAAGCGGTCCTTCAGCCAGCCGCATTGGACCTCCTCGCCGCCCTCAGTGAGCTTGTCCCAGTAGTAGTCAACCTCGTCCTGGTCCTCGCAGCTGATCAGGAACGAGATGGCCTCGTCGAACTTGAAGTCGGGACCGCCGTTGATGCCGGTGAAGCGCATCCCGTTCACCTCCCACTCGACGGTCATCACCATGCCGGCCTCGCGTGGCGAGCCCTCCGTGTAGTGCGTCTTGGAGAGAATCCGGCCGTCCTTGAACACCTCCGTGTAGAACTCGGCGGCCTCCTCGGCCTCGGTGTCGAACCACAGGTTGGGGATGATCTTCTGTTCCATACCGGTTGAGACCATGGCACCGTCTGAAACTCATCGCGCCCGCGAGTGGGTGCACGCCGCCCAGGCGGCCATCTGCGACGTGATCGAGCCGTGGGAGCACGGGACCGTGATCCGCGCCACGCGCTATCCGACCTACTTCGACCTCAACCTCGTCCGGGTGGAGGAGAACGTGGAGCTCGGCGTCGACGAGGTTGTCGAGGTGGCCGACCGCGCACTGGACGGGCTTTCGCATCGGCACGTGGGCTTCGAGTTCGCCGAGGCAGGTGTGGGCGCGCGTGAGGCGCTGCATGCGCTCGGCTGGAAGTCCGAGCGGCTCGTCTGGATGCACCACGATGGTTCGGCGCCGCCACGAGACGAGGTGCGCGTGGAGCGCGTCCCATACGAGGACGCCCACGACCTACGCGTCAGATGGAACTACGAGGACTTCCCGACGCTCGACACAACCGACTATTTCGACCACGCCCGTGAGGTGTCCGAGGCACGGGGCGTCGAGGTTTTCGCCGTGCGGGACGGCGAAACGGCGATTGCCTACGCCGAGCTCGAGCGTCCGGGTGACGGCGCCGAGATCACGAGTGTGTACGTGCATCCTGACCACCGCGGAGCAGGCCTCGGCACGGCGATCACACGAGCGGCGATCGAGGCCGCCTCGGATGCGCGCGACCTCTGGATCGTGGCCGCCGCGGACGGCCGAGCCCGCCAGATCTACGAGCGGCTCGGCTTCCGCGAGGCGTGGACGATGCTCGACTTCCTGCGGTTGCCGCCGGAGTAACCGGTCAGCCCGGCACGTCGGGTGGCCGGTGGATGTCGTCGACCCAGTGGATCTCCTCCGGGTTGTCCTCGACGGCGGGCATGTCGAGGTTCACGACGACCGGCTCCTGTCCGCTCCGCACGACCACGCAGGAGAGCTCCGAGTCCGGGCTCGCGTTGATCTCCTGGTGCGGCACGAACGGCGGCACGTAGATGAAGTCACCGGGGCCGGCCTCGGCCAGGTACTCGAGCCGCTCGCCCCAGCGCATCCGGGCGCGCCCACTCACGACGTAGATCACCGACTCGAGCTCGCCGTGGTGATGCGGCCCGGTCTTCGCGTCCGGATGGATCACGACGGTCCCCGCCCACAGCTTCTCGGCACCCGCCCGAGCGGCGTCGATCGCGCCCATGCGGTGCATCCCCGGCGTCTGCGGGGTGTTCGGGTCCAGCTCGTCCGCGTGAACGACGCGAACCCCGTTGTCCCGCCAGTCCACGTGCCGATTATCCCGCCCCGGGGACCGCGGCGCTACCGCCAGGCCGCCGGCGTGCGAGGCTAGACGCATGACCTCGCGGCTCGATCACGTCGGGCTGGACGTCAGCGACTATGGCGCCAGCAAGGCCTTCTATGAGGCGGCGCTCGCGCCGCTCGGGATCCGGCTGATGATGGAGCCCGTTCCGAACGTCGGCGGGTTCGGCGGCGACTTTCCGTTCTTCTGGATCGCCGAGCGGATCCGCAGGCCGGACAGCGGAACGCACGTCGCGTTCAGGGTCGAAGACCGCGCCACCGTCGACGCCTTCCACGAGGCCGCGCTGGCGGCCGGCGGCCGCGACAACGGCGGCCCCGGCCCGCGCGAGATCTATCACCCGACCTACTACGGGGCATTCGTGCTGGACCCGGACGGCAACAACGTCGAGGCCGTCTGCCATGGCGAGCGAGGCTGACCGGACGCACATCCGCCTCGCCGAGCTCGTGGCGGCCCTCTCGCTCGGCATCGACCTTGGCTTCGGCCAGCCCATGGAGCATGTTCTCCGGCAGTGCCTGATCGCCCTGCGCATCGCGGAGGGCCTCGGTCTCGACGAGGACGAGCGGGCGGTCGTCTACTACACGGCGCTCCTGATCAACGTGGGCTGCCACACGGACGCCCACGAGCAGGCGAAGTGGTTCGGCGACGACATCGGCCTCAAGTCGATCAAGTACGACCACGAGCCGCGCAGCCTCCGGATGGCGGCGACCGGGATGAGCTTTCTCGGAGCCGGCCATTCGCCGCTCCACCGCTTCCGGCTCGGTCTCGAGTTCGCGCTGTCCGGCCACCGCGAGGTGGACGACATGATCGAGCACCACGCCGCCATCGCCAGCACGATGGCCGAGCACCTGGAGCTTCCCGGCGGCGTCGTCGACGCCATCGGCGCGGCGTACGAGCGCTGGGACGGAAAGGGCTGGCCCGGCGAGCTGGCGGGCGAGGGCGTCCCGCGTGCCGCGCGGATCGCCTCGGCGGCGGAGTATCTCGAGGTTGCGGGCCGGGTGGGCGGGGTGGATGCGGCGCGCCGGCTCGCCGCCGACTGGCGCGGCGCCCAGTTCGACCCCGCCGTGTCGGACCTGATGGAGGCGGAGGCGGACGTGATCCTGTCGGGGCTCGACGGCGTGGGTGCCTGGGACTCCGTCATCGCGGCCGAGCCCGCGCTCTGCGTCGTCCTGTCCGGCGAGCGCATCGACGCCGCTCTCCTCGCCGTCGCGAGCTTCGTGGACCTGAAGTCGCCCTACTTCCTCGGCCACTCGCGGGCGGTGGCGGACCTGGCCGCGGCGGCCGGCGAGCGAACCGGGCTCTCGGGCGGCGACCTGCGCACCCTGCGCCGCGCCGCGCTGGTCCACGACCTCGGCCGGCTCGGTGTCTCGAACGCGATCTGGGACAAGCAGGGCCCGCTCGGGGCGGGGGAGTGGGAGCGCATTCGCCTGCACCCGCACATCACCGAGCGCATGCTGAGCCAGTCGGAGGCGCTCGCTCCGCTCGCGGCGATTGCGGTGCAGCATCGCGAGCGGCTCGATGGCTCGGGCTACCCGCGCGGGGTGTCCGGCCCGGCGATCTCGCGCGAGGCGCGTCTACTCGGCGCCGCTGACGCGTACCAGGCGATGTGCGAACCGCGCCCGCACCGCCCGGCGCGCCCGGCCGAGGAGGCGTCGGCCGAGCTGCACGCTGACGTGCGCGCCGGGCGGCTCGACGCCGAGGCGGTCGAGGCCGTGCTCGGGGCGGCGGGCCACAGGGTGCCGCGCCGGCGCGAGGGGCCGTCGGGGCTCACTCCGAGAGAGGTCGAGGTCCTGAAGCTCCTGGCGCGGGGGCTCTCGAACAAGCAGATCGGCGAGCGGCTCGTGATCTCGCCAAAGACCGTGGGCAACCACGTGGAGCACATCTACGGCAAGATCGGGTCGTCGAACCGGGCCGGCGCCGGGCTGTTCGCGATGCGGCACGGGCTCCTCCCGGAGGAGGAGTTCCCCGCGCCGGTCGCGGCGGCCTGACCGATCTCAGGCCGTCTGCATCGCCTTCATGTTTCGCTCCATGGCCGCCACCGTCAGCTCCAGCTCGTGCGCTGGGCTGAACTGGACGATCTCCGAGCCCGGCTCGTGCTTGACGGGCACATGGCCGGGCGGCGTGTAGTACGCGTCACCGGCCTCGAAGACCTCCTCGTGGTCGGGGAACCGGAACGTGACCCTGCCCTTGACCACGTATCCCCAGTGCGGGCACTGGCAGCGGTCGTCCGGCAGGCCCTTCATGAGCGGGGTCGCGTCGATGTCATCGTGGAAAGTCACGAAGTTCACCGTGTAGCCCTCGATCGTGTCGCTGCGGTCGGTCACGGGCCCGAACTCGCCGCCACCGGTCGCGCTGTCGCTCGACACCTTCGGCATGTCGCCTCCTTCGTCGGTTGCGAGCACGCTACGTCCGGCCGCGCCCGGGTTCATGAGGCGTTCGACCTATCTTTGCTCCCATGAGCGCCACCGAAGCCCCCGCAATCGTCACCGGAGTCGACTTTGTCTCCGTCCCCACCCAGGACCTCGAGCGTGCCGTGGAGTTCTACGGCACCACCCTGGGCCTGACCCGCTCGATGTACAAGCCCGAGCGCAACTTCGCCGAGTTCGAGACCGGCACGGTCACGCTCAGCGTCGTGAACCCGGAGAAGATGGGGATCGGCGAGTTCAGGTCGAACGCGAACCACCTCGCGCTGCATGTCGAGGACGTGGAGGCAGCCCGCGCGACGCTCGAGGAGCGCGGCGTGAGCTTCATGGGCGACACCTTCGACACCGGCGTGTGCCACATGGCGTTCCTGGCCGACCCCGACGGCAACATGCTGATGCTGCACCACCGGTACGAGCCGCGCGTGCCGGAAAACGGCTCCTAGCGCCGCCGGGCGAGCACCTCGCCGCCGCGGTTCGGCGTTACCACGAGCGCTCGGCGGCGGGCGGACTCGGGCGCCGGGCGCGCCGGTGAGAGCTCCAGCAGCTCGGCGGCCGCCCGCACCACCTCGCGCATCTCCATCTCGGCGAACGGCGCGCCCGCGCAGCGCCTGACGCCGCCTCCGAACGGGATCCATGCGGCCGGGTTGGGTGGCCCGCCGTCCAGCCAGCGCTCAGGCCTGAAGGCAGCCGCGTCCCCCCACAGGTCGTCGCGGCGCATCGACAGCCAGAGCAGGCGGCCACCTGCACACCCGCGGGCAGCTCCCAGCCGGCGATCGTCGCGGGCTCCACCAGCAGGCGCGGCGCGATCGTGAGCGCCGGCCGCGCGCGGAGCGACTCCTTCACGACCGCGTTCAGGTAGTCCAGGTCGCCGGCGCGCAGCCGATCCTGGACGGCCGGATGGCGCGCAAGCCGCTCGAACGCCCAGGCGAGCGAGGCCGCCGAGGTGTCGTGGCCGCCCACGAGCAGCGCCACGAGCTGGTCGCGCAGGTGCCGGTCGCTCGCCGGGTTGCCGTCCTCATCGCGCTGCTCGAGGAGGACGGACAGCATCGAGTCGTCGCCCGGGGTCGCGCGCCGCTGCGCGAGCAGGTCGAACAGCAGCGAGTCGAAGCGCTCGACGGCCAGCCGGAAGCGCCCCCACGGGCTGTGCGGGCCGAGGTCGCGCCGCACGAGCGCCATCGCGAGCATCCGCGGCAGTGAACGCACCATGTCAAGCGTGCCGTGAACCGCCTCGCGGAGCTCAGCCGCCTCGGGCCCGGCGCGCGCGCCGAGCACCACCCGCAGGATGGTCTCGAGCGTCAGGCGCTTCAGGCGTTCGAGCGTCACCACGCGCCCGCTCCAGCCGGCGAGCTCCTCTCGCGCCAGCTCGGCGACGAGCGGCTGGAAGGCGCGCATCCGCTCGCCGTGGAAGGGCGCCTGCAAGAGGCGCCGCTCGCGGATGTGCTCCTCGCCGTCGAGCAGGAGGATCGAGTGATCGCCGGCGAACGGCCTCAGGAACTCCCAGCTCCTGCCCGCCGGCGCGATGTCCGGGTCGAGCCGGAAGACCTCCCGCACAGCGGCCGGATCCGAGAACAGCACCATCGGCTCCTCGGTCCAGTAGGTCCTGATCGTGGCCGGGTCGCCGAAGCGCTCGTGGACCCTCCGCATGAACGCGGCCGGCCGCACGATCCAGCCGACCGTCTGCCAGGCGGCCGGGGCCCGCGGACCGGGCGGAAGCGCTAGTCGCCCTCCGGCCAGAAGTCCTCGACCGTCTCGGCGTCCGTGCGCGGGTCCTCGGACTTCGTGGACACCACGACCAGGATCGCGTCGCCCGGCCCCGCGTTCCACACGGAGCGCGCCACCTCAGGGGACACCCGCACCACGGTGCCCTCGGCCACGTCGATCACCTCGTCCTCCAGCTTGAACTGGAGCGTCCCGGAGGCCACGAAATAGACCTCCTCCTGCGTCCGGTGCCGATGGCCGTAGCTGCCCTTCCCGCCGGTCAGCGGGGGCATCCGCCGCCAGGTGAACCCGACTTGCTCGGTGCCGAGGTCGCTCGCCGCGCTCATGCGCATCTCGCCGGGGTAGTCGCCGAGCACATCCGGGATCTCCTCGAGCGACCTGATCGTGTAGCCGGCCATCTCACCTCCACTGTTCGAGGGCGTGCCGCACCCGCGGCACCCACCAGTTGAGCTCTGTCCGAGCCCATTCTCGTTCGGCGGGGTCGGTGTGCACAACCGCACTGTGACCGAAGATCCATCCGTACTGCACGAGGCCCGACATCAGGCCGAGCTCGAGCGCCACCGGATCGTCCCGGTCGCCTACGGCGCGGCGGAAGTCCTCGACCACCTCGTCGTGGGTCGCCTCGATTCGCCAGACGTCGTGAACCATGTACCAGGCCAGCTCGGCGGCGGGGTGGCCCTGCGTGGCGAGCCCGAAGTCGAGCAGCACGAGCCGCCCGTCGGGCATCGCGATGTTCTCGTCGCGCAGGTCGCCGTGGATCAGCGTGGTCCCCCGGGTGGCGAGCGCGTCCGCGAGCGGCGTCACGTCGTCCACCAGCTCGAGCACCGCCGCGCCCACGTCGCCGTCCACGGCCTCCCCGAACGCCTCCCAGGCCGCCTCGAACTGCTTGGGCAGGATGTCCGCGCCGGCGCGTTCGATCTCGGAGATCGCCGGAACCGCGAACGCGAGCCGGTCGTGCAGGGTCGACAGGTGCGGCACGCCCTCGTCCCAGAACTCCGCCCACATCTCGGCCGCGCGGGTGAGCACGAACCGGTTCTCGTCGCGCGTCAGCGGCGTGGAGTCGTCGAGCAGCTCCGCGCTCACGTCGCGCATCACGACCCACCACGCCTCGCCCTCGGGCTCCGCGGCCACCACTGCCGGGTCCACCGTCTCCGGCATCCGGGCGAACACGCCGTCCGCGAACAGGAGCGCCTCTCGGCCCGGGTCGCGCGTGCAGCGCCCGAGCCAGTCCGAGCCCGGCACGATCCGCTTCGCAATCAGGGCGGTGCCGTCCGCGAGCACGAGCCTGTCGATGCGGTTGCCGGACCATCCGCTCGAGGCGAGCGTCACGCGCTCCGCCACCCGCCCGAGCGAGGCGAACAGCTCCTCCGCGGCCTCCGGCACCGGGTCGGCCGCCGGGGCCGTGCGCGGGCGGGCCGTGTAGATCCAGTGGCGCTCGACGCGCCCGTCGGCCCCGAGGTGCAGGTAGTGGCGCTGGCGCACCGCCCCACCGTCGTCGCCCACGCGCTCGAGCCATAGTGCCACTCCTCCCGGGTGCACGGCCTCGTCCCATTCGATCAGCCGCCCGCTACCGGGGAACACCGCGGCGAGCGCCGCCGCGATCTCGGCGGGTCCGCGCAGCCGTCTGCGCGCGCCCACGAGGGCCGCGTCGAGCACGGCGTCCGGGGTGTACAGCTCATCCAGCCCGCCGAAGTCGCCCGCCTCGACGCACGCCCGCAGCCGCTCCGCGGCCGCTAGGACCAGCTGTCCCAGGCCTTCAGAGAGGGCAGCGGGTCGAACGGGTGCCCGCCGTCGTACCAGCCCGGGCCGGTCCACAGCTCCATGTGGAGGTGGCAGCCGACCGCGTCGCCCGTGTCACCCACGGCGCCGATCGTCTGACCCGTGTACACGCGGTCGGCCGTGCTGAACGGCGAGGGCTGATCGAGGTGCATGTACACGTAGTCCACGTCCGTGCCGTCGCCGTCGATCACGATGTAGTTGCCGGCCAGCGCGTGGTAGCCCTTGAACTTCACGCGCCCGCCGCGCGCCGCCACCAGCCGGGTCCCGCACTTTGCGAACGTGTCCTGGCCCTGGTGGATGTGGCCCGCGCGCCCGGCGCCGAAGCGGCCGGCGGCGCCGCCGAAGTCGTGCGCGCCGCGGATCGGGAAGATGTGGTCGTAGAGGTCGAAGGCATCGCGCTGCACGTCGCCGGTCTGCGAGTTGCGCGCGATCTGGCCGTCGGCGGTGGCGGCCGTGAGGCGGAACGAGTACCGGCCCGGCCTGGCGGCGGCGCGTCCGAGCCGGCCGTCCCAGGAGATGCTCTGGACTACGTCCGGCGCCACGTCCTGCGGTGTCCACGTCCTCGCGACGGTGCCGTCGACGGCGCTCACGAGCTCGACCTTGAGCGACGTGGCCGAGGCGCCCGAGAGGCGGAAGGAGAACGTCACGCCCGGGCGCGCGTCCACGAACGCCTTGGTGCGGCTGGTGCCGGTCTCGAGCCGCGGCGCCCCGCTTCCGCTCGGGCCCGGGACGGGCGACAGCTCGGGATTCGGCTCCGGCGGGAGCGGCGGCAGGATCATCACCGGCTTCGAGGGGCGCGATCTGCCGCCCGAAGCGGTGGTGAGCGAGATCGGCCCGGTCACGGCGCCGAGCGGCACGCGCGCCTGTATGCGCGTGTTCGAGCCCGCGCGCACCCCGACGGTCACGTCGTCGCCCTTGCCGTAGCTGCCATTGAAGGTGAGCTGGTTGACGCCGGCGAGCTCCGTGCCGGTGGCGACGAGGACGGAGCCGCCGCGCAGCCGCTTCTTGGACGCGCAGCTCCGCAGGCACGTGACCTTCGTCACCGTCGGCGTCGCGACGTACATGGTGCCGCCGCCGGACCCGTCCTCGGCCGAGGACGTCGCGGGTGCCGCCACCGTCGCGCACAGAACAAGTGCGCACGCGGCACGCTTCGCGGGCAGACGGCTGTCTCGCAAACTCCCTCGGCCTCTCTTCGGTTGTGGGCCTACGGGGTTAGCTGACGGGCTCGCGCCTGAAGAGCGGCGCTACCACCGGGGTGATCCGGCGGATTCGCCCCCTCGCAGGATGCTTCGACATCCTGCGAACGGTTCCCCCGTTCACCGGGCCTACGGCAGAGCGGCCCGGCAATTCGGCAGGCAATGAATTCGCGGCAGTATATCCCCGCTCCAGGCGGCTCACGAAACCAGGCTGCCGCTACACTTGTGCGCCGCCGCCCGCCTGGGGCGGCTCCTTTGTGATGAAGACCTATGTGGCAACACCGGCTACCCGCGAGCGCAACTGGCTCGTGGTCGACGCGAGCGGCAAGACGCTCGGCCGGCTGGCGACCCAGATCGCCGACGCGCTGCGCGGAAAGCGCAAGCCGGACTACACGCCGCACATCGACGTGGGGGACTTCGTCGTGGTCGTCAACGCCGAGAAGATCTCGGTGACCGGCAAGAAGCGCGAGGCGAAGCGCTACTACCGCCACTCGGGGTACCCGGGCGGCCTGCGCAGCCGCACCCTGGAAGAGATGCTCGACCGGAGGCCGGAGGAGGTCGTCCGCCTGGCGGTGAAGGGGATGCTTCCTCGCACACGTCTCGGGCGCGCCCAGCTGCGCAAGCTGAAGATCTACGCCGGTCCCGACCACCCGCACGCCGCGCAGAAGCCAGAGCCGATGGAGGTTGACGCTTGATGATGGAAGAGCCGGAGCAGCCCGAGGGCGAGGCGCCCGAGGAAGAGACGCCCGAGGGGGCTCCTGGCGAGGCGACGCCGTCCGAGGACACGCCCGTCGCGGAGGTGCCGGCCGACCTGGAGGCGCCCGGCCCCGAGATCGAGGGTCTCGAGGAGCTGGAGGAGGCCGCGGCGGAGGAGGCTGCGCCCGCGGAGGAGGCTGCGCCCGCGGAGGAGGCCGCGCCCGAACAGCCGCGCGAGCGCGCCGGAAAGGCTCGCGAGAGCGGTGGCGACGGCAAGCAGGAGGACGTTATCCCCGGCGCGCACCTCGAGCCGGACCTCGTGCTCGAGGAGCAGCGGCAGGAGGGTGAGTTCGGCGAGTACGACCAGTACGCCGACGCCGACGCGACCGCCGAGGACGGCGAGGCCGGCGAGGACGGGACCGATGCCGCGCCCGTGGCGCACACGCCGCTCGAGCTGGCCGCCGACGCTCGCTACAACGCCACGGGCAAGCGCAAGAGCGCCATCGCCCGCGTGATCCTGAAGCCGGGCGAGGGCACCTACACCATCAACGGCCGCCACCTCGACGAGTACTTCCCGCGCGTCCGCCTCCAGCGGATGGCGACCCAGCCGCTCGAGGCGGCCGGCTACCACACGCGCATGGACGTCGTCGCTCGCATCCACGGAGGCGGCGTGTCTGCGCAGGCGAACGCTCTGCGCCACGGCATCGCCCGCGCACTCGTGGAGGCCGACCCGGCGCTGCGCACGGAGCTGAAGCGCCGCGGCTACCTGACTCGCGACCCCCGCGAGAAGGAACGCAAGAAGGCCGGCCTCAAGAAGGCCCGCAAGCGGCCGCAGTTCTCGAAGCGCTAGAAAACCCCATGGCTCTGTTCGGGACCGATGGGGTCCGCGGTGTCGCGGGGGATTTCCTGACCGCGGACCTGGCCCTGAGGCTCGGCCGCGCCGCCACGCTCACCTCACCGGCGGACCACCCGCAGGTACTGATCGTCCGCGACACGCGCGAATCGGGCGAGATGCTCGAGGCCGCGCTGGCCGCCGGCATCGCCGCGGGTGGAGGGCACGCCCTGCTCGGCGGCGTGCTGCCCACGCCGGGCGCCTCGGTGCTCGTGCGCCGCTACGGGTTCGACATGGCGGTCGTGGTCTCGGCCTCGCACAACCCGTACCGGGACAACGGCATCAAGTTCTTCGGGTCGGAGGGCATGAAGGTCTCGGACGAGCAGGAGGCCGAGATCGAGCGGCGGCTGGAGGAGCCGAGCGCGCGGATCGGGCGCCTGCGGGAACTGCACGGCGCCAGCAACGACTACCTCCGCGAGCTCGAGCTGCGCTTCGCGAAGCTCGACCTCAGCGGGCTCCGCGTCCTGCTGGACTGCGCGCACGGGGCCACGCACCGCGTGGCCCCCGAGATTTTCCGCCGGCTGGGCGCGGACGTGGACGCGATCGCCGTGGAGCCGGACGGGCGCAACATCAACGAGGGCGTCGGCTCCACGAACATCGCCGCGCTGGCGGAGCGGCTCGACGGCCACGACGTGGCCTTCGCCTTCGACGGCGACGGCGACCGCGTGCTGGCGCTCGACCGCACCGGTCACGTCGTGGACGGCGACGAGCTGATGGCTCTGGCTGCGCTTCACCTGCGCGCCGGCGGCCGGCTCGCGGGCGATGGTGTCGCCGTGACGGTGATGACGAACTATGGGTTCCACCGCGCGATGGAGAACGCCGGAATCGAGGTGGCCACCACCGATGTCGGCGACCGCTACGTGCTGGCCGAGCTGGTCCGGCGCGGCTGGACGCTCGGCGGGGAGCAGTCGGGCCACATCATCGACACCGGCTTCGTCCCGTCCGGTGACGGGATCGCCGCCGCGCTGCTAGCGCTCGAGGCGCTTGACGGCGCGGACCTCTCCGAGCGCCACGCCATGGAGAAGCTCCCGCAGCGGCTCGTGAACGTGAAGGTGCGCGACCGCGACGCGCTGGAGGGAGCGCAGGTCGTGTGGGAGGCCGTGGAGCGGGAGGGCGAGGCGCTCGCCGGCCGGGGCCGGGTGCTGGTGCGTCCATCCGGCACCGAACCGCTCGTTCGCGTGATGGTCGAGGCGCCGCGCGAAAAGGAGTGCCAGGAAATCGTTGATCGATTGGCGAACCTGGTCGAGACGGAGCTAGGCTGACGGACCTCAATGTGCGGGATCATCGGATACGTCGGGTCGCGCGAATGCCGCGATCTCCTGTTGCAGGGCCTCCAGCGGCTCGAATACCGCGGGTATGACTCGGCCGGGCTGTCGCTGGTCACCGATGGCTCCATCGGGAGCGTGCATGCGGTCGGCAACCTGCAGAACCTGCGCGACGCCCTGGCGAAGTCGAACGGCCACCTGAGGGGCTCCACCGGGATCGGGCACACGCGCTGGGCCACGCACGGCCGCGTGACCCAGGCGAACGCCCATCCGCACTGGGACACCTCGGAGCGCTTCCACATCGTGCTCAACGGGATCGTCGAGAACTGGACGGAGCTTCGTGACCGGCTGAAGGCCGACGGCGCCGAGTTCACCTCGGAGACCGACGCCGAGGTGGTCGCGCACCTGATCGCGTCGCACTTCGACGGCGACCTGGTCGAGGCCGTGCGGCTTGCTTACAACGACCTGCGCGGCCACTACGCGTTCGTCGCGATGTCCGCCGACCAGCCCGAGGTGCTGGTGGGCGCGCGCAAGGAGTGCCCGCTCGTGGTGGGGCTCGGCGACGGCGAGAGCTTCATCGCCTCCGCGATCCCGGCCTTCATGTCCGAGACGCGCAACGTGCAGCTCGTGCACGACGGCGAGATCGTGGCTGTCACGCCGGAGGGCTCGCGCTTCATCTCGCCGGACGGGATGGAGATCGAGCGCGACGTCGACCGCGTCGACTGGGACGAGGAACAGGCTGAGAAGGGCGGCTACGAGACTTTCATGCTCAAGGAGATCCACGAGCAGGCGGACGCGGTGGCCGAGACGATCGCCGGCCGCCTGGGCGAGGACGGCGTGGAGCTCGAGGACATCGGGATCGACGACGACTTCCTGAAGGACGTCCGCCGAGTCGTGATCGTCGCCTGCGGGACCTCGTACCACGCGGGTCTGGTCGGCAGGTACGCCATCGAGTGGTGGTCGCGCCGGCCCGTGGAGATGGACATCGCCTCCGAGTTCCGCTACCGCAATCCGGTGCTGAGCGAGCGCGACCTCGTCATCGGGATCTCGCAGTCCGGGGAGACGGCGGACACGCTCGCGGCGATGAGGCTCGCGCGCGAACGCGGAGCAAAGGTCCTCGCGATCACGAACATCCAGGGCAGCCAGGCCACCCGCGACTCCGACGGCGTGCTGTTCACGCGCGCGGGTCTCGAGATCGGCGTGGCCGCCACGAAGACGTTCGTCGCTCAGGTGGCCGCCATGTACCTGTTCGCGCTCAAGCTGGCGCAGGTGCACGGGACCCTCGAGCCGAACGTGGTCCGCGCGCTCTGCGCCGACCTGCGCGCTATGCCGCACGCGATGACGACCCTCGTGGACGGTGTCGACGAGCGCATCAAGCGGATCGCCGATCACTGGAAGGACGCCGGCTTCTTCCTCTACCTGGGCCGCCACGTGGGGCTGCCGATCTGTCTCGAGGGCGCGCTGAAGCTCAAGGAGATCTCCTACATCCCGACCGACGCCTACGCGGCCGGCGAGATGAAGCACGGGCCTATCGCGCTGCTCGACGAGCAGACCCCGGTGGTGTGCGTGGCCACCGACTCGCCCGTGCTCGACAAGGTCCTGTCGAACATCGCCGAGGTGCGCGCCCGGGGTGCCCACGTGATCGCGGTGGCCACCGAGGGCAGCGGCCAGGTGGCCGAGCATGCCGAGGAGGTGGTGGAGGTGCCGCGCACCGACTGGCTTCTCCAGCCGCTGCTGGCCGTGATTCCGCTCCAGCTCCTGGCGTACCACATCGCGCGCGCCCGCGGTCTGAACGTGGACCAGCCGCGCAACCTCGCGAAGACCGTCACGGTCGAGTAGCTTCAGACGCCGATGAGCGGCGGCGTCGGCATCGACCTCCTCGACGTCGAACGCTTCGAGCGCGCGCTCGAGCGGCGCCCGCGGCTGGCCGACCGCCTGTTCACGGACGCGGAGCGCGAGTACGCGGCCGGCCGTGCGCGTCCGGGGATGCACCTGGCGGCACGCTTCTGCGCAAAGGAGGCGGTGGCGAAGGCGCTCGGGCTCACCGGCTGGAGCTTCCGCGACGTGGAGGTGGTTGCCACCGGCGCCGCGCCCGAGGTGCGGCTGAGCGGCACCGTGGCCGCGCGCGCCGCGGAGCTCGGCGGCGAGCTGGCCATCTCGCTGACGCACACCGGCGACGTGGCCGGAGCCGTGGCGATTGTTAAGAACGTATGAGGGGTCAGACCCCTTGAGCCCGCTACCGCGCTGGCTAGACGCCCTCTATGACGCTGCTGAAGTGCGCGCCGCTGACGCCTGGGCGATCGAGGACCAGGGCGTGCCAGAGGACGACCTGATGGCCCGCGCCGCCCTCGGCCTGGCGCGGGTCACGGCCGCCGTGGCGTCGGAGGGGCCGATTCGGATCGTGGCCGGCAAGGGGAACAATGGCGGCGACGGCCGCGTCGCCGCCCGGCTGCTGGCCGAGGACGGGCACGAGGTGGAGGTGATCGACGGGACCGAGCCGTTCGATCCCGAGCGGCTGGCCGGGTCGGGCGCGGTGGTGGACGCGCTGCTCGGCACCGGCTTCGAGGGCGCGCCCCGCGAGCCGGTGGCGTCGGCGATCTGGGCCATCAACCGCGAGCAGGCGCCCGTGGTGGCGTGCGACGTGCCCTCCGGGGTGAACGCCTCGACCGGCGAGGTGGAGGCTGAGGCCGTGCAGGCGCTCGCCACGGCGACCTTCCACGGCTCCAAGGTCGGCCTTCACGTGAACCCGGGCAAGCAGCACGCCGGGCGCGTGGAGGTGGCGGAGATCGGCATCCCGCGCGGGGCGCCCGAGCCGGCGGCCGCCGGGCTGATCTCGGCGCGCGTGCTCGACCTATACCCGCACCGGGGGCGGAGCGGCTCGAAGTTCGACTCCGGTGTCGTGGTGGTGGTTGGCGGGTCCGCCGGGCTCACCGGCGCGCCCACGATGGCGGCGCGGTCCGCCTCGCGCGCCGGGGCGGGCTACGTCGGGGTGGCGGTGCCGCAGCCCGTTCAGCAGACGGTGGACCTGCGGCTGCTGGAGCAGATGAGCCGTGGGCTGCCGGACGACGACGGCTTCCACACGCCCCAGGGCATCGCGGACGTGGAGGAGATGGCCGAGCGGGCCGGCGCGGTGGTGCTGGGCCCAGGTCTGGGCCCGGCCGAGGGCGCCCAGGAGTTCGCTCGCGGCGTGGCCGTGGCGGTGGAGGCGCCCCTGCTCGTGGACGCCGATGGCCTGAACGCGCACGCCGGCCGGCTCGAGCTGTTCCGCGAGCGCTCCGCGCCCACCGTGCTGACGCCCCACGAGGCGGAGCTCGGGCGGCTGCTCGGCGTGGAGCCGGACGAGGTGGCCGCGCACCGCGTGGAGCACGTGCGCGAGGCGGCCGAGCTGAGCGGCGCGGTGGTGCTGCTCAAGGGTGACGACACGATCGTCGCGCTGCCGGGCGGCCCGCTCGCGATCAGCCCCGGCGGCACGCCCGCACTCGCCACGGCGGGCACCGGTGACGTGCTGTCCGGCCTGATCGGCGCGCTGCTGGCCAAGCGGCTGGACCCGTTCGAGGCGGCCTCGCTCGGCGCGCTCGCGCATGCACTGGCGGCCCGTCACGCCGCCGGGCTCGTCGGCACGGACCATGTGATGGCGGGCGACGTGATCGAGGCGCTTCCGCACGGCCTCACCCTGCGCTGAGTCGTCCTTCTGTAAGGTCGCGGCCGTGGCAGAGCTGGTCAGCGAGATCATGGATACCGACCCCGTCACGGTCGCGCCCGAGACGTCCGTGGAGGACGTGGTCGTCGCGCTGCGCGATCACGAGCTGCCGGGCCTGCCCGTCGTGGATTCCGAGGGCACCGTCTGGGGCATCGTCACGGAGGCGGACCTTGTCCTTCCCGACGAGGACGGCGACCTGCACATTCCGCACTACATCAACCTCTTTGGGGGCACGGTCTTCCTCGAGCCGCTGAGCCGCTTCGGGGACCGCCTGCGCAAGGCGTTCGCCGCCAACGCCGCCGACATGATGACCCGCGACGTCGACACGGTCGGGCCGGACACCACCGTTCGGGAGGCCGCTCGTCTGATTCACGAGAGCGGCCACAACCGCCTGCCGGTGGTACAGGACGGCAAGCTCGTGGGCGTGGTCACACGCATCGACG
This sequence comes from Thermoleophilaceae bacterium, assembly GCA_040509835.1. Lineage (GTDB taxonomy): Bacteria > Actinomycetota > Thermoleophilia > Solirubrobacterales > Thermoleophilaceae > JACVRW01. The sequence continues at coordinate 21,969 of JBEVKE010000012.1, forward strand.
TGCTCGGCGCGCTCGCTGCGTGATGTGCGTGCCGTCGCCGACATCGACCTAGGCGCGATCGAGCGCAACTGTGCGCGGCTGCCCAAGCCGCTGTGTGCAGTGGTGAAGGCGAACGCGTACGGGCACGGGACCGTTCCGGTCGCGGAGGCCGCCCTCGCGGGCGGCGCCGAGTGGCTCGCGGTCGCCACGGCCGCCGAGGCGGCCGAGCTGCGGGCCGGCGGGATCGGCGCGCCGGTGCTCGCGATGGGAGCGTTCACCCGCGACGAGGTGCGAACCGCGGCGGAGGCCGACGCCGACGTGGTGGCCTGGACCGAGGAGGTGGCCGACGCGGCGCCGCGCGTGCACGTGAAGCTCGACACCGGGATGAGCCGGCTGGGCACCCGGGACCGCGAGCTGGCGCTGCGGCTGGCGGCGCGGCCGAACGCGGTCGGGTTGATGACCCACTTCGCCACGGCCGACGAGCTCGGCGACGACCTGTTCCCGGCGCAGCTGGAGCGCTTCCGCGAGTTCGTGGCCGAGGTCGGGCGCGACGACGTCCTGGTGCACGCGGCCAACAGCGCGGCGGCGATGCGCGACCCCGAGTCGCACTTCGACATGGTCCGGTGCGGCGTCGCGCTGTACGGGCTCGACCCGTTCCAGCGCGATCCCGGCGAGCACGGGCTCGAGCCCGCCATGACACTGCGCTCATGGGTGGCGGCACTCCGCCGCCTGGAGCCGGGCGAGAGCGCCGGCTACGGGAGACGCTTCATCGCCGAGGAGCCCACCTGGCTCGCGACCGTTCCGATCGGCTATGGCGACGGCTGGCGGCGGGCGCTCACGAACAACGCGGAGGTGCTCATCGACGGCCGCCGTCATCCGCTGGTGGGGGCGGTGAGCATGGACAACATCACGGTCGCGCTCCGCCCCGGCACCGACGTGGCGGTGGGGGACGAGGCGGTGCTGATCGGAGCACAGGGCCGGGAGAGGATCCTTGCCGAGGAGGTGGCGCGGCGGCTCGGCACCATCAACTACGAGGTCACGACCGGCCTGCTGCCTCGCGTGACGCGTGGGTTCTCCCGGTGACGAGGTCGTGGACGGTCGGCGGAGCCCTGCGCGACGAGCTGCTCGGCCGCGAGGTGACCGACATCGACATCGCGGTGGAGGGCGACCCGGAGGCGGCCGCCCGCGAGCTCGCGCGCGAGGTGCGCGGGCCGGTGTTCCGGCTGTCCGAGGCCTTCGGCGCCTGGAGGGTCGTGGACCGCCAGGGCGGCCGCGTCTACGACTTCGCCCCGCTCCAGGGCGACGCGATCGAGGAGGACCTCGGGCGGCGCGACTTCACGATCAACGCGATGGCCCGGCCGCGTGAGGGCGGAGACCTCATCGATCCGCTCGGGGGGAGGGCGGACGTGGAGTCCCGGACTCTCCGGGTGGTCGGGAGGGAGGCGTACGAGGCAGACCCCCTCCGGGCGCTCCGCCTGGCGCGCTTCGCCGCCGAGCTGGGCTTTTCGGTCGATCCGGACACGGAGCGCCTAACCGCGAAAGCGGCCGCGCGCGTGCCGGAGGCGTCCGGCGAGCGCGTGTTCGCGGAGCTCCGCCGGCTCGTGCTCGCGCCTCGCGCGGTCGAGGGACTGGCGCTCGCCGACCGGCTCGGACTCATCCGGGCGGTCCTCCCGGAGCTGTCCGACCTCCACGACGTGGAGCAGAGCCACTTTCACCACAAGGACGTGTACGGGCACACCCTCGAGGTGCTCGAGCGGTTGATCGAGCTGGAGGGCGAGGCGACCGGCGAGCTGCGCGAGGTGCTCGACGAGCCGCTCGCCGACGAGCTCACGCGCGGCCAGGCGCTCCGCTTCGGCGCGCTCCTGCACGACATCGGCAAGCCGGCCACGCACGACGTGCGCCAGGACGGCCGCGTTACGTTCCTGGGCCACGACCGGCTGGGGGAGGAGATGGTGCGGCAGGTGAGCAGGCGGCTGCGCGCGAGCGACCGGCTCAGCCGCTTCCTGGAGGCGGTGACCCGCCACCATCTCGTGCTCGGCTTCCTCGTGCGCGAGCGTCCGCTGGACCGCAGGGCGGTCTACCGATACCTCACGCGCACGTCACCCGTGGAGGTGGAGGTGACTCTCCTGTCGTGCGCGGACCGGCTCGCGACCCGGGGGAGGAACGCCGACCGCGCGATCGACGCGCATCTCGAGCTGGCGAGGGAGCTGATGCCGGCCGCGCTCGAATGGCGCCGGACCGGCCCGCCGCGGCTCCCGATCCGCGGCGACGAACTGGCGCGCGAGGCGGACATCGAGCCCGGGCCGGAGCTCGGCCGCGTGCTGGCCGAGCTGCGGGAGGCTGCGTACGTGGGCGAGATCGCGGATCGCGACGATGCGGTCGAGCTCGCCCGGCGTCTGCGCCACAATGCCGTCTCGTGATCGTCGACTGCGCGATTTACGAGAACGGCGTTCGGCGGAACGGGCAGGTGGAGCTCGAGCACGCCTACGACGGTCGCCACGAGCCGGGCCGGTTCGTATGGATCGGGCTCTACGAGCCCACCGCGGACGAGTTCGACACTCTGCAGCGCGAGTTCCACCTACATCCGCTGGCGGTGGAGGACGCCATCCACGCTCACCAGCGCCCCAAGCTGGAGGTGTACGGCGAGGTGGTCTTCATGGTGCTGAAGACCGCCCGCTACGTCGACCCGACCGAGGTGATCGAGCTGGGCGAGGTGCTCGTCTTCCTCGGCGAGGACTTCGTGATCACGGTCCGGCACGGCGAGGCCAGCTCGCTCGCGGGCGTTCGCGAGTCGCTCGACGCGGATCCCAAGCGGCTCAAGCACGGCCCCAGCTCGGCGCTCCACGCGATCCTGGATCGCATCGTCGACGACTACCAGCCCGCCATCGACGGGCTCGGGACGGACATCGACGAGGTCGAGGAGCAGCTCTTCTCGGGCGAGCGGGTCAACCCGGCGGAGCGCATCTACAAGCTCCAGCGCGAGGTGCTCGGCTTCCGCAAGGCGACCGCGCCGCTCGTCGACCCCGTCGACAAGCTCGCTCGCGGTCACTACCTGCTGATCCATCCCGAGATCCGGGACTACTTCCGCGACGTGAACGATCACCTGATCCGGGCCCGAGACCAGCTCGACTCGATGCGTGACCTGCTGTCCACATCGCTCCAGGCGAACCTCACCCAGGTGAGCGTGCGGCAGAACGACGACGTGCGGAAGATCTCCGCATGGGTCGCGATCGCCGCCGTCCCGACCGCGATCGCCGGCATCTACGGGATGAACTTCAGGCACATGCCGGAGCTCCGGTGGGAGCTCGGCTATCCGGCCGTGATCGCCCTGATCGCTCTCATCTGCGCCGTCCTCTACGTCCGGTTCAGGCGCTCGGGCTGGCTGTAGGCTGCCCGCCCATGCCCGACGACTGCATCTTCTGCAAGATCGCCGCCGGCGAGCTGCCGGCCGAGATAGTGCAGGAGGACGAGCACACGATCGCGTTCATGGACATCAACCCCTGGACGCGCGGCCACGCCCTCGTGATCCCGCGGAACCACTCGCGCAACCTCTACGACGCGCCCGACGAGGACCTCGAGCACACCGTGACGGCGGCCAAGCGGCTCGCGATCCGCATGCGCGACACGCTCGACTGCGACGGCATCAACCTCCTGAACTCCTGCGAGCCGGCCGCCTGGCAGACCGTCTTTCACCTGCACATCCACGTGATCCCGCGCTACGACGGCGACCCGCTGCGGCTCCCCGGCCAGCCGAGTGAGCCGGAGGAGGGCGAGCTGGCGGCCGTGGCCGCCCTGCTGCGCGGCGGCTAGGCCGGGACGCCGCTAGCGGACCCGGTGCGAGCGCGGCGGCCTGCCCATGGGCTTTCCGCCGTAGATCACACGGCCGCGCCTCGTCTGGTAGGTGAGCCACGCCACGGCCCCGTGCTGGCTCTCGCCCGGCTTCGTGTAGTCGCAGACGCCGCCCGGGAACGCCGCCTGCAGCCGCTGCCACTGGTCGTCCGTGAAGCTGACCGGATAGTCCTCCCGGCGCATCGGCTTCAGCCGGCACTTCATGACGTCGTCGCTCATCGGGCCGTCCGCGCCCATGCGCGGCGTGCCGTAGGCCTGCACGGTCTGGTCGCACGCGGTCGGGGGCAGCTCCTTGCCGTTCCCGTCCGTGCAGCGCGGCGCCACGGTGTCGGGCCGATCCTGGATGATCTTGCGCGCCAGCGGGACCTTCCGGCGGTCCGCGTGCACTCGCGCGAGCCAGCGATCCACCGCGAACACGGCGTCGTCGGCGAACGACGCATCGCCGATCAGCGGCGTCTGGCCGCGCCACAGGATCTGGTTCGCGGCGGTGCCGAAGTTGCGCTCGAGCCGCGCACGCATCGCGTACGTGCGGTACACGTCGTGGAAGGCGCCCGGGTCCGGCCCGCGCAGGTCGATGATCGCAACCCTGTTCAGGTTGTTCGCCGAGTTGATCGCGCCCGTCCTGTACAGGCGCTCCAGCGCGACCGGATCCGCCGCGGTGCGCTCCGGGGTGAGGTTGAGATCGATGTCGGCGCCACCGATCTTGGAGTTGAAGTCCACGAACTGGGCGGGCGAGATGCGCCCGTCCCGCAGCCCTTTCAGCCCGTACTGGACCCCGACGTTGTCGAAGCCGCGGCGGGCGAAGCCGTGCTCGTCGCGCCCGAACGCGTTGACCATGTAGTCCTGGAGCGTGCAGCGCACGCCGCCCGGGTTGGTCTGACCGTTGTAGACGTTCTCGGGCGGCACGCCCGGGCACGAGCGCGACGGGTTCCCCGAGTTCGGGATGGCCGTGGTGAACGTGATCGGGTTGAGGATGTTCGGGTGGTCGAAGAACGCCGTCTGGGCGCCCGGGTCGTAGATCACCCCGACGCCCCACCGCGTGGGGTCCTGAAGGAACTTGAGGCCGAAGTAGTACTCCTCGTACTGCATGGCCGACGACCACGCGTCCGTGAACGAGCACTGCGGCGTGATGCCCTGGTACACGCCCGGATAGGCGTTCGCCACCTGCTGCTGCACGAGCGACCCGCCCGAGCAGCCGCTGCCGATCGTCCAGCGCAGGGTGCCGTAGCGGTCGATCGTGTGCTCCTTCGTCATCACGAGCGACTCGGCCTGGGTCAGCAGGTTGCAGTTGTGACCCGCGTGGTCGAGCGCGTGCGCCATCACGATGAACCCGCCGGCGAGCACCTTCGGCACCAGCACGTTCGGCGCGTCGCCGGTCTTGTACTCGGTGTCACAGGAGAACCCGTGCGTGACCACGAGCCGGTGGTTGAACTGCGGCTGCGGCTTCTCCGGGCGCCAGCGCTTGCCCGGCTGGAAGAGCGTGGCGATCGCGTACTGGTCGCGGTCGATGTAGCCGCTCTCCAGCCGCACGATGAACGGGACGGTCACGCCCTCGGTGGTCGTCGCCGTGTCGATCTGGTCGGCCGCCGGGGGGTTCTTCGGGTCGTACGGGCGGAACGAGCCGCTGTTGTCGTTCGAGTTCGTCCCCGGGAGCGCGGCGCCGTTCCTCGGCGCCCCCTTCGGGAGATAGAAGAACCTGTAGGAGACGCGCTGGTTGCACTTGGCGTCCCTGGCGCCGGCCTGGCAGGTCCAGGGCTGGATCTGCGGGCCGGCGAAGACGGGGCCGCCGATCGGGTGGTTCGTCACGTACAGGCGTGCTGCGCTCCCGCCGCGGATGCGCGCCGTGAGCGCCACCCGGCCCACGCGCAGGCCGCGCACCCGGCCGCCCAGGCGCCGCGGGCCGGTCCGGCGCAGCGCGCGCGTGACGTTGCGGTGCCCTGCCGTCAGGCGCAGGCGCGAGGCGCGGACGCCGCGCGGCAGCTTGACGCGGACGAGCGCGTCGCCGCCGGACACGAGGTCGGCGCGGTCCGACAGGACCCTGATCTGGGGCGCCGGCGCGCGTGCCTCGGCCGCGATCGGAGACAGCAGGGCGCCGGCGCACGCGGCCAGCGCAAGTCCCGTAGTTCGTCGACCTCCCACGAGCGTGCGTTCTACCAGACGGGGCCGGCGGGGGGCGCCGGTTTCACTCCCTTCCGCCGTCCGCCCCTGGTAGCGTGGTGCCGTCAGGGCCGGCGCAGGCCGGCGTAGTTGAACATTGCAGGTGCCGTGGTGCGGATTCGCGAAGCTGGACCGGCCGGGCACACGCAGGAAGGGGCAATACGTGCCTACCGGAACCGTCAAGTGGTTCAACGACGAGAAGGGATACGGCTTCATCACTCCGGACGACGGAGACCGTGACCTATTCGTTCACTACACGGGAATTGACGGGCAGGGCTTCAAGTCGCTCACCGAGAACTCCAAGGTCGAGTACGAGGAGGAGACCGGTGACAAGGGACCCAAGGCGGTGAACGTCCGCGCCATCTAGGCGCTCGACTCGCCGTGCCCAAGGAAGAGAAGATCGAGATGGAGGGCGAGATCCTCGAGGCCCTCCCGAACACCATGTTCAAGGTCCAGCTGGACAACGGGCACGAGGTTCTCGGCCACATCTCGGGCAAGATGCGGCGCCATTACATCCGCATTTTGCCCGGCGACAGGGTCAAGATCGAGCTGTCCCCGTACGACCTGGACCGCGGCCGGATCACGTATCGCTACAAATAGGTGCCGAAACATGGGCAGCTTGCCCGTGTTCGTACTCCGACAATGAAGCGATTCACCCTGCTCATATCCGTACTGGCGGCCGCCGGCGCACTGCTGGCGCCGCCGGCGCCCGCCCGCATGATCGAGCTGGGCAGCCAGGCGGACGCCGCGCCGCTCAACTGTCCGGGGACCACCGAGTCCCCGTGCCAGGCTGCCGTGCACGTGACTGGCTACCAGGGTGGCGCCTCGGGCGGCCCGAAGAACCCGTACTACATCCGCAGGGACGGCCATCTCGTCGCGTTCACCGTGCAGTTGGCGAAACCCACCGCGGAGGAGGTCAAGTACTTCGAGGACAACTGGGGCACGCCATCCACGGCCCGGATCTCGGTCCTGCGCAAGGGCAAGACCCGGAAGACGCGGCTGGACCACCGCCTGATCGCCCAGTCGGAGACGTTCGAGCTCGACCGCTACTTCGGCTCGAAGCCGACATTCGTGTTCGACAAGCCGATCCCGGTGAAGAAGGGCAACTGGATCGCCATCACGGTGCCGACGTGGGCGCCGCTTCTCTCCGTCAACTTGGCGCCGACGAACTGGTGGCGCTCGTCACGTCCGAAGGTCAGCTGCGACGACTTCGGCACGCGGCAGTTCGCGATGGAGGATCTCCGCGAGGTGAGCGTGTTCGGATGCACCTACCACACCGGCCGCCTGCTCTACACCGTCACCTACGTGCCGAGCAACCACGTCACGAACCCGGCGAGCTAAAGCTTTAAAAAGGGCTTCAACCGGCCGCGACATCGCGCTAGCATCGACGCGTGACCACCGAGGGGTGGATCTTCATGGTCGGGTTCCGCGTCTTCGACGTCGGGCTGCTCGTGATCTGGCTGATCTGGTTCTTCAGGCTGCGGGATGACGACGACGACTCGCGCGGCGACGACGGCGGAGGCGGCGAGGGCCCCGGCCCGCGCGGCGGGCGCGACGGCCCCGGAGGCGGCGGCATCAGGCTGCCGGTGGGCGCCTGGAACCTCGGCCGCGGCCGCGTGCGCGACCACTCGCGCCGCCCGGGCGTCGAGCGGCGCCGCGACCACGAGCCGCGTGTGCCCGCACCCGCGCGCGTGAGACGCCCCAGCTCGCCGGTGCCGACGCACCGAAACCCGTAGGTCAGCCGCAGGCGCCGGGATTCTCGTTGCAGTACTGCTCGAACCGCTCCGCCGGGCTGCCCTGTGGCGGCGGCGCGTCGTTCTCCGGCGTGTCGCCGGGGGCCTGCGGCGTCGTGGCGGGCCCCTCCTCCGGAAGCGTCTCGGTGGGCGGATCGACCGTCGTTGTGGTCGGGGTCGTCTTTTCCACCACGGGCGGGGTGGTTCGCGACGTCGTGGTCGGGAGCGAGAGCTTGGGCAGCTCTCGGGCCGTGCTCGTGGACGGCTCGTCGTCGCCGCCGCAGCCGGCGATAAGAGCGGCCAAGAGCAGCGGCAGGAGCCAGGCGCGCGCGGTCAGCGCTCGACGGCCGGAAGCCGGCGGCCGCAGTGGGGGCAGTCGTTCAGGTCGTTCTGGACGAGCTGCTCGAGCGAGCAGCCGCACAGGCGCAGGTGCTCAACCGCGTAGGGCAGGTCGCTCGGCGAGGGCGCCAGCGGCAGCAGGGCCCCGACCACCTGGAACTCCTCGCCCGACTCGTGGTCCACGTAGGTCACGCCCGGCTCGACCTCACGGACGATCTCGCGGTCGGAGCGGGCGCGTAGGCGATACTTCTGACGGGCGGGCATCGGCGGCCGGAAGAATAGCGGCGTGCGCGTACTGATCTTCCACGGCTATCTGCTGCGCGGGACCGGCAGCAACATCTACAACGCGAGCCTCGCGCGGGCGCTGGCGGGGCTGGGGCACGAGGTCGACCTCCTCTGCCAGGACCGCAGCTGGGACGCCCCGGAGGGGGTGACCGTCCACAACCCGGACATCGGGCGCGTGCTGCCCGTGTACGTGGCCGACACCTACGAGGGCTTCGAGGCGAAGACCTACCCCGAGCTGACCGACGAGGAGCTGGACCACTACCTCGCCGCCAACGTGGCGGCCGTGCGGGCCGCGCCGGCGCCCGACGTGGCGCTCGCCAACCATCTCGTGATGGGTCCCGTGATCCTGGCGCGCGCCGACGTGGCCCCCTACGCCGTGAAGATCCACGGGAGCGCGCTCGAGTACACGGTGAAGCCGCACCCGGAGCGCTTCCTGCCCTATGCGCTCGAGGGCATTCGGCCGGCGCGCGGTGTCCTCGTGGGCTCGCACCACACGGGGAACTCGCTGTTCGAGGCGCTGTCGGACGAGCCCTCGCTGCCGGACCGGACCCGGCTGGGGCCGCCCGGCGTGGACATCCACGAGTTCCGCCCGCGCGAGCCCGACCTCGAGCGGCTGGCGTCCCAGCCGGTCGCCTCGTGGGGCGGAGAGCAGGGCTCGCCGGGCGTGCTCCGCGAGCTCGACCTCTCGAGGGACCGGCTCGTGAGCTACGTGGGCAAGCTGATCGTCTCGAAGGGGGTGGATCTGCTGCTTGCGGCGTGGCCGCTCGTCGTGAGCCGTGTGCCCGACGCACGCCTCGTGATGGTCGGGTTCGGCACCTACCACGACGCGCTGGTCCGGTTCGTGGAGGCGCTCGCGGCCCGCGACCTCGAGACGCTCAGGGAGATCGCCGCACGCGGCCGCGAGCTCGAGGGAGGGCCAGCCGGCGAGCTCCGCTATCTGAACGCGTTCCTCGACTCAGTGGACGACGAGTGGCTGCTTGCCGCCCCCGAGGCGGCCGCGCGGATTCACTTCACAGGGCGCCTGGAGCACGACGATCTCCCGATGCTCCTGCCCGCCTGCGAGGCGCTCGTGATGCCGTCGACGTTCCCGGAGTCCTTCGGCATGGTCGCCGCCGAGGCGGCAGCCTGCGGGGCTCTGCCGGTGTCGGCGAACCACTCCGGCATGGCCGAGGTGACCGCGACGCTCCGGCCCGCGCTGCCCGAGCACCTGCGGCCGCTGCTGTCGTTCGACGTGGGCCCGGAGGCGGTCAGGGAGATCGGTTCAAAGCTCGTGACCTGGCTCGAGCTGGACCCGCGGGAGCGCGACGACGCGCGCGCCGCACTGGCCTCGGAGGCCGCCCGGCGGTACTCCTGGGAGAGCGTCGCGGAGGGCGTGATCGAGGCGGCGTCCGGCCACCCGAGCGGATAGTCTTCCGCGCCCGTGAGCCCCACCCGCAACACGGTCTCGGCGCTCGCGGCGCTTGCCGCGCTCGCGATCTGCCTGTCCCTGGCCGCCTGTGGCCGGAACGACCCGAACCTCGAGACCGGCAAGGCGAAGTTCGTCGAGAAATGCGGCTCCTGCCACACGCTGGCGCGCGCGGGGACGCAGGGCACGACCGGCCCGAACCTCGACACCGCCTTCCAGGCCGCGCTCCGCGACGGATTCGACCGCGACACGGTCGAGGGGATCGTGCACAGTCAGATCCTTCACCCGCGGGTCGACAGCCAGATGCCCGCGGGGCTCGTGACCGGCGAGGACGCCAGCGACGTGGCCGCCTACGTGGGCTACGCCGCCGACCGCCCGGGTGACGACACGGGCGCGCTGGCCTCGGCCGGCCTCGCCCAGGCCAAGACCGGCCAGCAGATCTTCACGGCGGCCGGCTGCGCCGGGTGCCACACCTTCGGCCCGGCCAACTCCACCGGCACGATCGGCCCGAACCTGAACCAGCTGAAGACCGAGGCCGCGAAGATCGAGAAGGGCAAGACCGCGGACCAGTACATCCGCGAGTCGATCGAGGACCCCGGCGCGTTCATCGTGAAGGGCTACCCGAACGCGATGCCGTCGTTCAAGGGCCGCCTGAGCGACGCGCAGATAAAGGCTCTAATCGACTTCCTGCTCCAGAAGGGCGGCTAGCTGCGGCGTCGCCGCCGCCAGCACGCCGGCCGGCTCGCCCTTCAGATCCGTGACCACTCCACCCGCCTCCTCGACGAGCAGCCGGCCGGCGGCCTCGTCCCACCGCTTGAGCCCGCGCTCGTAGAAGGCGTCCACGCGGCCGCACGCCACGTAGGCGAGGTCAAGAGCGGCGGCCCCCGCCCTCCGGATGTCCCGCACCCGCGGCAGGAGCCGCGTGAGCAGCTCCGCTTGGCGCGCCCGCTGGTCGGCCTCGTACGAGAAGCCGGTCGCGACCATCGCGCGGTCGAGCGACGGGCAGGCGGTCACATGAATGCGCCGGCCGTTCATGGTCGCCCCCTCGCCGCGTACGGCGGTGAAGCACTCTTCGTCCACCGGGTTGAACACCACTCCCACGCCAAGACCGTCCGAGTCCTCGAGCGCGATGCTCACAGCCCAGGTGCGGAGCCCGTAGAGGAAGTTCACGGTTCCGTCGAGTGGGTCAACGATCCAGGTGCGGCCATTGCCGGGTGTCTCGCGGCTGCCCTCCTCGCCGACCAGGCCGTCGTCGGGGCGTTCGCCGAGCAGGAGCTCGCGAATCGTGAGCTCGGCCTCGCGGTCGGCGTCCGACACCGGGTCGGTGGGCGAGGACTTCATGTCGAGCCCCTCGGCGGCTCGGCCGAAGTACGACATCAGCACCTCGCCGGCCGCCCGCGCGGCCCGTTCGGCGAGGTCGAGGTCGTCCGTCACGAGACGGCGCGCAGAAGCAGCACGAGCGCGGTGAGAACGCCCACCACGACGGCCACGTAGAGCAGGAAGCGGAACGCCTCCCGCTCTGACCGGAGCGGGTTCAGCATCGAACTAGAGGAGGTAGACCGTCGAGTACACGACGATCCACATCACGTCGACGAAGTGCCAGTAGATGCCCGGCACCTCGACGCCGCGGTGCTCCTTGGCCGTGAAGTGGCCCCTGAACGCCCGGATCGTCGCGAACGAGAGGAGCGTCAGGCCAACGAACACGTGAGCGCCGTGCAGGCCCGTGAGCCCGTAGAAGATCGTGGCCTGCGCGTTGTCGTGCGGCGAGAAGCCGAGGTGCACGTACTCGTTGATCTGCACCGTCAGGAACGTGAGGCCCAGGAGGAACGTGGTGAGGAGCCCGACCCTCATCGCGTTGCGGTTCTCGTTGCGCGCGCCCTCGAGCGCCCAGTGCATCGTGAAGCTCGATGAGATCAGGACGGCGGTGTTGAAGCCGGCGATCACCTTCGGGAGCTCGAAGCCGTCCACCGGGAACCACTGGTCGCCGTTCACGACCCGGATGAAGAAGTAGGCCGTGAAGAACGCTCCGAAGAGCATCACCTCGGAGATGATGAAAAGCAGCATCCCGAGGAACTGCGCCTCGACCCGCGACGAGACGTTCGCGGCGGGCGGGCCGTGGTGGTGCTCGGCGTGGGCGGTGGCGGCTTCCATCATTCACTCACCACGTGCTCGACGTGCTTGCCGGTCGACGCCTCAACCCGTCCGATCAGGTCGCCGCGCAGCCAGCCGGAGCGCGTCTCGGGGAAGGTCGAGATGACGATGTCGTCCGGCGCGTAGAACTGGAGCGCGTTCTGGATGGCGGTGTACGGGTCGTGGTGCTCCACCTGTCCGACGGCGTGGATGCCGGCGTCCTCCAGCCCCTCGAGCGTCTTCGCGAGCCGCTCGTGCGCGTCGCCGTCGGACTCGGACTCGGCCTGGGGCGCGATCACGATGAAGCGGCGCGGGCCCTCGCTCGCCTTCTTCTTCAGCGCCTCCAGCAGCTCGGGCGAGGCGACCGTCTGGTTGGCCACTACGAGCGTCCGCTTGGTGTCGTCGCGCTCTGCGTCGAGGTCCACCACCACGTGCTCGACGGGGCGTCGGGCTGCGCGTGCCACGCGGTCCACGAGCCCCTGCCGCAGCCATCCCGACCGCGTCTCGGGATGGGTGGAGATGACGATCTCGTCGTAGTCCTGCTCTCCGAGCGCGTCCATGACCGCCGAGTACGGGTCGGGGTCCATCACCTCGCCGTCCGCCTCGATGCCGGCCTCGCGGAGGAGCGCCAGCGTCATCTCGAGCCGGTTCTCGGCGGCGTCGCGCACGTGCTCGTCGTAGATCACGTAGCCGTGCTTCGGCTGGTTCTGCGGGCTGATGACGTGGGCCTTGACCTCCTGCCCCTCGGCCCGCTTGCGGATCGCGTCGATCAGCGGCTTACCGGCGACCGTCTCGTTGGCCACGACGAGGATCCGCTTCATCCGTCAACCGGCGGTGGTGCCCCGCCCCCGCCGGCCGGCGCCGGTACGGCGCCTGTCCTTGCGGGCTCCTTGTCCTTGAAGACGGCATGGACCGCCCCGGGCACGCCGTACTCGTACGGGCCGCCGACCACGGTCGGAACCTCGTCGAAGTTGAACACCGGCGGCGGCGAGGACACCTGCCACTCGATCGAGTTCGCGCGCCACGGGTTGCCCACGGCGGCAGGCCCGTGCCGCCACGAGGCGATCATGTTGTAGAGGAAGATCAGGAACGACGCGCCGAAGATGAACGCCGAGATCGAGATGATCGCGTTCCAGGTCGCGTACTGCTCGGCGTAGTCGGCCACCCGCCGCGGCATCCCGTCGATGCCCACGAGGTGCATGGGGCCGAACGTCAGGTTGAAGAAGACGAACGACATCCAGAAGTGGAGCCGGCCGAGCCCCTCGTCGTACATCCGGCCGGTCATCTTCGGGAACCAGTGATAGATCCCGGCGAAGATCGTGAACACGGAGCCGCCGAAGAGCACGTAGTGGATGTGGGCGACGATGAAGTACGTGTCCGACACGTGGATGTCGAACGGCACGACGGCGAGCATGATCCCGCTGATGCCGCCGAGCGTGAACATCGTGATGAAGCCGAGCGCGAACAGCATCGGCGTTCTCAGGTGAATGACGCCTCTCCAGAGCGTCGCGAGCCACGAGAAGATCTTGATGCCGGTCGGGACGGCGATCAGCATCGTCGTGATCATCATCGGGATGCGGATCCAGCTCTGCATCCCTGACACGAACATGTGGTGCGCCCAGACCGTGAAGCCGAGGATCACGATCGCCACCAGCGAGAAGGCCATCATCCGGTAGCCGAACACGGGCTTGCGCGCGTGGGTCGAGATGACCTCGCTGATGATCCCGAAGCCCGGCAGCATCATGATGTAGACCGCCGGGTGCGAGTAGAACCAGAAGACGTGCTGGTACATCAGCACGTCGC
>JBEVKE010000013.1:0-8637 GCA_040509835.1 Thermoleophilaceae bacterium
TCCCGTCGTCGTTCATGACCTCGCAGATCACGCCGGACGGGTTCAGGCCGGCCAGGCGCGCGAGGTCGACGGCCGCCTCGGTCTGCCCCGTGCGCTCGAGCACGCCCCCGGACTTGGCCTTCAGCGGGCCGATGTGGCCGGGCTGGACCAGGTCCTGCGGGCGTGAGCTCGGGTCGATCGCGACCTGCACCGTGTGTGCGCGGTCGTGCGCCGAGATGCCGGTGGTGATCCCCTCGCGCGCCTCGATCGAGACCGTGAACGCGGTCTGGAACGGCGACTCGTTCTTCGCCGCCATCAGGTCGAGGCCGAGCTCGTCGCAGCGCTCGCCGGTGAGTGCGAGGCAGATCAGGCCGCGCCCGTGCGTGGCCATGAAGTTGATCGCGTCGGGGGTCACGAACTGCGCGGCCATGGTCAGGTCGCCCTCGTTCTCGCGGTCCTCCGCGTCGCACACCACGACCATCCGGCCCTCGCGGACGTCCTCGATCGCCTCCTCGATCGGGCTGAAGGGCGGGTTCGTCATCGGGCGCTCAGCTTCTCCACGTACTTCGCCAGGATGTCGACCTCGAGGTTCACCGCGCGGCCGGGCGCTGCCGCCCCGAGCGTCGTGCGCTCGAGCGTCTCGGGGATCAGCGACACCTCGAAGGCCTGGTCGTCCACCCCTGAAACGGTAAGGGAGACGCCGTCCACCGCGATGGAGCCCTTCTCGACGACGTAGCGGAGCAGCTCCGGCGCGGCCTCGATCCGGACCACTCGCGAGTTGCCCTCCTCCGTCACCGAGGTGACCGTCCCGGTCCCGTCCACATGCCCCTGCACCATGTGGCCGCCGAGACGGTCGGCGGCGCGCAGGGGCAGCTCCAGGTTGACCTCATCGCCGATCCGGAGCGGCGCGAGCGAGGTGCGGCGGAGCGTCTCGGGCATGACCTCGGCGGCGAACGAGCCGTTGTCGCGCTCGGTCGCCGTGAGGCACACGCCGTTCACGGCGATCGAGTCGCCCGGCTCGAGCTCGCCGGCGAGCGCCGTCTCCACCTCCACGCGGCCGTGGGCTAGGCCGCGGACCACGCCCTTGTCGGCCACCAGCCCCGTGAACACCTCACCACTCCTTGAAGCGCGCGACCACGAGGACGTCGTCCTCGATCCGCTCGGTCTCGATCGCGAGCGCGCGCGAACCGGCCGCGATCTCACCGACGCCGATCCCCTCGACTGCGGTCTTGGCGGTGGCGCCGCCGAGCATGAGCGGCGCGATGAACATCCGCGCCTCGTCGATCTCGCCCGCCTCGACGAACGCGCCGGCAAGGTGCGGGCCGCCCTCGAGCAGGAGCGACTGGATGTCGCGCGCGCCGAGCTCGTCGAGCGCGTGCTCCACCCGCGCCGCCTCGTTCTCGCCGGTGGCGACGATCACGTCCACGCCCGCGGACTGGAGCCCCTCGACGGAGGTGCGCGAGGCGGCGCGCGCGCACACGACTATCAGCGGCAGGTCGGCCACGCCGCGCACGAGCTGCGAGTCGAGCGGAAGCCGCGCCTCGGAGTCGAACACGACGCGGCGCGGCTGGCGCGCCACGCCCTCGATCCGCGCGGTCAGGCGGGGGTCGTCCATCAGCGCGGTGCCGATCCCGACCGCCACCGCGTCCGACTCGGCGCGCCAGCGGTGCGCGCGAGCGCGGCTCGCCTCGCCCGAGATCCACTGTGAGTCACCGGTGCGAGTGGCCACCTTCCCGTCGAGCGAGATGGCGGACTTGAAGATCACGAGCGGACGGCCGGTCCGGGCGTGCTTGCGGAAGGGCTGGTTCAGCATGCGCGCGGCCTCGCCGATGTGGCCGTCCACGAAGTCCACGCGCACGCCCTCGTCGCGGAGGATTCCGGGACCCCGGCCGGCGGCCTTGGGGGTCGGGTCGTCCGAGGCGATCACGACCCGCGCGATGCCGGCCGAGACGATGGCGTCGGTGCACGGGGGCGTGCGCCCGTGGTGGCAGCACGGCTCGAGCGAGATGTACATGGTGGCCCCAGCGGTGCGCCCGGCGGCCGCCTCGAGCGCCATCACCTCGGCATGGCTCTCGCCCGGCGGCTGCGTGATGCCCTCGCCGATCACGCGCCCATCCTTGACCACCACGGCACCCACGATCGGATTCGGGCTTGTCTGCCCGCGCGCGCGTCCGGCTAGCTCGATCGCCCTCATGAGATGCTGCGCATCGCGTTCCGTCGCGGTGTTACCGACCATCCGAAAACACCGTACCAGCGGCCGGATTCCGGGCGGGCAGGGTGGGCGACAACTAACGTGCGGCCGCGTGTGCCGCCCGCACCTGATCGCGCTCGCGGTGATTCTCGTCGCCGGCTTCGCGCTGCGCGTCTGGAACATCGACTACGGGCTTCCGTTCGTCTACTCCATCGACGAGGGGTCGCATTTCACGTCGCGCTCGGTCGAGATGTTCTGGCAGGACATGGACCCCGGCTATTACCAGAACCCGGCCACCTACACGTACCTGGTCTACGCGCTCCTGCGGGTGATGTACGGCCCGCTCGGCTCCTTCTTCGACCTCCAGTTCGGGAACGTGACCGAGCAGTTCGACAAGAACCCGACCGAGATCTGGATCGCGGCGCGGACCCTGGCGGCGGGGCTGTGCATGGGCGGCGTGGCGGCGACCTACTGGGCCGCCCGGCGTCTCTGGGGAATCCGCGAGGGGCTGGTGGCGGCCGCCGTGCTCGCGTTCGCCTTCCTGCCGGTGGCGTACTCGCGAGTGGCGGTGACCGACGTGGGAGCGCTGATCGGGGTGGCGCTGTCCCTCGGGCTCGCCGTGCTCGCCTACGAGCGCGGCACGCTGCGGTGGTTCCTCCTGGCGGGCGGCGCGGCGGGGCTCGCCGTCTCGTTCAAGTACACGGCCGGACTCGCGCTGCTCCCGCTCGCGATCGCAGCGATCGCGCGCCTGCGGGTCGACGGGTGGCGGGCGGTGGGCGGCCTGGCGGCGGGGGTGGCGCTCGCGGGCGTCGTGTTCGTGGTGCTCAACCCGTACCTGTTCACCTCGTTCGACGCCTGGTGGAGCGACCTGCGCGACCAGGCGGAGGTGGCGCGCGACCAGCCAAAGCCCGGGCAGGAGTCGGGCGGGCTCTCCTACTACCTCGACAGCCTCACCTGGGGTCTCGGTTGGGCCGCCGCGATCGCCGCCCTCGCCGGCGCCGCGCTCGAGCTCCGTCGCAGCGTCGTGCGCGGGCTGATGCTGATCGCGGTCCCGCTGGCGCTCTTCGTCTACCTGAGCCTCCAGTCCCGTTACTTCGGCCGCTGGCTGCTGCCGGCCTACCCGGCGCTGGCGATGCTGGCCGCCGCGGCGATCGGCCGGCTGGCGGACCTGCTCGCCGAGAGCTGGCGAAGGAGCCCCGGCTGGGCGGGGGTGGCGGCGGCCGGCGGGCTGACCGTCCTCGTGCTTGCGCAGCCGCTGGCCGCCGATGTGCGGTCAGCCCAGGTGCTCGGCCGCGACGACACTCGCCAGCAGGCGCGCGACTGGCTCGAGGCCAACTATCCGCCGGAGCTCCGGGCCGCGGTCGAGCCGGCCGTACCCGGCCGCTGGTTCCGCTCGAATCCCGAGGGCACTCCCCCGCCCTGGCTCACCCGCTGCGCGCGCCGGCCGGACTGGACCGAGCCGGGGTGGTCGTACACGGCCGCGGGCGGCACACGCGTCTGCTCCCAGTACAAGCCCGGGCTGGTAGCGCGGCCTGACGGAGGCGTGCGGGCATCCGCGTACCACGAGGTGCTCGACCCCGGGGTGATCGACGACTACCGCCTGTACGGGTACTGCCTGATCGTCACGGTCGACACCGTCCGCGACCGCGCACTCCAGACCGGCGACAGGGACGCCCGCGCCTACTACGACCGGCTCGAGCGCGAGTCGAAGGTCGTGAGGACCTTCAGCCCGTACGACGCGGGCGCGGACCCGGTCCCGTTCAACTTCGACCTCTCCTTCAACTACTACCCAGCCGAGTACCACCGGCCCGGACCGGTGGTTCAAATCCGCCGGCTGGACGACTGCCGGCAGGCGATCGGCCCGCCGATCATCCGGATCCCGCGGGCGCGGGAGCCGGCCCCCTTCGGCACATAAAGCCGGCTAGCCGAAGGCGCCGAGCTGGCGGAGCGAGTAGTGCTTGAAGTGGCCGTACTTCGTGCCGGGCGGCGCGGACAGCCAGTCGGTCGCGTACTCGGCGTACATCAGTGCGCGCTCGGCCCACCACGTGCCCACCGGCAGCGGGCCGCCGTTGCACGAGCCGGCCGAGTAGCCCGGGCGGTTGATGTACATGTAGGCGTCCACGAGCGGGTTGGCCGTGGCGGTCGTGGGCGCCGGGCCGAGGCCGCGCAGGCCGGGGTGGCACCACACGTTGATCGTGCGCCACTTGTGCTGCGCCCTGTTGATCCACTTTCGGTAGTGCAGCGGGCCGCGGCCGTTGTAGGACGTGTTGATGATGAAGTGCTTGCCGCCCACCATCCGCGAGATCTCGAGCCCGTGCTGGATGTTCGCGCGGGTCCAGTCGTGGTGGGTCACGTTGAGCATGAAGCCGCGCACCTTGCTGATGCCGATGTAGCGGAGCTGCGTCGCGGTGCGAGCGGCGGGCTCCCAGTCGGACGCGCCGGCCTCGAGGTAGATCGTCGCGTTCGGGAGCTTCGACAGGACGTTCACGCCGTAGCGGAGCACGTCGAGGCGCGCCTTCCGGCGGTCGTGGGCGAGGCAGTCCACCGTGCCGAGCGAGTCCGGCTCGAAGCCGATCACCACGCGCGCGTCGCCGACGGACTGGGCGAAGTCGTCGTACCACTTCATCGTGCGCCGGTCCTCGGCGACGCCTCCCGCGCGGTAGTTGCCGCTGCACCCCTTGCCCTGGTGGCGCATGACGACCATCAGCGGCACGGTGCCGGGCTGGTCGCACTGCACGCGGTCGAGGTAGCCGCGGATCTTCTTCTGCATCCGCGGCGCCGTGAACTTGCCGAACCAGCGGAACCGCGGCTCACGCGCGAGCTTCCAGATCATGTTGGCCTTGGTGGTGTCGCCGGAGCGCTTCCACTTGACCCACTGCATGTAGGCGGGCTCCATGCGGTCGAGGAAGAAGCGCTGGCCGAGCAGCGGGTTGGGAGCGGCCGGGTCCACCGCGCGCGGGTCGATACCGAGCGGGGCGGTGGGCCACGTCGGGTTCGTCTGGGAGACGCACTTGGCCCAGTCCTCGGGGTATTCGCCGACCGGGCCGGGCGGGACCGAGTCCGGAGGAGTGACGAGCCCCGGGTCCACGAGCGGTCCGGGCACGTACGGAAGCTGCGCGCCGGCCACGGCGGGCAGAGCGAGCACGAAAACGACCGTGAGCAGGGTGAAGCGAATCCGGCGCATCCCAGTCCTTCATCGGCAAAACACGCGACGATTTGAGACCTCACGCGGAGATTTGAGACCCCCACACCGCCCTGTGGCGCCCCGCTACTCTCCTGCCGCGTGGATGTCCGCCTGAGCCGCCGGCGACTGCTGCAGGCCGGCGCCGCGGGCGCCGCCGGGGCCGCCGCGTTGCCGGCTCTCGCCTGCAACTCGGACGACGAGGCGGCCGCGAGCGACGGCCAGCTGAACGTCCTCGTCCTGATCATCGACACCCTGCGCCCCGACCACGTGGGCTGCTACGGCTCGCCGCAGATCCAGACGCCGAACATCGACGCGCTGGCCGCGCGCGGGATCCACTTCACGCGCGCCTTCCCCGAGGCGATGGTCACCGTCCCGGCGCGGCGCTCGATCTTCGGCAGCCGCCGGATCTTCCCGTTCCGCAACTGGAAGCCGAACCCGGTGATCGGGACGAGCCCGGGCTGGCTGCCGATCGACGACCCACAGAAGACGTTCACCACGGTCCTGAAGGACAATGGCTACTGGACCGCCCAGGTGTCGGACAACCCGTTCACGGGGTTCATGGGGCCGTTCGAGCCGTTCCGCAAGACGTTCCACCGCTGGGAGACGATCGTGGGCCAGTCCGGCTTCCGGCAGGACCCGCGGAACGTGCCGATGTCGACCGTGGACCACTGGCTCCCGCCGTTCCTGCGCGACGAGCGCTACATCCCGGGCATGCGGAAGTACCTCGCCAACACCGGCGAGGGGGTCGACGAGGAGGAGACGTGCGCGGCGCGCGTGTTCAAGGGCGCGCGCGACCTCCTCGACGACGCGCGCCGGCGGCAGCCGTTCGCCTTCGTCGTCGACTGCTTCGACCCGCACGAGCCCTGGAGCACGCCGAAGAAGTACCTCGACATGTACGGCGAGCCGGGCTACTCGGGCCAGGAGGTGGGCGTGACGCCCTACGGGTTCGCCCGCAACTTCACGCCTGAGCTGCTGCGCCGCACGCATGCGGCCTACGCGGGCGAGGTCACGATGATGGACCACTGGCTCGGCCACTTCATGGACCGCTTCCACGAGCTCGGGCTCGAGAAGAACACGGTCATCCTGCTGCTGTCGGACCACGGCTATCTGCTGGGCGAGCGCGGCTTCACGGGCAAGGTGCCCTCGCAGCTCCACCCCGAGCTCGCGCAGGTTCCGTTCGTGATCGTGCACCCGGACAACCGCGCAGCTGGCGAGGTGAGCCAGCACTTCGCCTCGACCCACGACGTCGGCCCGACAGTGCTGTCGATGGTGGGGATCGACCCGCCGTCGTGGATGAACGGCACGAACCTCGCGGTGACGATGGAAGGCAAGGAGCCCTCCCAGAAGCGCGACTTCCACTACGGCGGGATGTACAACCGCTTCTACATCCGGACCGACGACTGGGTCCTGATCGGCGACAACCGCGGCAAGGAGCGCACGCTCTGCGACCTCCGGAACGACCCGCACGAGTTCGACAACGTCGTGACGGGGAACCCGAAGGTCTCGAAGGAGCTGTACGACACGATCCTCGAGGCGGCGGGCGGCCCGCTGCCGTATTACGAGTAGGGCGGCTACCCGCTCAGCGCTATCACGGCGACCCCGGCTGCGACCGCGACCGCGCCGGCGATCCTTCCTCGGTCGACCGGCTCGTGGAGAACGACCGCGGCGAGGATGGCGGCGATCACGACGCTCGACTCCCTCACCGCGGCCACCGGCGCCGCCGGGGCGAGCCGGAACGCGGCCAGCACCATCAGGAAGGCGCCGAAGGTGGCTGCGGCGGTAAGCGCCGTCCTCGCCCCAACGTCCGGCCGCACCTTCGTAACGAGCGGGTACGCGACGGCGCACGGCGCTACCACGAGCGCGAGGTACGCGATCGGATCGGCCCGCTCCACACCCTCGGAATCCACCAACGTGTAGGCGGCGATGAAGAGCCCGATCGCCAGCCCAAACCACACGTCCCGAAGGGGTGGGGCGTTTTCTGTACCGACCTCGGTACGAAAGCCGCCCAACCCCACGAGGAGGACGCCGACGGCCACGAGGAGGATGCCCGCGACCGCGCCCGCCGGCACGCCCTCCTTCAATGCAATCGCGCTGAAAACGAGCACCACCACCGGGGCCGACCCGCGCGCAATCGGATACACGACCGACACCTCACCTCTGTCGTACGCCCGCGCAAGCAGCACGAAGTAACAGAGCTCGAACACCGCCGACGCGGCGATGTATGGGATCGCATCGGCGGAGACCCCGCGGGTGAGGAGAGCCGGCACGGCGAGCAGCGCCACGCCCCAGAGCAGCAGCCCGGCGGTTGAAGCCCGCGTGTCCCGCGACCCTGCGAGCAGCACATTCCACCCCGCATGGAGGAACGCGGCACCAAGCGCGAGCGCGACGGCGGACAGCGGCACGCGCGCGAACCTACGCGAAACTTCGGTCCCCCTCGGGGGTTTACCGTTGCACAGTGGTCAGGCCACTTGCCGCAGTTGGAGCAGTTGCCGTCCTCGTCCCCTGCGCGGCCGGGACCTCGCCGGCTCCGTGTTGGGCGCGACGCGCCTCCGCGTTCACCCGGGACAGCGCGTCTCCGTCACGGCCGTCGACGCGGCGGGGAACCCCGCCCGCGTGAGGACGACCGTCCCGCCCTGCTAGGAGTGCAGCGGCTCCTTCATCGACTCCGTCTCCGGAGCTTCGATGTAGGGCTGCTTGTCCTCGTTGTCCTTGCCTTCCTCGTGGTACACCGACTCGGCGTTCACCGCCCAGATGTCGTGGTCGTCGCCGTCCACGAGGTTGTCCACGGCGCGCATGGCCGTGAGCATCGAGTGGTCCGAGTTGTTGTACCTGTGCAGCCCGTTGCGGCCGACCTGGATGTAGTTGTCCAGGCCGTCAAGCCATGAGCGGATCGTCGAGACGCGCTTGTCGTACTCGGCGTCGTACATCGGGTAGGCCTTCGGCACCCGCTCGACGAAGCCGAACTCGAGCTGGTCGCGCTTGGCGAGACCGAGCTTCTCGAGCTCACGCATGCCGAGCTGGACGAGGTCGTCGTCGTCCGTCTCCCACAGCTCGTCGCCGGCGAAGCAGAAGAACTCGAGCCCCACGCACGCCTTGGACGGATCCGGCACCATCCACGGGCTCCACGACCGGAAGTTCTGGATCCGGCCGACGTTCACGTTCGGGTCGTGGATGTAGATCCAGTTGTCCGGGAACAGGTCCTCGCCGTTCAACACGACGGCCACCGTGAGGAAGTCGCGGTAGCGCATGCCCTTGGCCGCGGCGATCACCTCGGAGCGCGGGT
>JBEVKE010000014.1:0-7551 GCA_040509835.1 Thermoleophilaceae bacterium
AAGCGCGTGGCGTACTCAGTGGACGCCGCCCGCGTCGGCCAGAAGACCGACTACGACAAGCTCACGATCGACATCGAGACCGACGGGTCGCTCGACCCGCAGGCCGCGCTGCGCGAGGCCGCCGAGATCCTCATCAAGTACCTGGCGATTTTCACCGACGCCGACCGCGTGGAGGCCCTGCGTGACCAGGGCGCCGCGCTGGTGGCCGGTGCGGACGGCATGGGCGACGGGGCCGGCGCCTCCGCGGGCGGGATGGACGACATCCTGATCGAAGAGCTCGAGCTGGGCGTGCGCTCGTACAACTGCCTGAAGCGGGCCGGCATCCAGACGGTCGGCGACCTCGTGCAGAAGTCCGAGTCCGAGCTGGCAGCGATTCCGAACTTCGGCCGCAAGTCGATCGAGGAGGTCAAGGAGACTCTCGACGCGCGCGGGCTTAATCTACGCGCAGGCTGATGAGGCACGGCAAGCAGAGGGGCAAGCTGTCGCGTGATCCAGCGCACCGCAAGGCGCTGTTCATGAACCTCTGCCGTGAGGTGATCGATCACGAGCGGATTCAGACGACCGAGGCCAAGGCCAAGGCCGTCAAGCCCGAGCTCGAACGGCTGATCACCCTTGCCAAGAAGGGCGACCATCACTCGCGTCGCCTCGCCATGGCTCGATTGGGCCAGGACAAGTTCGTCGTCTACAAGCTGTTCGAGGAGATCGCGCCGCGCTACGCGGAGCGGGAGGGCGGCTACGCCCGCATCCTCAAGCTGGGACCCAGGAAGTCCGACTCCACGGAGATGGTCTTCCTGGAGCTCGTCTAGCTCTGCGACAAGACTCGACTCACCCCCTGTTGCCGAGAGGGGTTCGGTGTGTTTTCGATCCTTCGGATGGGGAACCCGCCCAACCGCCGCCGGAAGATTGTCGAGATCGACTTTCTTGACCTGACGGAACGGCGGAGCCGGTCATCAGTGTTGTCGTTCGTTACGACTCGGCGAAGCGCCTGAGGGCGTCTCGGCCGCCGCTCGGGTACGGCGTGCCGTGAGCGAGCAGGAGGACGTCGAAGTCGAGCTGGTCGGCCAGCTCGCCGAAGCCGCGCTTCAGGTCGCCCTTGTCCTGCTCCGGGTCGTCCATGTACTGGTCGGGGACGAAGGCGAGCTCGTCGCCGTAGCGGATCGCGCCGTCGGCGATGCTGAGCGCCCGCACGGACGGGATGTGGAGTGCGGTCTCGTCGGGGCTGAGGCCACCCACCTCGTGCGTCGTGACCTGGCCGTCCACGAGCGAGTCGCCGAAGTCGTAGGGCTGGATGGGCGTGTCGTCCGGGTAGTCGTGCATCCCTGTCCGCGGCGCCTGGACGGTGGCGTCGAAGCGCTCCGCCGCCTCGAGCGAGTCGCGCACGTGGTGCCGGCAGGTGAGGAGGATGCAGTCCACGTCCTCGACCTCGTCCGGCACCGCGAGCGGATCGAGCAGCAGGCGGAGCTCCGGAATCCAGTACGAGCTCACCTCGATGCCGATGTTCGGATGCGGTGCTGTCCAGTGCCAAATTCCGGGCGCAAGCTCCCTCATGGGGTCATTCTGCAACAAATCGTGCAGCTTGCAGGAAAAAAGCGAAGGATGTTGATAGAAACCGCTGCGTCCTAACGCCGAATCGCCTCACCTCCGGGTGGGGCGAACGGGGGAACCGATGCGGCCTTCGGGCCGCTGGGGCGAATCGCCCGGGCTCTGCCCGGGCGTAGCGCAACGCGCGAGCCCGTCAGCTCACCTCGTAGGCGGAACCCGACAGAAGGTGCCGTAGACGTGCAGAGGAAGGCTGTTTCCGCCCTGGTCGCGCTTGTGCTGGTGTGCGGCATGACCATGGGCGCCCCCGCGGTGGCGGGCGCCGACGTGAAGGCCCACTCCGCGAGCAAGCGC
The DNA here is from genome assembly GCA_040509835.1 of Thermoleophilaceae bacterium. Taxonomy (GTDB): domain Bacteria; phylum Actinomycetota; class Thermoleophilia; order Solirubrobacterales; family Thermoleophilaceae; genus JACVRW01. Next base: position 1,894 of record JBEVKE010000014.1, read on the forward strand.
GCCGACATCCGCAAGCTTCAGCGGAAGGTCGGCGTGACCGCGGACGGGGTCTTCGGCCCCGCGACCGAGCGCGCCGTCAAGCGCTGGCAGCGCCGGCACGGGCTCGTGGCCGACGGCATCGTGGGGCCGCAGACGCGTTCCGCGATGGGCCTCGGCAGCGGCCCGATCCTGAAGCGGAACCACAGCGGCGGCCACCGCTCGAGCAGGAGCGGCCGCGCCGACAGGCACAGCCATTCGCACCGCGGCGGCGGCGTGCGCTCGCTCCAGCGGGTGCTCGGCGTGCCCGCCGACGGGGTGTTCGGGCCCGCAACGGAGTCCGCGGTCAAGAGCTGGCAGCGCCGGCACGGCCTGGTGGCCGACGGGGTCGTGGGGCCGCAGACCCGCCGGGCCATGGGCCTGGGCTCAGGGCGGACGCTCAAGCGGCGCGGGCGCGGATCGGGCGGCGGAGGCGGCGGAGGCGGACGCGTCGCGCACATCGTCGCGGCCGCGAACCGGATCGCCACGATGCCCTACAAGTACGGCGGCGGGCACGGGACCTACCACGACTCGGGCTACGACTGCTCCGGCTCGGTCTCCTACGCGCTCCACTACGCAGGCCTCCTGCGCACCCCGCTCGACTCCACCGGCTTCATGAGCTACGGCCTGCCCGGCCCGGGCCGGCACGTGACCATCTACGCGAACGCCGCCCACGCCTACATGGTCGTGGACCATCGCCGCTTCGACACCAGCGCCATCGGCGAGACCGGCTCGCGCTGGACCAGCACCCACCGCAGCTCATCCGGCTACGCGGTGCGCCACCCGCCGGGGCTTTAGGCTCACCGCCTGCTCTACGACGCGATCGGCAAGGACTACGCCGCCGTCCGGCGCGAGGATCCGCGCATCGCGGCACGCATCCGCGCGGCGCTCGGGGAGGTGCGGACGGTGGTGAACGTGGGGGCGGGCGCGGGCGCCTACGAGCCGGCGGACCTCGAGGTTGTCGCGGTGGAGCCGTCCGAGGTGATGATCGCCCAGCGGCCGGAGGGCGCCGCGCCGGTGGTGCGCGGGGTCGCCGAGGAGCTGCCGTTCGAGGACGACAGCTTCGACGCGGCCATGGCGGTGCTCAGCGACCACCACTGGAGCGACCACGACCGCGGGCTCTCCGAGCTGCGGAGAGTGGCGCGGCGGGTGGTGCTGTTCACCTGGGATCCGGCGATGGTCAACGACTCCTGGCTCGTGAGCGAGTACCTCCCCGGCTTCGAGAGCCTGATCCCGACCGGCTTCAGCCTGCAGCACACGGTCGACCGGCTCGGCGGCGCACGTGTCGAGCCGGTCCCGGTCCCCCACGACTGCGTATACGGCTTCCTGCATGCCTACTGGCGGCGCCCGCACGCCTACCTCGATCCGCGCATACGCGCGGGGATCTCGGTGTTCGCGCTGATGGACGACGCGACCGTGCAGGGCGGCATCGCCCGCCTCCGCCGGGACCTGGAGTCGGGGGCGTGGGAGCGACGCCACGGCGATCTGCTCGAGCTCGACGAACTCGACCTGGGCTACCGATTGCTCGTTCACGGCTGAATCTCCACTAAGTCGATCGGCTTTTGCTACTTTCCGGCCTTCGTTAAAGTCGATTAACAAGGTGGAGAATGACTCTGACTCGTAGCCGCTGCTTCCTGGGCGGCCTGGCACTCATCGTGCTCGTACTCACCGCCGCCGGATGCGGCGGCCAGTCGAGCTCGGCATCGTCGGGCGGCGACGGTTCGGGCGGCAAGCTCACCCTGGTCGCCTACTCCACCCCGGAGGAGGCCTACAAGGAGCTGATCCCGGCCTTCAACAAGACGCCCGAGGGCAAGGGCGTGAGCTTCAGCCAGTCGTACGCAGCGTCGGGCGAGCAGTCGCGCGCCGTCGAGGGCGGCCTGCCGGCGGACGTCGTCGAGTTCTCGCTCCAGCCGGACATGACCCGGCTCGTGGACGCCGACCTCGTCGACAAGGGCTGGGACCAGAACCAGTACAAGGGCAACGTCACCGACTCGGTCGTGGTGCTCATGGTCCGCAAGGGCAATCCCAAGAACATCAAGGGGTGGGACGACCTCGTGTCCGGCAAGGTGGACGTGCTCGAGCCCAACCCGTTCACGTCGGGCGGCGCGAAGTGGAACATCATGGCCGCATACGGCGCGCAGCTCGAGCAGGGCAAGTCCCCGCAGCAGGCGGAGAAGTACATCGCCGACCTGTTCAAGAACGTGTCGGTGCTCGACAAGAGCGCCCGCGAGTCCCTCGCGACGTTCTCGGGCGGCAAGGGAGACGTGCTGCTCGGCTACGAGAACGAGGCCATCCTGGCTCAGCAGAAGGGCGAGGACCTCGACTACATCGTGCCCGACCAGACGATCCTGATCGAGAACCCGGTCGCCGCCACGAGCGAGGCCAAGGATCCGAAGCTTGCGAAGAGCTTCGTGGACTTCCTGTACACGCCCACCGCCCAGAAGATCTTCGTCGGCAAGGGCTACCGCCCGGTCGTGAAGGACACCCCCGGCGCCGACAAGTTCCCGACGCCGAAGGACCTGTTCGACATCACGAAGTTCGGCGGCTGGGACAAGGTCAACACGGACTTCTTCGATCCCGAGAAGGGCATCGTGGCGAAGATCTTCCAGGACCAGGGGAAGAGCACTGAGTCCGGCTAGCGAAGCCGCCGCAGCACCCCCTCCTGCGGTGCCGAGGGCCGTCCCCATCCCGGGGGCGGCCCTCAGCCGTGGGCTTGTAATCGGCTACCTGAGCATCGTCGCCCTGATTCCGCTGGCGGCGGTGGTCTCGAAGGCGTTCGAGAACGGCGCGGACAGCTTCTGGAACGCGGTGACGACCCCGCAGGCGGTCGCCTCGCTGAAGCTCACGCTGATCGCATCCCTGATCGTCGTGCTCGTCAATGCCCTGTTCGGCACGCTGATCGCCTGGGTGTTGGTGCGCGACGAGTTCCCCGGCAAGGGCGTGGTCAACTCGCTGATCGACCTGCCCTTCGCTTTGCCGACCATCGTGGCGGGCCTCACGCTGCTCGCCTTCTACGGGCCGGACAGCCCGGTGGGCATCAACGTCGCTTACACCCGCACGGCGGTGGTGATGGCTCTCCTGTTCGTGACCCTGCCATTTGTGGTGCGGGCGGTACAGCCGGTGCTCCTCGAGCTCGATCGCGAGATGGAGCAGGCGGCGGAGTCGCTCGGGGCCGGCCGCCTGACCGTCTTCCGGCGGATCATCCTCCCCAACCTCACGCCCGCGATCATCGCCGGCGCCGGCCTCGCCTTCGCCCGCGCGGTCGGCGAGTTCGGCTCGCTGGTCCTGATCACAGGGAACATCCCGTTCAAGACGCAGGCGGCGTCCGTGTTCATCTTCTCGATGGTGGAGTCGGACAACCCGGTCGCGGCCTCGGCCGTGTCGGTGGTGCTGCTCGTGATCGCGCTGTTGGTGCTCCTGATCTTTGGATACCTGTCGAAGAGGGCGCTGAAGCATGAGGAGTAGGTACGCGCTCCGCTTCATCGCGCTCGGCTACCTGACGCTGCTGCTCGGGGTCCCCGTGGTGCTCGTGTTCGTCAACGCGTTCCAGGACGGCATCGGCGCGGCGTGGGATGCCGTGACGACGCCCGAGGCGCAGCACGCCTTCTACCTGACGTTCGTCATGGTTGCCGTGGCGGTGCCGCTGAACACGATCTTCGGTGTGGTCGCCGCGCTCGTGATCGTGCGCCAGCGCTTCCGCGGCCGCGCACTCCTGAACGCTGCTATCGACCTGCCGTTCGCGGTGTCGCCCGTGGTCGTCGGCCTGTCGCTGCTGCTCGTGTACGGAACCCGCGACGGCTGGGTCGGCAACTGGTTCGCCGAGCAGGGCATCCGGATCATCTTCTCGACCCCGGGAATGATCCTCGCCACCATGTTCGTGTCGCTGCCCTTCGTTGTGCGCGAGACGATTCCAGTGCTGCGCGAGATCGGCACCGAGCAGGAGCAGGCGGCTGCCACGCTAGGCGCCGGCGCGCTCCAGACCTTCTTCCGCATCACTCTGCCCGCGATCCGCTGGGGCGTGGCCTACGGTGTGGTCCTGACCACGGCTCGGGCGCTCGGCGAGTTCGGCGCCGTGAGCATCGTGTCGGGCAAACTGTCCGGCCAGACCGAAACCGCCCCGCTCTTCGTCGAGGCCGAATTTCGGCGCTTCAACGAGACGGGTGCCTATGCTGCGGCGGTCGTACTCGCGATGATCGCCCTGGTGACCCTCCTCGCGATGAACCTGATCAAGCCAAAGGAAGCACAGACATGAGCATCGTCGTCGACTCCGTGTCCAAGCGCTTCGGCGAGTTCACCGCGCTCGACGACGTGTCGCTCGAGGTGAGGGACGGCTCGCTCACGGCCCTGCTCGGCCCGAGCGGCGGCGGGAAGTCCACGCTGCTGCGCGTGATCGCCGGGCTCGAGAGTCCGGACTCCGGCACCGTGTCGATCGCCGGCGAGGACGCCACACGGCAGCCACCGCAGCGGCGGAACGTCGGGTTCGTGTTCCAGCACTACGCCGCGTTCAAGCACATGACGGTGGCCAAGAACGTGGCCTTCGGCCTGACGATTCGCAAGCGCCCGAAGGACGAGATCGAGTCGCGTGTGGACGAGCTCCTCAGGCTGGTGCATCTCGACGGCTTCGCGCACCGCTATCCCTCGCAGCTCTCCGGCGGCCAGCGCCAGCGCATGGCGCTGGCGCGGGCGCTCGCGGTGCAGCCGCGGGTGCTGCTGCTCGACGAGCCGTTCGGCGCGCTCGACGCGACGGTCCGCAAGGAGCTGCGCGCCTGGCTGCGCCGCCTCCATGAGGAGGTGCATGTCACGACGGTGTTCGTGACGCACGACCAGGAGGAGGCGATGGAGGTGGCCGAGCAGATCGTGGTGCTGAACCACGGGAAGATCGAGCAGATGGGCTCGCCGAAGGAGCTCTACGAGCAGCCTGCGAACGAGTTCGTGATGGGCTTCATCGGCCCGATCTCAGAGCTGTCCGGGCGCTCGGTCCGACCGCACGAGGTGGACATCCTGCGCGAGCCCCACGAGGGCACCGCCGAGGCGATGATCGACCGCATCGTGCATCTGGGCTTCGAGGTCCGGGTGGAGCTCACCCTGGGAGACGGCGAGAAGACCTGGGTCCAGACGACGAAGGCGCAGGCCGAGGAGCTCGAGCTGGCCGAGGGCGACATCGTGTGGCTGCGGCCGAACGCCCCGGCGGGCGAGCCGGTTGCGGCTACGCTGCCCTGAGTGGCGTACGACGAGGATCTCGCCAACCGGATTCGCGAGCTGATGGCCGGCGAGGCCGGCGTCACCGAGAAGAAGATGTTCGGCGGGCTCGCGTTCCTGATCGGCGGGAACATGTCGGTGGCGGCCAGCGGGCAGGGTGGGCTGATGGTGCGGGTCGACCCCGACGAGACCGAGGCGCTGGTCGCGAGGCCGCACGCGCGCCCGTTCGAGATGCGCGGCCGCCAGATGGACGGGTGGCTCCGGGTGGACGACGACGGCGTGAGGACCAAGCGCCAGCTCGAGCCGTGGGTGAAGCGCGGCGTGGCCTACGCGCGCTCGCTGCCTCCGAAGCGCTAGAACTGAGTCTGGGCATGTCCCAGGAGAACGTCGAGCGGACCCGGGATTTCATCGACGCCTACAACCGGCGCGACTTCGATGCCGCGA
>JBEVKE010000015.1:0-9453 GCA_040509835.1 Thermoleophilaceae bacterium
GAGCGAGGTGCCGGGCGCCGCGGACCGCCTGCGGCGAGCAGCAGCTCTTCTCCCCGTCCGTGCCGGGGTCCGACCACAGCTCGAGCGTGACCGCGACCACCTCGTCGCCCGCGTCGAGGGCCAGCTGAGCGGCCGCGGCCGAATCCACTCCTCCGCTCATGGCCACGAGCGTGCGGCGCGCGCTCGGCTCGATGCTCACGGCCCCATCCTTGGCCGCCGCGCCGAGCGCCCGGTGAAGCGCGTCGGCGGCGAGGTCGGCGGCGTGGCGCTTGGGCGGGCTGAGCCCGAGTCCCTTCACGAGCCGATCCGGCTCGACAAGGCATGCACTCAGGAACGAGCTCCCCTCAACGCTCTCCACGATGGCGCTCGCCGCCGCGGTGAGCGCGCCGCACCCGTCAGCATCGAACCCCGCCTCCGCAACGCGATCGCCCTCGATCCGCACCGCGATGCGCACGAGATCGCCACAAGGAGCGCCTCCGGCGGCGCCGGTGTGAGGGTGGTTCTTGAGAGCGCCCTGACCCGTGGGCACTTCGAGATGCTCGGCGAACGACCGCATTGAGGGCAACGGTAACGCCACCGCCGCCCTCTCCGAGAATGGCTGGCCCCAGCCTGCCGTTTGTCGATCCCGGTGGTTGGGCCTGCTAGCTAGCAGGTGGGTGTCCTCCGCGGCGGACCACGGTCCTACCGCGAGGCGAACTCCCATACCGGTGTTATTCGGCTCAACATGTGTGACCGACTCGCGTACAGGCTCGGGCCGATATCGAGGCTAGCGCGGGTCGCCCGGATCGGCCACCGGCGGCTGGGCGATCACCTTCACGCCGAGGTCCTTCAGCTGGCGCTCGTCCACGGGGGCGGGCGCGCCGGTCATCGGGTCGGCCCCGCTGGCGGCCTTGGGGAAGGCGATCACGTCGCGGATCGACGAGGCCCCTGCCAGAAGGGCGGCCATCCGGTCGATCCCGAAGGCGATCCCGCCGTGCGGCGGCGCGCCGTAGGTGAGCGCCTCCAGCAGGAAGCCGAAGCGGCTCCTCGCCTCCTCGGGGCCGATCCCGATCACGTCGAACACCTTCTGCTGAACCGCGGGGTCGCTGTTACGGATCGACCCGCCACCGAGCTCCCAGCCGTCGAAGACCACGTCGTAGGCGCGCGCCCGCCAGGTGCCGGGGTCCGCGTCGAGATCGCCCGCGGGGCTGGTGAACGGGTGGTGCACGGCGTCCCACCGCCGCTCCGTCTCGTCCCACTCGAACGCCGGGAAGTCGACGACCCAGAAGATGTCGTGCCCCTCGGGCTCCTGCCCAACCTCGGGCCGCAGCGCGCCGAGGACCCGCGCCGCGATCGCGGGTGTGTCGGCGACGATTAGGATGGCGTCCCCCTCCTTCGCCCCCAGCGCGTCGTTCGCCTGTGCGATCTCGTCGTCGGAGAGGAACTTGGCGATCGGCGAGCGCCAGCCGCCGTCTGCTTCCACCACCGCCCAGGCGAGACCCTTCGCGCCCAGCGACTGCGCCTTCTCCGTGAGCGCATCGAAACGGCTCCGCGGAAATTCACCCGTCGCCCTCATGGCACGGATGACGGGTGCGCCGCTGAAGACCTTGAACTCGGACGACCGGAAGATGTCCGTCACGTCCACGATCTCCACGCCCAGGCGCCGGTCCGGGCGGTCCGAGCCGTACCGGAGCATCGACTCGTCGTACGTGATGCGCTCGAGCGGGAGCGAGACCTCGATTCCGACGAGCGCCAGCACGCGCTGGAGCAGGCGGTCCGTGACCTCGTAGACGTCCTCCTCCTCGACGAAGGCCAGCTCCATGTCGAGCTGGGTGAACTCGGGCTGGCGGTCGGCGCGGAAGTCCTCGTCGCGGAAGCAGCGGGCGATCTGGAAGTAGCGCTCGTACCCGCCGATCATCAGCAGCTGCTTGAACAGCTGCGGCGACTGCGGGAGCGCGTACCACGAGCCCTGGATCAGCCGGCTCGGCACGAGGAAGTCGCGCGCGCCCTCGGGCGTCGAGCGGGTCATGATCGGCGTCTCGATCTCGAGGTAGCCCTCGTCCGCCAGGAAGTCGCGGATCTCCTTCACCACCCGGTGGCGCAGGATGATGTTGTCGCGCATCCGCTCCTTGCGCAGGTCGAGGTAGCGGTAGCGGAGACGCAGCTCCTCGCCTACCGGGTCGTCCTCGTCGATCTGGAAGGGCGCCGTCTCGGAGTCGGCGAGCTGCTCCAGCTCCGCCGCGACCAGCTCCACCTCGCCGGTCGGCAGGTCGGGGTTGACGGCGCCCTCGTCGCGGCGCACCAGCTCGCCGCTGACGGTGATCACGTCCTCGCCGCGCAGCCTGCCCGCCGCCGCGTGCGCCTCCGGCGCCTCCTCGGGCCGGAACACCAGCTGGAGGAGGCCGGTCCTGTCGCGGAGGTCGATGAAGATCAGCCCGCCGTGGTCGCGGCGGCGATGGACCCAGCCGGCCACGCGCACCCGCTCGCCCACGTCGTCCCCGCGGAGCTCGCCCGCCCAGTGGGCCCGGTAGCGGTTGGGCCGCGGAGGCTTCACCCGCCGACCATTCCCAGGACCTCGTCCACGGACTCTGCGCGCTGCTGGGCGCCCGAGTCCATGTCCTTGACCTCGATCTCGTCTCCAAGAATCACCGTCCAGCGGGCGCCGAGACGGTCTGCGTGCTTCAGCTGGCCCTTCAGAGACCGCCCGGCCTGCTCCATCTGGGCGCGCAGGCCGCTGCTGCGGAGCTGCCCGACGAGCGCGAACGCATCGCGACCGGTGCCGGCCACGAACACGTCGATGCCGTGGTCCGGCTCGGCAGCGCCCGCAGCCATGAGGATCCGCTCCACTCCCGCGGCCCAGCCCACCCCGGGCGTCGGGGGGCCGCCCAGCTCCTCGATCAGGCCGTCGTAGCGGCCGCCGCCGCCGAGCGCCGCCTGGGCGCCCAGCCGCTCGGACTCGACCTCGAACACCGTGCGCGTGTAGTAGTCCAGCCCGCGCACCAGGGTCGGGTCGATCTCGTACTCGAGCTCCGCGGCGTCCAGCAGCGCCCGCACCTCGGCGAGGTGCTCGGCGTCGTCCGGCGCCAGCCGGTCGAGCAGGAGCGGCGCCTCCTTCATCACGGCCTGCGTGCCCGGGTGGTCGGCGTCGAAGGCCCGGAGCGGGTTCTGGTCGAGCCGGGAGCGCACCTCCTCGGACAGCTCGTCCTCGCGCGCGCGGAGAAAGCCCTTCAGCTCCTCGATGTACTCGGCGCGGGTCTCCGGCGTGCCGAGGCTCGACAGCCGCAGGCGCCGCGGCCCGGTGCCCGCGCGCTCGAGGATCTCGTCGAACAGGAGGATCAGCTCGGCGTCGAGGCTGGGGTCGTCGGAGCCGATCGCCTCGGTGTCGATCTGAGTGAACTGCCGGAACCGCCCGGCCTGCGGCGCCTCGTGGCGGAAGAAGGGGCCGGCCTCCCAGACCTTCACCGGCTGCGGCAGCTTGTGCATGCCGTGCTCGATGTACGCGCGGCAGATGCCGGCGGTGGCCTCGGGGCGCAGCGTGAGCGAGCGCCCGGCCTTGTCCTCGAACGTGAACATCTCCTTCTGGACGATGTCCGTGGACTCCCCCACCCCGCGCGCGAACACCTCCGTGTCCTCGAACACGGGCGTCTCGAAGGGCTCGTAGCCCGCGCGTTCGAGCACCTCGCCGGTCAGCGCCACGAGTCCCAGCCGGCGGCGCCCATCAGGGGGCAGCACGTCGAGCGTGCCGCGCGGCGCCTGGAGCTTCTTCACCTGGCCAGCTCGGCCAGGAACGGGTTGGTCGCCCGCTCCGCGCCCAGGGTCGTGGTGCCCATGTGGCCCGGGTAGACGGCGGTGTCCTCGGGGAGCGTGTCCACGAGCGTCCGGATCGACTCGAGCAGCGTGCCGTAGTCGCCGCCCGGCAGGTCGGTGCGGCCGATGGACTGCCTGAAGAGCACGTCGCCGGAGAAGATCGCCTGCTCGTCCGGGATCGAGAAGGTCACGTGGCCGGGGCTGTGACCGGGGGTGAACAGCACGTCGATCTCGAAGCCGGCCAGCTCGAGCCGCTCGCCGCCCTCGAGCGTGTGCTCCGCGTCGTAGGACTCGAACGGGCCAAAGCCGGGCCACGGCACGTAGCTCATGATGTCGGCGAGCACGAAGGCCTCGCTCTTCGGCACCCAGACCTCTGCGCCGGTCGCCTTCGCCACGGGTGCCACCGCTCCCACGTGGTCGAAGTGCGTGTGCGTGAGCAGGATGCCGTCGAGCTTCACGCCGAGCGCGTCGATCTCGGCGAGCAGCCTGTCGGTCTCGTCACCCGGGTCCACGATCAGCGCCCGGTCCGAGCCGTCGCGCCGGAAGATGTACGTGTTCTCCTGGATCTGGCCGACGGTGAACATGCGCACTTCCATCAGCGCGCCGCCTTCTTCTTCATGCGGTAGCTGTAGATCATCCTGTCCGTGACGAAGCCGAGTGGGATGTAGAGCAGGAACATGAACGCCCCGAGCGCGGCGCCCTCCGGCATCGTCTTCCCGAACAGGGCGACGACCAGCACGGCGAACACCGCCGCCGCTATCGCCGCGCGGTTGATCGCGCTCCTCCAAGTGGGCGGCGTGTCCAGCTTCGACTGGCGCCGGTCACGCGCGATCCGCTTGGCGTCCTCGCGCGTCTGAGGACGTCCCGTCCTGCCGGCGCGGTCGATCGTGCCGGCGGGCGTGCCCCGGTGCTTGCGCGTGCGCTTGCGCTTGGTCTGCGCCATTCAGGCGACGTTACCGGACGCTCTACGCGACCGCCCGGAGCACTTCCTCCAGGATGTGGCGCTCGGGATCGAAGCCGCGCAGCGACACGTCCTCGGGGAAGCCCTCGAAGGCGGCCCGGGGCGCGAGGCCGATCAGCTCGGCCTCGGAAACCTCGGCGTGCTCGCGCACGTATTCGACGATGTCGCGTAGCGGGACGGCGCGGTGGTCGTGCACGTTCGTGGACACCTGTGCGCGGTTGCGCTCGTGCAGGTAGAGCCCCAGCGCGCGCACCCCGGGCAGTCCGCCGCCCGATTCGCGCAGGCCCGCGGCGATCTGCTTCGCCACGGCCAGGTCGTCGGTCACGAGGTCCACGTTGAACGCCACGAGCGGGGGCCGCGCCGCGGCCAGCACGGCGCCGGCCGTGGGATGCGGCTTCGCGGGGCCGTAGTCGGGCACGAGCTCGCCGGTCTCGATGCGGCGCGCGAGCTCCTTCGGCCCGCCGCGCCGGATCCACGCTCGTTCCACGTGCTCGGGCCGGGTCGCCAGCTCGCCGTAGAGGAAGACCGGCACGCCGAGCTCCTCGCCGATGGTGGCCGCCGCCGTGAGCACCTCGGCCACGGCCGCGCCGCGGCGCTCCTCGTCGAGGTACACGACCGGCATCACGTCGAGCGCTCCCACGTGCGGGTGGATGCCTGTGTGAGCGCTGATGTCGATGCGCGCGATCGCGGAGCGCGCGCCGCCGATCAGCGCCTCCGCCATGTCCCCCTGCCGAGCGGCCAGGGTGAACACCGCCCGGTCGTGATCCGGGTCCGTGTGCAGGTCGAGGAAATGCGCGGGCGCGAACGCGCGCCCGATCGCCTCGAGCGTCGCGAGATCGCGACCCTCACTGACGTTGGGCACGGTCATGAGCAGCGGGCGGGCGTCCACGGATGCGAAGGCTATTCGCGGCCCGGGCCGGTTGTCGGTTTTCCGCCACGAATCTGTCGGCTCACCCGCCTGGCTCGGCCACCGCCGCGAATCGATGATCAATCCATGTGCTCGATCTCACACCGCAGCCCGTTCCTGCTCGCCTTCACCGTCGCGGTCGCGATGGCCTGTTCGGGAGGCACCCCCGCCATGGCGGCGTGCTCGCCCGGCGCGGCGGACAAGCCCGACCTGGCGTTCAAGGACTCGAACTGCGACGGCATCGACGGCGACAAGGCCTCCGCGCTGTTCGTGGCGCCGGGCGGCAACGACGCCGCCGACGGAAGCTTCGGCCACCCCAAGGCGACCATCGCCGCCGCGGTGACCGCCGGGCTCGCGGCGCACAGGGACGTGTACGTGGCCGCCGGGACCTACGACGGCAAGATCGCGTTCCTCGGATCCACCGGCGACATCGGCGTATACGGCGGCTACGACCCGCAGACGTGGGCGCGCTCCGAGGCGAACGTCGCGACGATCCGCGCTCCCGGACAGGTGGTCGGGGTCGCGGTGCCCGGAATCGTGCTCCAGCTGCTCAAGATCCAGGGCCTGGCCCCGGGCACGACCACGTCCTACGGAGTGCGCGCCTTCTACAACGGATCGGTCGCGCTGAGCCGGTCGATCGTCGAGCCGACAGCCGGCGGTGACGGCGTGAACGGCGCCGACGCTACGCAAGCGCAGCCGAAGGCGGCGCCAGACGGACATCAGGGAGTCGGCAACCCGAACTGCGACCCGAACGCGCTGAAGGGCACCTTCAACCACGGCGGGCTCGGCGGCTCCGATGCCGGCCTCCTGTCAGGCGGCCAGGGCGGCTGGTGGCGCTTCCCGCCGGGATGGCCCTTCGCGGGCGACCCCGGCCAGGGTGACCCGGGAGTCGGCCCCGGCCTCGGCGGCGACGAGGGCTGGCCGGGCGGCCCCGGCTCACCGGGCAAGCCGGGCACAGGCGGCATGCCGGGCTACGCGGACCTGAACGCGGCCGCAACGCTCTACGTCCCGCAGAACGGCGGCCCGGGCGCGGACGGCACCCGCGGCGCGGGCGGCGGCGGTGGCGGCATGGGCATCAACACCTGCGTGCCGGGCTCCGGCGGCGGAGCGGGCGGGCGGCCCGGCACCGGCGGCGAGGGCGGCCACGGCGGCGGCGGCTCGATCGGCGTGTTCGCCGGCGCGGGCGCGCGCGTGCTCGTGATCGACGGCTCGGCGATCCACACCGCGAACGGCGGCAAGGGCGGCAACGGCGGCCTCGGCCAGCCGGGCGGCGAGGGCGGCGACGGCGGCCCTCCCGGCGTGGACATCTACGAGGGCATGTACCCCGGCACGTCCGGCGGCCACGGCGGCAAGGGTGGCCCCGGCGGCCGCGGCGGCGGCGCCGCCGGCGGCGCGTCGATCGGCGTGCTGACCATCAACGCCCGTGCCACCGTCGCGGCGGACACGGCGATCACGCTCGGCCAGGGCGGCCAGTTCGGAATCGGCGGCCACAACGGCTGGCAGGGCGTCGCCCAGAAGACCGCCCAGGTCACGACCGCGGGCGGCACCCAGCCCGGGATCGGCGACTTCGACGGCGACGGGATCGCCGACGACACCGACGCCTGCCCGATCGTGGCCGGCACGGGCACCGGGTGCCCGGCCGACGCCCCCGCGGGCTCCGGCGGCGGCCCGAGCGGCGGCGGCTCGACCGGCTCCACCGAACCGAGCAGCGGTCCCGTGACGGTCAGCGTGCTGCCCGCCTCGAGCTGCGTGTCCAAGCGCGTGTTCCGGCTCCGGATCAACCCGCGCAGGGCGCACCTGAGGAGCGCGCGCCTGACGCTCGACGGTCACCGCATCCGGCTCGTCAAGGGCAAGCGCCGCTGGACCGCGCGGATCGACCTCCGCCGCAGCACGCGGACGAGGCACACCCTCACGATCCGCGGGCGTCTGCGCAACGGTCGCGCCTACCGGCAGGTTCGGCACTACAAGATGTGCCGCGTCTGAGCGTGGAGTGCGCTCGCGCGATAGCGGGTCGGTATCGAAAGAGGCGAGGCCGTGGCTGATCATTCGCCGCGTGATGCGAATTCACCGAGCCGCTTTGTTCGTAGGCGTCCTTGCGTCGCTGATCCTCACGTTGGCGGGGCCCGCGGAGGCGAAGCGGATGCTCGGCACGAAGGGGCCTGACAGGATCGTTGGCACCGCGAAGGCAGACGTGATCAAGGCCCGCGGCGGCAACGACCGAGTCAAGGGTGGTCGCGGCAGGGACCGAATCTGGGGAGGGCGCGGCGCCGACCGCTTGAACGCCGTCGACGGCCTGCGGGACCGTCTCGTCAGAGGCGGGCCTGGCAAGGACGTATGCCGGGTCGACCCGGCCGATCGCGCCAACACGAGGGGTTGCGAGACCGTGAAGGTGGTGAGCGGCCGCGGTCCGGGCGCCGGCGGTCCGGGCAGCGGCGGTCCCGGCGCCCCCGGACCCATTGCCCCCGGACCCGTTGCCCCCGGACCGGGCGCCGGCCTGGGCTGCGCGGCCCCTCCAGAGGACGCCATGCGCTCCGCGGGCGCTCCGGCCCACGCCGCGGGCGACCCGGCGCCGACCTTCAGCGATGCGTTCTTCGCGACCACGATCACCCTGAACGTCTCGGCGGATGAGATCGTCGGCGATCAGCTCCCGATTTCGATCGAGGAGGTGTGCGACGTCCCCAGTGCGCTGCTGGGCGAGGCCGCGCAACTCGTCGGCGGCGAAGGCGTCGCGGTCATCAGCCCCACGACGCAGGTGTTCGACGCCCTGGGGCAGCAGCTCACAGGCGACGCGGCGACGGCAGCGCTGCTCGATGCCGACAGCCTCTCGCTCAAGGCACAGCTCCTGCCCTCCGCCCAGTGGGGCGCCGACGAGGACGGCGCACCGGTCCCCACCTTCGCCACCAGCCGGGCCGACATAACGGACTGACCGACCACAGGCCGCGGCATCGGGACCCCGCTCCCGGTCTACACTCTCTCCGCTCCCGGCTCCGTAGCTCAGCGGTTAGAGCGCACGACTCATAATCGTGAGGTCGGTGGTTCGAATCCACCCGGAGCTATCCCGCTTCCTGAGCGAAAGCGGTTTCGCGCGTTCGAAGGAAGATGTCGAGCCGTAGGTCCACTCTGTCGTGCGGTCATCGAGACGCCGCTATCCCGGGCGCATACCGGGAAGGGACTCCGCGCCACGGGCCTGATTGACCCTTCGGGGGTCCACCACGGGTCCACAAGGCAGCCCACTCGTGGCGAAGCACGGAGTAAGTCGAACGACCGCAATCCATCGGCCTCGGGGCGGATGCGGTTGGAGAGCGGGAGCGGTCTCCCGTAAAGACGACGCGACCGCCTCTTGTGGAATTCGCGCGAAGCGCAATTCGCGGCCGGAGTGCTCCCCCGCATGGAAAGCGATAGCCCGCGTCAGCCGCTGCCATGGATCAGCGGCTGACGCGACTACCTGCGACCAGGTCTCAGGGGACCTGCGCCGCCGTCACGACGACAGTGGTGCCGTCCTCCACGATCGAACACGTGACCGGATCCCCGAAGCCGTTTTTCGCTCCGAAGGTCTTCGAGAAAGTCCCCTCGCTGTCAGTGAAAGAGATTGACGTCACCACGTAGTGGTCCTGGTCGATCCATCCGTTGTTGCCGTGCGAGTGCACGATCGTCACCGGGTTGCCGAGGGTCCCACAGTCGAACCCCGACTCGGTGATCAAACCTCCACCCTGTGGGGCGGCAGTGGCCGACGAGGCGGCGAGGGCGCCGATCGCGACCGCAGCCATCACAGACGCCACACTGATCCGTCTCAACATTT
>JBEVKE010000016.1:0-31027 GCA_040509835.1 Thermoleophilaceae bacterium
AACCTGATCGAGACCGACTGGTACCGGACGGTCGCAACGTGGAATCCCGTCTCCTACATGCTCGAGGGGATCCGCTCGCTGTTCATCATCGGGTGGGACTGGGAGGCGCTGGCGCTCGGCTTCGCCTGTGCGGGCGGGGTGGCCGCAATCTCCATCACGGCCGCGTCCATGGCGCTCCGGACCCGGATGGTGCGCACGTGAGCCGCGGCACGTTCAGCTCCGTCGCGCGCGCGCTCGCGTGGCGCAACGTGCACAACTGGTTCACGAACCCGACCCTGATCTTCCCGAGCCTGCTGTTCCCGTTGTTCTTCTTCACGGCCTTCGCGGGCGGCCTCTCGAGGGTGGACTCGATTCCAGGCTTCGACTACGGCGCGAACTACACGACCTGGATCTACGGCTTCGTGCTCCTGCAGGCATCGACTTTCGCCGGCGTATTCACCGCCTTCTCCGTGGCGCGCGACTTCGAGTCGGGGTTCTCACGCCGGCTGATGCTCGGCGCCACGAACCGCGGTGGCATCATCGCCGGCTACTGGATGTCCGCCCTGGTGCGCTTCGCGACGACGATCGCCGTGGTCACGATCGTCGCGCTGATAGCGGGGCTCCAGGTGATCGGCGGCGGGGTCGACCTCGTGGGCCTCTACGTGCTCGCGCTGCTCGTCAACGCCTTCGCGATGCTGTTCGGGACCGGCGTGGCCATGCGGCTCCGCACGATGCAGGCCGGGCCGCTGATCCAGACGCCCGCCTTCCTGCTGCTGTTCCTCGCCCCCGTGTGGGTGCCGTACGACCTGCTCACCGGCTGGGTGCAGGCGGCCGCGTCCGTGAACCCGATCACGCTCGTGATCGACACCGAGCGCGGCTTCCTGGTGGGCGATCCGACCAAGGTGCTGCCCGCGTTCCTCGTCGTGCTGCTGCTCGTCTCCGTGTCCGTGCTGTGGGCGCGCGGCGGGCTCAGGAGCGCGGAACGAGCCGCCTAGCCATTTACCCTGTCGGCCATGGCTGACGAGGTTCGGGACGTGGTGGAGGGCGACGGCTACGCCGTCGCAAACGTGGACGCGCTGGCCGACGGACCGGGGTTTCGCAAGATCCGACGCGCGCTGGGCGTGACGGCCTTTGGCGTGAACGCGATCGAGATCCCGCCGGGCTTCCAGACCGGGCGTCACTTCCACGAGCAGCAGGAGGAGCTCTACTTCGTGCACCGCGGCCGGATCGCGATTCGCATGAACGACGAGACCGAGCACGTACTCGGCCCGGGCGGGCTCGCTCGCGTGGACGCGTCCACGGTGCGGCAGATCAGGAACGTCGGCGACGAGCCGGCGCTGTACGTGATCGCGGGCGGCAGGGACGGCTACGTGGGGCGCGACGGGCAGCTGCCCGAGGGCGAGACGAGCCGCTTCGGGCCCACAGGCTGACTTGTTCGGCAGCGTCGCCATAGGAGCGGCGGCCGTGCTGGCCGGCTGCCCGCTGTTCCCCGCTGCCAACCCGTGGAACCAGCGTGTCGACGGGCTGCCCGTGCATCCGAACTCCGACGCCATCGTGCGCTCGATCGGCGTGAGCGAGCACATGCACGCGGACTTCGGCTCCGGCCTCTACCAGGGGGCGCCGATCGGGATCCCGTACGTCACCGTGCCGGCGCGCCAGCGCCGGGTGCGCGTCAGCTTCGACTACGCGGACGAGTCCGACCGGGGCCGCTACCCGATCCCGAGGCGCGTCCCGATCGAGGGCGGCCGAAGCTCGGACGGCGACCGCCACGTGATCGTCGTGGACCGGGCGCGGTGCCGCCTGTACGAGCTGTTCGACGCGCATCCACTGGCCGGGGGCGTCCGCTGGCACGCGGGCTCGGGCGCGATCTTCAACCTGCGCTCGAACCGGCTGCGGCCGCGCGGGTGGACCTCCGCCGACGCGGCCGGCCTGCCGATCCTCCCCGGGCTCGCGCGCTACCCCGAGGTGAGGCGCGGCCACATCGATCACGCGCTCCGGTTCACGGTGTCCGAGACGCGCCGCGCCTTCATCTATCCCGCACGCCACTTCGCGTCGAGCCTCACCGACCCGGACCTTCCCGCCATGGGCCAGCGGCTGAGGCTCAGGCGAGGGTTCGACATATCGGGTTTCCCGCGCCAGTCGCGGATCGTGCTGAGGGCCCTGAAGCGCTACGGCATGACCGTGGCCGACAACGGCTCGTCCTGGTACGTCAGCGGCGCGCCGAGCCGCGGCTGGGACAACGACGACCTCCACTCGCTCCACGGTGTGCCCGGCAGCGCGTTCGAAGTGGTCGACACCTCCCGGTTGCCCCGTCCCTAGGCCCGGTGTCCGAGTAGGCTGCCGAGCATGCGGCCGGTTCGCGTCGGGTGCTCGGGCTGGCAGTACGACAGCTGGCGCGGAGGGCTCTATCCGGACGGCCTCGCGAAGGGCCGCTGGCTCGAGCGCTACTCGCAGGTGTTCGACACCGTCGAGGTCAACTCGACCTTCTACCGGCTGGCCTCTCGCGAGGCGGTGGCGCGCTGGGCAGAGCAGACGCCGCCGGAGTTCATGTTCGCCTGCAAGGCGAGTCGCTACATGACCCACATCCAGCGGCTCCAGAATCTCGCCGAGGGCATCGGCCGCTACTACGACGGGCTCGAGCCGCTGGCCGAGGCCGGCAAGCTCGGCCCGATCGTGTGGCAGTTCCCGGCGAACTTCCACCGCGACGACGACCGGCTCGGACGTGCGTTGCCGCTGCTGCCGCCGGGACGCCACTGCTTCGAGTTCCGGCACGAGAGCTGGTTCACGGAGGCCGTGTACAAGCAGCTCCGCGCGCACGGCGCCGCGCTCGTGATCGGCGACCATCCGGACCGGCCGTTCCAGCCCCACGAGCTCACCACCGACTGGACGCTCGTGCGCCTCCACTACGGCCACCGCGGCCGGCGCGGCAAGTACTCCGAGACCGAGCTGGACGAGTGGGCCCGGCGGATCGCCGAGTGGCGCCGCCGGGCCGAGGTCCTCGTCTACTTCAACAACGACTGGGAGGGCTTTGCCGTGGACAACGCCCTGTCGCTCATGCGGCGGCTGCGGCGGTCTCCAGGCGCGTGAGCGCGCGCCGGAGCAGCCGCGAGACGTGCATCTGGGAATAGCCGATCTGCTCTCCGATCTCACGCTGTGTCAGGTCGTGCATGAAGCGAAGCTCGAGCACCTGGCGCTCCACGTCGGGCAGCTCGGCCCACGAGCTCGCGATCGCCTGCCGGTCCTCCACGAGCTCGTACCGCGTGTCCTCGTCGCCCAGCAGATCCACCAGGGACGCGGACTCGCCGTCGTCGCGCGCGGTCGGGGCGTCGAGCGATGCCGCCTCGTAGCTCGCGGCCGCCTCCTGCGCCTCGAGCACCTTCTCAGTCGAGCAGCCGATGTGCTCGGCCACCTCGCGCACCTTCGGCGAGCGCCCGAGCTCCTTCGACAGCACCTCGGTCGCGCGGCTCACGGCGAGCGTGCGCTCCTGGAGGTCGCGCGGGACGTGCAGCGACCACCCCTTGTCGCGGAAGTGGCGCTTCAGCTCGCCCAGGATCGTGGGCGCGGCGTAGCTCGTGAACTTCGTGCCGCGCCCGGGCTCGAAGCGGTCGATGGCCTTGATGAGCCCAAGGCTCGCGACCTGGACCAGGTCGTCGAGCGGCTCGTCCGTGTAGGTGTAGCGCAGCGCCAGATCGCGGGCGAGCGGCAGGAAGCGCTCACAGAGGTCCTCGCGCGCGCCGAGGTCGCCCTCGTCGTGATACCGGACCAGGAGCTGCCGTTCGGTCTCGCGCGCGTCGGTGCCGAGGCACGAAACGCGGCGGGGGACCCGCCCTATGCGCGGACCGGTGAGTGTTGCAGCGGTCATGTCGTGGAACCTTCCGTCGTTAGTGGACGTAAGGTCCGTTTCGCAACCGCTATACGCGACTACGCCTCGTCCCCCGTGAAGCGATGGCGCCGGCCAGGACCTTGGTGTTCCCGGCAGACGACCCAAATGGAGTCTATCCCGCTCCTGGGGTAACTAAACCCTCTCCGGGTACTGGCTGTTCATGACAAGAACAGTCGAAGAAATCATGACCCGCGAGCCGCGGACGGTGAAGGCGTCCGACACGATCGTCGACGCCGCTCGCGTGATGAACGAGAGCGACATCGGCGACGTGATCGTCGTCGACGGCGAGGAGATCACGAGCATCGTCACGGACCGCGACATCGTGGTGCGCGCGATCGCCGAGGGCCGCGACCCGCAGTCGACGAGTGTGAGCGACGTGTGCACGCCGAGCCTCGAGACGATCGAGCCGGGTGCCAGCGTCGACGACGCGCTCCGGAAGATGCGCGAGGCCGACATCCGCAGGCTGCCGGTGGTGCGGGACGGCCGGCCGGTAGGGATCGTCTCGCTCGGCGACCTGGCGGTCGAGCGTGAGCCGGACTCGACGCTCGCCGACATCTCGGCCGCGTCGCCGGATAACTGAGCCCGAACTACGCTCACTGAAGCCCGGCTCGGCCAGCTGGTGGGGAATCGTCCCGGAAAACGGTACGAATCCCCACCAGTTCGACTAGGGCACCTCGTACGTGCGGCCTTTTCGCTGGACCAGGCCGCGTCGCCGTGCTTCCAGAAGCGCCGCGCGCAGCCGGCCGGGGCCCCAGAACTTCGTCTCGAGCTGATCCCGGATCTGCGGCGGGCGCAGGGGCCCCTTCTCCGCCAGAAGCCTCATGATCGCGTCAACCTCGGCATCAGCCCTCCACGCCCGTGGACGTGTGGGGCGCGCCGACCGGCTTCGATTCGGGCGAGCCGCGCTGGCGCAGATACACCGCCAGGATCGCCATCGAGCCCACCGCCAGGAACTCGGACTGCCAGTTCTGGAGGGTCCTGGACCAGAAGTCGGGCTTGCCGATGTACGCCAGCCAGCTGACCGGATCCATGTGATGGCCGAGCCGGTCGCTGTTGTACTGAACCCGCCCGGCCACCGATTGGGCGAACCAGGTGGCCAGCCAGATCGAGCCCATCACGATCAGCAGCGAGTTCTCGTAGATCGTTGTCCGGATCCCGCCGACCTTCGCCCACCGCGGCGAGTTCTGTTGCGCGTACGCCCCGACCTTCTGCTTCTGGTCCGACTCGCGACCGGCCTTGTCCAGCTCCTTCGACTCGGGGGAGCCGCGCTGGAGCAGCCAGACCGTGAGCAGGATGAAGAGCGTGAACTGGAGGTACTCCGACTGCCAGTTCTCCATGACGTCGACGCCGAACTCCGAGGAAACGACGTAGCGCCCCAGCGTCACCGTCGGGTCGCCGTGGCGCACCTGCTGTTCGTTGAAGTCCGCGTGCCCGGCGATCGCCTGTCCCATGAGCGCGGCCACGAACAGCGCGAGGAACACGATCGACAGGCTGTTCTCCCTCAGGAAGCGGCGCATCAGTTGTGCAGAAGCCCGAGCGTCACGCAATAGGTGACCCCGACCGTGATCAGCACGAGGTAGACGACGAACATCACTCGCATCTCAGCCCTCCAGCTGGCATTGGTACGGCCGATCGGCGGCCACGGGCTCGCACCCGGCGGCCGATATCCGCCACCCGTCGGGGCCCTCGTCGAGGAAGTCCGCGCTGCCCTCCGCCAGGCCCATGTAGGCACTCGTGACCTCCACGCGCCTCACCGCGACCGTGCCCCCCTTCGGGATCTTCAGGCTCAGGATGGCCTTCTCGCACGGCCTGCCCTCCTGCTGCTCGAGCTTCGAGGCCGTCTCCTCGCTCAGCTGATCGCATGCGGCATGCCCATTGCCGTACGCCAGCGCGGCGTGGAAGCGCTGAGCCACGCTCGCGGCATCGCGCTCGCGGGCGGCGGTCCCGCACCCCGCCGGTGCGAGGGCGAGGGCGATCAGGCAAGCCGGGAGAAGCGATCTGGGTCCCACGACAGTGGTCTCTTGCCCCGGTGCCGGAGCGCGCAAAACGGTTCGCTCAGGGGTCGACGATGTGGCGGCGGTCGGGCGCGATCTCGAGCACGACCTCCATGTCGCCCTCGATGCGGGCATCGGTGAGCGTGACCTGTTCACCGGCCCGCTCGAAGCGCAGGTCCACACGCGCATTTCCGATCTGGAGTCCCCTGACGTCCACGCGCCCCAGCCAGTGCGGCAGCGAGGGGCGGATGATCCTGAGCCGCTTCTGGAGGGCGTCCGGACTGATGCCGAGCCCCCACTTGAGGAGGAACGGGATCGAGCCGGCCGACCACGCCTGCGGCTGGCACGCGACGGGGTAGGGCACCGGCTCGTCGAACTCCTCGCGCGCGAAGCCGCCGAACAGCTCGGGCAGCCGGTAGTCGTTGAACCGCGAGGCTGCCTCGAGCAGCCCCTCGAAGACCCGCGTGAAGTCCTCGTCGAATCCGTAGCGGCGCAGGCCGAACGCGATCAGCGCGCTGTCGTGCGGCCACACCGAGCCGGTGTGATAGCCGACCGGGTTGTAGGCGGGATGGCTCTCCGCCAGCGTGCGCACGCCCCAGCCGCTGAACATGTCGCTCCCCATGAGCACGTCACGGATGCAGGACGCGCGCTCGTCGCTCACCACGCCGGCCCACAGCAGGTGGCCCTGGTTCGAGGTGAGGCCGGATCCGGGCCGCTTGTCGCCGTCCAGGCCGATCGCGTAGCAGCCGTCGCCGTCGAGCCAGAAGCGCTCGAGGGCGGCTTCGACGCGGCCCGCCTCCTCGCGCAGCCGGTCGGCCCGCGCGAGATCGCCGTCGAGCTCGAACAGCCGCGCCATCATCCGCTTGGCGCACGCCGTGTAGCCCTGCACCTCAACAAGTGCGACCGGCGCGGCGAGCGCGTCGCCGGCCGCGTCCGGGATGCCGTCCACGGAATCCTTCCAGCCCTGGGTCGCGAGGCCGTGCTCGGAGCGGCGCCTGTACTCCACCAGGCCGTCGCCGTCGAGGTCGCCGTACCGGTCGATCCAGTCGAGCGCGGCCTCCGCGGGCTCGAGCAGCTCGTGAAACAGGTCGAGGTTGCCGGACCAGTCGGGGTAGCGCCCGAGGAGGCAGAGGAACAGCGGCGTGGCGTCGACGCTGCCGTAGTAGCGGGCGAACGGAGTCTCGCCGAGCGTCGCGGGCTCGCCCACGCGCAGCTCGTGGAGCACCTTGCCGGGGTCCTCGTCGCGCTCGTCGTTCACCTCGGTCCCGAGCCGGCCGGCCAGGAGCCGCAGCGTGCCCTCGGCCACGCCCGGCAGGAACGAGAGCGTCTCGAACGCGGTGATCAGGCTGTCGCGGCCGAACAGGGTCGCGAACCAGGGCAACCCGGCGGCGTAGTACGACTGGCCGTCGAGCTCCGAGCGCAGCAGCTCGAGGTCGTCCAGCGATCGCTGGAGGATGCGGTTGAACAGCTGGTCGTCGGAGGTGATGCGCGTGCCCTCCACGCGCGGGCGGTGCGGGATCGAGGCCGCGAGCTCGCCGTCCATGCGCTCGGACACCTCGAGGTCGAGCGTCAGGTCGATAGCGCCACGCGGCTCGAGGTCGAGGTCGAACCACAGCGTGGAATCGCCGTCAACACGGGGCTCGGGGTCGGCGCGCAGCGTCGTCGTTCGGCGAACCCCGTCGCGGCCCACGAGCGAGAATGCGGTCGGCCCTCCCTCGGATGACGGCCGCTCGTGCCTCGGGACGATGCCGCGCAGCTCGAGCATGGGGAGGAAGTCGGCGTCCAGGCGCACCTCGACCGGAAGCCTGAGCGGTTTGCGGTGGTAGCTCCTCACGCCGATCGTCTGGCGCAGCGTCCCGGCGGCCTCGGCGCGCCGCTCGATCCGGAACCTGAGGCTCTGGGCCGGCAGCCACTCGCCGTCGCCCAGCTCAAGGTCCGGATTGGTGAGCTCGTGCACTGCGACCGAGCCCTCGGCGTCCGTCGCCGTCAGGAGGCGTGGCAGCTCCCCGCATATCCTCACCTCGAGGATGCTTAGAAACCGGCAGTCCTGGAACCAGAGTCCGAGGGGATGGTCGACGCCGGCAGGAAGCCGGCCGTCGCGGAGGGTGACCATGAAGACGTTGCCATCCTTGATCACGATGGTCTCAGCGAGATTCGGAATTGCGCCCAGCGGGCTACTCATGAGGAGGAGGCTATGAGGGTCGCGGTGTTGGCACCCCCGTGGATACCCGTGCCGCCCACCGGCTATGGCGGCATCGAGCAGGTGCTCGCGCTCCTGTCGGGGGAGCTGACCAAGCGCGGGAACAGCGTCACGCTCTTCGCCGCGCCGGGCACGCACTCGCGCGCCGAGGTGCTGTCGCCGCTCGAGGGAGCCCATCCCGACGAGATCCAGATGTCGCTCTACGAGGCGGATCACGTGGCATCCGCGTTCGCGAGCATCGAGGAGGCGGACGAGCCCTTCGACATCGTGCACGACAACTGCGGCTTCGCCGCGTTCGCGTTCGCGGACCGGATCGACATCCCCCTGGTGCACACGCTGCACGGCCCGTTCACGGACGAGACGAGCGCCTTCTACGCGCGCCACGGGTACAAGGCGCCCGCGGTCGCGCTGAGCCGCTATCAGGCCGAGCAGGCGCCGCCGGAGCTCGACGTGGTCGCCGTGATCGGCAACCCGATCGTCGTGGACGACTTCCCGTTTCGTGCCGAGAAGGACGACTTCGTGCTGTGGATTGGTCGCCTCAATCCCGAGAAGGGGCCGCAGCGCGCGATCGCGGCCGCGCACGAGGCGGGCGTGCGGCTCGTGCTCGCCGGCCCGGTGCAGCCCGGCGAGGAGGACTTCTTCGCCAAGGAGGTGGAGCCGCACATCGACGGCGAGCGAGTTGAGTACGTCGGCGAGGTCGGGGACGAGAAGGCCGCCCTGTACGTAGCGGCCCGGGCGTTCCTGATGCCGATCCGCTGGCCCGAGCCGTTCGGGCTCGTCATGACCGAGGCGATGGCATGCGGGACGCCGGTGATCGCGTTCGACGAGGGCTCCGCTTCCGAGATCGTGGTGGACGGCGAGACCGGGTTCGTGGTGGACGACGAGCACGCGATGGCCGAGGCGATCGGACGGCTGGACGAGATCGATCCCGAGCGCTGCCGGGAGAGCGCGCGAGAGCGCTTCGACGTCACGACCGTCGCCGAGGCCTACGAACAGGCCTACGAGACGGCCTCGAGCAGACCTCGCTCCGTCACGAGCTCCACCGACAGCGTCCGGTAGCCCACCGCCTCGAACAGGACCACGACGTGGTCCCCGTCGTAGCGCTGCACGACGCCCTCGCCCCAGTCCACGTGCCTCACGCGCGCGCCGACCTCGAACGGTTGCGCGCAGTCGTCGGCCCGGCCGCGACCCGCCTCGCAGTTGTCGCAGTTCCCGCACGGATCGGGGGCCGGCTCGCCGAAGTAGCTGAGTACGAAGGCGCGCCGGCAGTGCTCGTGCTCGGCGTATCCGCGCATCATCTCGACGCGCGAGCGCTCCCACTCGCGGCGCTCCTCGCTGTCGCCGCCTCCGGCGAAGAACCGGCGCAGCCCCAGGTCCTCGGCCCGGTAGAAGAGCACCGCGTCCGCCGGCTCGCCGTCGCGCCCGGCACGACCGATCTCCTGGAAGTAGCTGTCCACCGAGTCGCTCGGCTCGGAGTGGAGCACGAACCGGACGTTCGGTTTGTCGACGCCCATGCCGAAGGCCGTGGTGGCCGCGATCGCGTCGAGCTCGTCGCCCATGAAGGCCTCCTGGGCGTCGTCGCGCTCCGACTTCGGCAACCCGGCGTGGTACGGCCGCGCGCGCAGGCCCGCCTCCTCGAGGTCGGCGGCCACCTCCTCGGCGCCCCTGCGCGTCGCGACGTAGACGATGCCGGGCCCGCCCAGAGCCTTCGCCCGCTCGACGAGCGCGCGCCGCTTCTGGTGCTCGCCGTAATGGCGGTCAACCTCGAGGCGGATGTTGGGGCGGTCGAAGCCGCGGATGATCAGCTCGGGTGTGTCCATCCGGAGCCGCTCCACGATCTCCTCGCGAACCGGTGGGGAGGCGGTGGCCGTCAGCGCCAGGACGGTGGGCGAGCCCAGGCGCTTCACGAGCGGCCCGATGCGCATGTAGTCGGGGCGGAAATCGTGGCCCCACTCGGATATGCAGTGCGCCTCGTCCACCACGAGCAGCGATACGTTCGCGGCGGCGAGCCGCTCCACCGTCTCCTCCCGAGCCAGCTGCTCGGGCGCCAGGAACAGGAACTCGAGCTCCTCGTCCGCCAGCTCCTCGAGGCGGTCCTCGCGCTTCGTCTCCGAGACCGAGGCGTCGATGGCGGCCGCCTCGCCCGGCTGCTCCTCCTCGATCTTCTCGATCTGGTCGTGCTGGAGCGAGATCAGCGGGGAGATCACGAGCGTTGCGCCGTCGATCAGCCAGCCGGCGAGCTGGTAGATCGCGGACTTGCCCGCCCCGGTGGCCATCACCACGAGGGTGTCGCGGCCGGCGAGCACGGCGCGCACCGCCTCTCCCTGGCCGGGCCTCAGCCGCTCGAAGCCGAGGCGCTCTCGAGCCACCTGTGCGATTTCGTCCATTTCACCCATCTGTTGACCCGGCTGCCGTCGGGGGGTACCCTCCACTGCCCATGGCGTACCTCAACTGCCCGAACTGTCGGCTGACCGTATACAGCCCGACGCCCGGCCTGAACAGTGAGGAATGCCCACGCTGCCGGGCGAAGCTGGGGAAGGTGAGCAGGTTGTTCCGATCCTCCCTCCCGGCACGGCTGGCGGAAGCCCGCCAAGACTTGCCAGAATCCCGCCCCGGTGGAGCACACTCACTCTCCTGACGCCGGGGTGCACGTCGGCGAGCAGCTCGCGGCGGTCACCAACGGGATCGTCAAGCTGTTCCGCGATTACTACGGCCGCGGTCCGACGAAGGCGAAGAGCTACATCCTCGACGACCGCATCGTCGTCTGCGTGCTCGAGGACACGATGACGCGGGTCGAGAAGACGCTCGTGGACAACGGGCACGGCCACAAGGTGCGCGAGGTGCGGCTCACTTTCCAGGAGGCCATGGCGCACGAGTTCAAGCAGACCGTGCGGGACAACATGCACCGCGACGTGGTCGCCTACCACAGCCAGCTCACGCTCGACCCCGACCTCGGGTTCGAGTTCTTCGTGCTCGGCGACTAACTCTCGAGCCCGCGCCGCTCGGCGGACCGGTACGCGATCTGGAGGAAGTCCGAGATCGACATGGCGGTCAGCACGGATGCGCTGAAGCGGGTGGCGCGCGGCGCGAACAGGAGGCCGGCGTGGAAGCCGCCCGAGGCCCAGAGGCCGAGGCAGTACGGGCATAGGAGCAGCTCACCGAGCGCCCGGCGGAGCCCGCGTCCGCGCGCGTGCTCCTCGAGCTCGGCCGGTCCGCCCTTTCCCTCCAGCTCGGTGAACGGCGCCCGCACGAACGCCGTGACCTTCTTCTTCGCGATCAGGCGGCTGAGCTGATAGCTCGCGGTGCCGATCAGTGCGATGTCGCCCGCGTGCACGCCCTCGGGCAGGTCGCGGCCGGACCGCTTCGCCGCCGTGACCGCGCCCGCCATGGCGCCGTGGAACACCGCTGCGAAGGTCGCGTAGGCGGCGAGCGGCGGCCGCTCCTCCGGCGGCGCGTAGCCGCTGAGTTGGTCCGTCGTCTCGGTGGTGGTCACGCGGGCTTCTGCTCTGGGTCCATCTTGCGTGTGTCACGCGGCTCGGCGAACGGCTCCCGGTCGGGCGGCCGCATGCCACCCTCGATCGCGCGGCCACGCTCCAGCTCGGCATTGAACTCGGCGCCGAGCAGGATGACGATGTTCGAGATCCACAGCCACACGAGGAAGACGATCACGCCCCCGAGCGCTCCGTAGGTCTTGTTGTAGGAGCCGAAGCTGCCCACGTAGAACGCGAACGCGGCCGACGCGATCAGCCAGCCGACGATGGCCAGTATTCCGCCCGGCGACACCCAGCGGAACCCCGAGTGCTTGACGTTCGGCGCCGCCCAGTAGAGCAGCGCGAACATGAAGCTCACGACGATCAGGAGCACCGGCCACTTCGCGATGTTCCAGACGTCCACCGCCGTGCCGCCGAGGCCGATCAGGTCACCCACGCGGTGCGCGAGCCCACCGGTGAGCACGACCGCGAGCGACGTGATTGCCAGCAGGAACAGGAGGATCAGCGTGAGTCCGACACGCACGGGCAGCGTCTTCCACACCGGCCGGCCCTCGGGCATGTCATAGATCGCGTTGGACGCGCGCATGAAGGCGGCCACGTAGCCCGAGGCCGACCACAGCGCGCCGATCAGGCCGACGATGAACAGGACCCCCGCAGCACCCTGGTCGCCCTGGAGGTTCTTGATCGCGTTCGTGAAGATCTCCCTGGCGGGGCCGGGCGCCACGGTGCCGAGGTTGTCGATCAGGGGCTGTGTCGCCGACTCGCCGACGAGCCCGAGGATCGACACCAGCACGATCAGCGCCGGGAAGATCGCGAGGACGGAGTAGTACGTCAGAGCCGCGGCCCAATCGGTGAGGTTGTCCTCGCGGAACTCCTTCACCGCGCGCTTCAGTGCGGCCCACCAACCGCGTCCACCGAGGTCGGTGGGCGCGTCTGGCGCCGTCGCCGCACGCGTGTCCGCCATGGTCATCGCCTCCTGATCAGGCGGAGCAGCACGAGCAGCGCGACGAGGCCGCCGATCACGGCGACAACCGGCGTCGGGTTCGAGGCGACCTTCTCCTGGACCTCGTCCTTCTTCAGGCGTGCCTGCTCCTTGACGTTCGCCTTGTGCGACAGCGCGTCGACCGTGTCGCCCAGCTCGCGGCGGGTGCGCTCGATCTCGCGCCGGATCTCATCCGGTGTCTGCGATGCCTGCGGCTCCGTCATGACCGTGCCCTCGCCTTCACCGTCTCGACGTCGCGCTGAACGCTCTCGATGGCCTGCTCCGGCTTGGGTGGAGTGGCCTCCTCGATCTCCTTCTTGCCGGTGAGCGCCAGGATCCCGGCGATCAGGAGGAGCCCCACGCCGACCGCGGCGGCGGCGATCCACGGCTCGAGCACGGTCGCGAGCCCGAGGATGGCGGCCGCTATGAGGGCGCCCACTCCGTACAGCGCGATGACGCCCGCGCCGCCGAACATGCCGGCGCCCTTGCTGGCGTGCCTGCCCTTCTCGGTCAGCTCGGCCTGGGCCAGCCGCATCTCCTGCCGGATCAGCGTCGAGGTCTGCCGGGACAGGTCCTGGACCAGCTCGCCGAGCGGCCGGTCGCCGTCCGCCGGCGCGCGAGAGCGAGTTGAAGTCTCCATGCCCGCCGACTACCCAACCTGCGGTGCCGTATGCACTTCGTCGAGCGCCTCGACGACCTGGCTCGGCCTCACGTCACGCGGCTTCGGAGAGCCCGGCCACCTCGCGGCTGGTCGCGAGCCGCTCGAGCGCCTTGTGCTCGATGCGGCGCACCCGCTCGGGGGACAGGCCGAGCTGCCTGCCGGCCTCGCGCAGCGGGGTGGGGTCGTCGCCGTTGATGCCATAGCGCAGCCGGATCACGCGCTGCTCCTGGTCGGAGAGGCTCTCGAGCGCGCGGTGCACCGCGTCGTGGCGAAAGCCGATCTCGACCTCCTCGACAGGCTCGGGCTCGTTGCTCGGCAAGAGCGCCCCGAGCTCGGTGTCGCCCTCCGAGCCCACGGGCCGCTCCAGGCTCGTGACGGTGCGCGTGAACTCGCGCGTCTCCTCGAGCTCGCGGATCGTGACGTCCGCCTCCTCGGCTATCTCCTCGTCGGTCGGCGGGCGTCCCAGGCTCACCGCGAGCTCGCGCTCCGCGCGCTTGATCTTGCGCTCGCGCTGCCCGATGTGAACTGGCAGCCGGATGGTCCGGCCGTGGTTCGCGAGCCCGCGCTGGATCGCCTGGCGGATCCAGAAGGTCGCGTAGGTGGAGAACTTGTAGCCCTTGCGCCAGTCGAACTTCTCCGCGGCGCGGATGAGGCCGAGGATGCCCTCCTGGATGAGGTCGAGCAGCGACAGCTCGTGGCCCTGGTAGCGCTTGGCCAGCGAGATCACCAGCCGCAGGTTGGAGTTGACCATGCGCTCCTTCGCCTCGAGGTCGCCGCGCTCGATGCGCTTGGAGAGCTCGACCTCCTCCTTTGCCGACAGGAGCGGGTGCCCGCGGATGTCGCGCAGGAACAGCTGAAGCGCGTCCCCGGTCATGATCGACAGCTCGTCGATGGCGTAGCTCGGGCCGGGCTCGGCCGTGCGGCCGCAGTCGTCCGACACCTCGATGCCGCGCTGGTCCAGCCGGTCCGCGAGCGCCTGCGCTTCCTCCTCGGACAGGTCGTGCGTGAGCTCGGACAGCTCGGAGAGATTGATGCAGCCGTGCTCCTCGCCGCGGTCGACAAGGGCCTCGAGTGTGCCGGTGCTCATAGGTTTGCCGTACCCAACCTAGGTAGGGTCCGCACATGGCTCTACGGCTTCACCGCTGTCCGAACGAGTGGGTCAAGCTCTCCGGGCACCCCTGCTGGAAGGTCCAGAAGGCGCTCGACGAGGCCGGCGTCGAGTACCTGGTCGTGAAGGGCCCGCTGCGGCCGAGCAAGCGCGACGACCTCGAGCGGATGACCGGGCAGCGCAAGTACCCGGCGATCGAGTTCGAGGACGGCTCCGTGTACCGCGAGGAGTCGAAGGACATGGCCGCCACGATCGCGGCGGGCCGGCTGGACGAGAAGCGCTCGGGCGCCCCGGGAACCCCCGGCTGAACATTCGTCCAGTCCGCTTCTGAACGGCCCCGCGCGGCGGTACCTTCGAGCGCCCCCTACGAGGAGCCGCCGTGAGACGTGCACTGCTTCCGCTGTCGGTCCTGGTCGCGATCGCGCTGCTGCCGCTGGGCGGCGCCGCGGCGAAGAAGCCGGCGCCCACCTGCGAAGGCCTGCCGGCCACGGTCGTGGGCACGAACGGAGACGATCTCCTCACCGGCACGCCGGGGCCCGACGTGATCGTCGGGCTGAAGGGTGACGACGCGATCACGGGCGGGCTCGGCGACGACGTGATCTGCGGCGGCAAGGGCGACGACACGCTGTCCGGGCAGGGCGAGGACGACCGCCTCTTCGGCGAACACGGGGACGACACCCTCGATGGTGGCGAGGGCGGATGCTGCAACGTCGCGACGAACACCGGCGACGACTTCCTGAGCGGCGGCCAGGGCGACGACGAGCTCCACACCTCGGACTTCCCCACGCTCGGGAACACGCTGCGAGGCAACCAGGGCAACGACCGGTTGTTCGTGTGGTCAGGCGGCTGGGCGTACGGCGGCAACGGCCAGGACACGATCCGTCAGTTCTCCGGCAACGCCTACCTGAGCGGGGGCAACGGAAGGGACGACATCCTGGACTGGGACGACGGCGGGATCCAGAACGAGACGCTGACGCTCGCCGGCGGCAACGGCCGGGACCTGCTGCGCTCGGAGGACACGACGAGCATCGCCACGCTCGATGGCGGCAACGGCTCCGACACCTGCTCGGGCGGCGACACGACCACACGCTGCGAGGGCTGAGCCGACCCGGTCAGCGCAGCAGTGAGTCGAGCCGGCCGCGCGCTCGGCTGATGCCGCGCGCGTAGCTCTGGATGTCCGACCAGGGATCGCCCTTCGCGCCGAGGCGGCGAAGCACGTTCTTCACGGTCCAGCGGTCGGGCCGGAGCTTCGAGTCGGACAGCTCGTCCCAATCGATCGGGGTGGCCACCGGCGCCCCGGCGCGCGGGCGGACCGCGTAGGGCGGCACGGCGGTCTGCGCATACGTGTTGCGGGCGGTGTCCACCAGGATGCGACCCTCGCGCTTCTCCTTGCGCCATTCGCTCGTGAGCTCGTCCGGATGGCGGTCCGCCAGCACACGGCCGACGTCGCCCGCGAGCGCGCGCACCTCGTCGTGCCCCGCGCGCCGGCGCAGCGGCGTCCACACGTGGATCCCCTTCGAGCCGGTCACCTGCGCGAAGGGGGCCAGGCCGATCTCTCTGAGCAGCTCGCCGGTGTGGCGCGCGGCACGCCGAACCGCGGCGAAGTCGCCTCCCGGCGGCGGGTCGAGGTCGATCACCATCCGGTCGGGCTGCCACGGGCGGTCCGCCCGCGACAGCCACACGTGCGGCGTGATCGTGTTCTGGCCGACCAGGTAGACCAGCGTGTTGGCGTCGCACGCGTACACGTGCGTGACGGTGCCGCCCGACTTCGGCACCTCCACGCGCCGCAGCCAGTCGGGGAAGTAGTCCGGCATGTCCTTGTGGAAGAACCCCTTGCCGCCGATGCCGTCTGGGAACCGCTGCATGCTGATCGGCCGGAACTTGATGTGGGGGAGCATCCACTCCGAGACGCGCTCGTAGTAGCCGGCCAGGTCCGCCTTGGTGATGCCGTCGTCCGGGAACAGCACCTTGTCGGGGTGACTGATCGACACGGTCCTCACGACGGCACCTCGCGGACCACGTCGCGCGCCGGCTTGTCCTCGCGCAGACCTAGGAAGCGCGGGTGGCGCAGGCGGCCGTCGCGCGTCCACTCCGAGAACGCTACCTGAGCGACCAACTCGGGGCGGACCCAGTGGGTGCCCGGCGGGATCGGCTTGAAGGGAGCGAAAGGCGATTCGTCCTGCTCCAGCTTGCGCAGCTGCGCCCCCAGCTCCCCGAGAGTCGCCTGGTCGAAGCCGGTGCCGACCTTCCCCGCGTAGCGGAGCGCGCTCTTCTCGTTGTAGCCCACCAGCAGGGCGCCGAAGTCGGTCCGCGACCCTTTCGGCGCCGTGAAGCCGCCGATGACGAGCTCCTGCTCCGCGTGGCACTTCAGCTTCAGCCAGTCGCGCGAGCGCTTCCCCGTGTATGGGCTGTTCGCGCGCTTGGCGATCACTCCCTCGAGCCCCTTCCGGCACGCCTCGCGGTAGAGCTCCTCGCCGTGCTCGCCGTTCCGGTGCGGGTTGAAGCGGATCGTCCCCTCGAACCGGAGCGCCCGCCTCAGACGCGTCTTCCGCTCGCGCAGCGGGAGCGGGCGGAGGTCCTCGCCGTTCAGGCGGGGCAGGTCGAAGACGTAGTACTGGACCCGCACGCGCCGCCGATGGCGCTGCTGGAGCAGCTCGAAGCTCGTGACGCCGTCACGGAAGGCCACCACCTCGCCGTCCAGGACGAAGTCCTCGGCCGGCTCGCGCTCGAGCGCCTCGGCGACCTCGCGGAACTGGTCGTTCATCCGGTGGGCCGCCCGCGACATCAGGCTCACCCCCGACTCGTCCTTGATCGCGATGCAGCGGATCCCGTCCAGCTTGCGCTCGAAGATCCAGTCCGGGTCCGAGAACGGCTGGTCGGAGAGAACCGCCTTCATCGGCTCGATCACGCGCTGAGCTCCTCGATCGTCTTCCCGCTCACAACCGACTCGGGCCGGTCGGCCACCGGGTCGCCCGCGTCCGCCTCCTCGTCGCGGCGCTTCACGAGCAGCCAGCGACGCCCCTCGATGTGCCGCAGCGACCACCCGCCGTGGAGCTTCTCGCCTTCGAGCCGGAACGACGCGTGTCCGGCTGCCAGCGCCTCCTCCATTGTCTCGTCGCGGAGGTTCTCGTACGTGCCGCGGTCCCAGACGATCACGGGTCCGCCTCCATACTGGCCCTTCGGGATCACGCCCTCGAAGTCACCCCAGGACAGCGGGTGGTCGTCGACCTCCATGGCGAGCCGCTTGTCGCGCGGATCCGTCGAGGGCCCCTTGGGGACCGCCCACGACCGGAACGTGCCGGCCACCTCGAGCCGGAAGTCGAAGTGCAAGCTCGTGGCGTGGTGCTGCTGGATCACGTAGCGGGGCATTCAGGCCTCGCTTCCCCGGCCCAGCGGCTCGATGGTCAGCGGCCCCTCGTGGCGGGTCTCCACCTGGAGGGTCGAGTGGGTGACCCCGAAGCGGTCGCGCAGGAGCTCCGCGAGCTCGCGGCGGTGGGCCTGCGTGTCGCAGCCCGCGCGGACGGTGACGTGCGCCGAGATGGCCGGGAAGCCCGACGTGACCTCCCAGACGTGCAGGTCGTGTACCTCGACGACGTGGTTCTGCGCCGCGAGCGCCCTGCCGATCTCCTCGGGGTCGAGGTCGCGCGGGGCGGCCTCGAGCAGCACGCGCCCGGAGTCCCGCAGGAGCCCGTAGCCCGAGCGCAGCATGAGCGCGGCGACCACGAGCGCCGCGATCCCGTCCGCCCGCGAGAAGCCGGTGAGGAGCACGATCGCGCCCGCCACGGCCGTCGCGATGAATGCGAACAGGTCCGTGAGCACGTGCTGGAAGGCGCCCTCGACGTTGAGGCTCCGCCGCTCCGACCCCGCGAGCAGCATCGTGGCGGCGAGGTTCACCGCGATACCCCCGAGCGCGACGACCAGCACGACGGCGCCGTCCGTGTCCGGCGGGTCGATCAGCCGGCGGATGCCCGCCGCGACGATAACCACGGCCAGCGCCACCAGAGTGGCGCCGTTCAGCTGCGCCGACAGGATCTCCGCGCGCCGGAACCCGAACGTGAAGCCGCCCGACGCCGGCCGCCGCGCCAGCCGCGCGGCGAACAGCGCGAGCGCGATCGCGCCCGCGTCCGTGAGCATGTGCGCGGCGTCGGAGAGGAGCGCCAGCGACGAGGCCAGGATGCCGGCCACGACCTCGGCGACCATCAGGCCGAGGATGAGCGCGAGCGCTCCGGTCAGGCGCCGGGCGTCGTCCGTGCGGAAGTGCGTGTGCGGGTCGGCGTGGTCGTGCATGGGCCGCCTGCTGAGGATAGGTGGGTGCCTGGCCCGGACGTACTCGCCGCGCGATCGCGGGCTGGGCGGCGGTCAGGGAGTGGCGTTCTGAAGCGGGTCCGCCGGCGCCGTCTGGGTCGGCGGGGTCGTGGGAGCGGTGTCCGACTCCGGCGGCTGCGCCTCGGGCGCGGTCTGCTGCTGGTCCGGCGCGGTCTGCTGCCCTTCCGGCGCGGTCTGCTGCTGCTGCTGCTGACCCTTCTCCTGCGGCTGGCTCTTGTCCTTCTCCTGCGAGTTGCCGGATGAGCCCCCGCGGAAGAAGGTGGTCCCGCCCGAGCCCTTCCCCACCGACCCGCCGCTGACGAGGTCGATGACCGTGATCGTCGCCACCGCGATCAGGAACGCGGCCGCGGCGGTCAAGAGCACCGCACGCCAGGGGATCCGGCGGCCGGACAGCATGGGGCGGCCGCGCTCCGACTCGCTCACGCCGCGCGAGGTCTGCCGGTAGACGCGCACGGGGCCCGCGCTGCCGGTCACCGCGGCCGGCTCGCCGCGGGTTGCCGTCTGCGCGCGCGGCTGAGGGCCGCCGCGCGGCTCGCGCTCAGCGGTCCACGCCCGTGCCACGCGCTCGGTGGGCCGGTGGAGCGCCTCCGAGATCAGCGCTACCAGGACAGGGGTGAACGCCGCGGCGATCCAGGTGCCGGCGATCCAGAGTTGCGAGGTGACGGCTGCCGCCGTGGCCGACGCGACGCTTGCGATCGTCAGCGTCCGCGTGTTCAGGCGGCGCTCCTCCTCGCGCGACTGACTGGCGGGAGGCATGCGAACGCGGCAGGGTAGCGTAGGGTCGCCCCATGCCCGCGCCGCACTCGCACGAGGTGGACGTGGTGGTCGTAGGCGCGGGCCTTGCAGGTCTTGCGGCCGCCAGCGCAGTGACCGCCGCGGGTGCCTCAGTTGTGGTCCTCGAGGCCCGCGACCGGGTCGGGGGCCGGACGCTCAACCACGATCTCGGTGAGGGAAAGGTCGTCGAGGTGGGGGGTCAGTGGATCGGCCCGACGCAGGACCGGCTCGCCGCGCTGGCGCGCGAACTGGGCGTCGAGACCTTCCCCACGTACGCGCAGGGCCACAACCTGCTCGAGTACGGCGGCAGTGTGCGGCGCTACCGGGGCACAATCCCGCGCATCAACCCGGCGGTGCTCGTGGACGTCCAGCAGGCGCAGACGCGGCTCAACCGCCTCGCGCGGAAGGTGCCGCTGGACGCGCCCTGGGAGGCGCCGAACGCGTCCAGGCTGGACGGCCAGACGATGGCGACCTGGATGCGCCGGAACATGGCCACGAAGTCGGGCCGCATGCTCCTCGAGCTCGGAGTGGAGGCGGTGTGGGCCGCGCAGCCGGAGGACATGTCGCTGCTGCACGTGCTCTTCTACATCCACTCGGCCGGCTCGCTCGAGCTGCTCTTCGACACCGAGGGCGGCGCGCAGCAGGACCGCTTCGTCGGCGGCTCGCAGCGGATCGCGCTACGAATGGCCGAGGAGCTGGGGGAGGAGCGCGTGGACCTGAGCGCCCCGGTACGCCGCATCGAGCACGACCCGGACGGCGTGACCGTCCACGCCGACGACGTGATCGCGCGTGGCCGGCGCGCCATCGTGGCCATCGCGCCCACGCTCGCCGGCCGGATCGCGTACGACCCGCCGCTGCCGGGCCACCGCGACCAGCTCACCCAGCGGATGCCGCTCGGCACCGTCGCGAAGTGCATGGCGATCTACGCGGAGCCGTTCTGGCGCTCGGAGGGCCTCACCGGGCAGGCCACGAGCGACCTCGGCCCCGTGCGGCTCATCTTCGACAACTCGCCTCCGGACGGCTCGCCCGGCGTCCTCCTCGGCTTCCTCGAGGGCCGCCACGCGCGCGAGCTGGGGCGGGTGGGCCCGGAGGAGCGCCGCGCCGCGGTGGTCGACTGCTTCACCCGCCTGTTCGGGCCGCGCGCCGCGACGCCGGACGACTACGTCGAGCGCCTGTGGGCTGAAGAGGAGTGGACACGTGGCTGCTACGGCTGCCACATGCCGACCGGAGGCTGGACGGGCTACGGCCAGGCGCTCCGCGCGCCGATCGGCCCACTGCACTGGGCCGGCGCCGAGTACGCCCAGGTCTGGAGCGGATACATGGACGGCGCCGTGCGCTCGGGCGATACCGCGGCTGCCGCTGTGATTAAGGCTGTGTAGCGGGCAACCGCGAGGGGATTCACAGCGCCGCATAGCGGGTAGGCCAGTCCTGAAGCTCGCCCACGAGGAGGGAAATTCGGATGATGAAGACCCCGCGCATGCTGGCCGCGCTCGTAGTGACCGCGCTGTTCGCAATCGCCGGCTGCGGCGGCGGCGGCGACGACAGCGGCGGCACACCGGCAGCCGAGAAGGCCACGCAGGCGAAGGCCTCAGGCGACGTCACGTGGTGCATCGGCAAGGACACGACCGGTGCGTTCTCGACGGTCGTCGACAACTACAACAAGGCGAATCCGAACTCCAAGGCGAAGCTGCTCGAGCTTCCCGAGAGCGCCGACGACCAGCGCCGACTCGAGATCCAGCGCCTGCGCGCCAAGTCCACCGAGTGCGACGTGCTCGGCATGGACGTCATCTGGACCGCCGAATACGCCGCCCAGGGCTGGCTGAAGGACGTGTCCGACTACATCTCGCAGAACGGCGACAAGTACATCAAGTCGACCGTGGACACCACGAACTACCAGGGCAAGAACTGGGCCGTCCCGTTCAACTCGAACGCGGGCTTCATCTTCTACCGCACCGACCAGGTGAAGTCGTTCCCGAAGGACTGGGAGTCGCTCTACAAGGAGGCTGCCGCCAACAACGGCATCGTCTACCAGGGCTTCCGCTACGAGGGCCTCACGGTCAACTTCCTGGAGCTCCTCTACTCGAAGGGCGGGAGCATCGTCTCCGACGACGGCAAGACGGCCACGGCCGACACGCAGGAGGTCAAGGACGTCCTGACGTTTATGGGCGACGGCATCAAGAACGGCGCCGCCCCGAAGGCCGTGACCACGTACAAGGAGGAGGAGTCCCGCCGCGCGTTCGAGTCCGGCAACGCGACGTTCATGCGCAACTGGCCGTACGCCTACGCGCTCGACAAGAAGTCGAAGATCGGCACCAAGTTCGACATCGCGACGTTCCCGGGGTTCGCCGGCCAGCAGGGCGCCGGCGTGCTCGGCGGCTACAACCTCGGTATCTCGGCCTACTCGAAGAACCCGTCCGGCTCGCTCGCGTTCATCGAGTTCGCCACGAAGCCGGACCAGCAGCAGATCATGGCGACCGAGGCGTCGCTCCCGCCGGTGACCAGCGCGACCTACGACGACCCGGCGGTCAAGAAGGCGCTGCCGTTCGCGGGCGAGCTGAAGACCGCGATCGAGCAGGCGAAGCCGCGGCCCGTGTCGCCGGTCTACCCGCAGATCTCGGAGGCGGTCTTCAACAACGTCTACGACGTCCTGCAGGGCAACACGTCGCCCGATGACGCGGCGAAGAAGATGAACGACGAGATTAACAAGGCACTACAGACGTTCTAATCCGGCATGGAAGCCGCAACAGCGAGACTGGGGCGCGGTAAGCGCCGCAAGAAGGACAAGGGCTACGGAAGCGAGGAGCGGCGGCTCGCTGCGCTGCTCCTCTCCCCGACCGTGCTGGTCATCGCCCTCGTCGCGGCGTATCCGATCGGGTACGCAATCTGGCTGTCGCTGACGGAGTACAGTCTGCGCACGCCCGGCCTGTGGCGGTTCGTCGGGTTCGACAACTACACCGAGGCGTTCGGCTCGACTGAGTTCTGGGACGCGCTGAAGACCACGTTCCTGTTCACCGCGATATCGGTGACGCTCGAGCTGGCGATCGGCCTGGGCATGGCGCTCGCGATGCACGCCGCCTTCAGGGGGCGCGGCATCCTGCGCACGGTGGTGCTCGTGCCGTGGGCGGTCCTCACCGTGGTGAGCGCGATCACCTGGAGGACCCTGTTCGAGCCGAACCTCGGCCTCGTGCCGACGGTCCTCGGCAAATTTGGGATCGCGGAGAACGTGGTGTGGCTCGGCCAGTCCGGCTACGCGCTCGCGGTGATGGTGCTGGCCGACGTGTGGAAGACCGCGCCGTTCATGGCTCTGCTCCTGCTCGCGGGCCTGCAGGTGATCCCGGACGACGTCTATGACGCCGCGAAGGTCGACGGCGCCACCACCTGGCAGCGCTTCAGGCAAATCACGCTGCCGCTGCTCGTGCCGGCGATCCTGGTGGCGCTGATCTTCCGCACGCTCGACGCGCTGCGGATCTTCGACCTGCCGTTCGTCCTCACCGGAGGCACCAACGGCACCTCGACGCTCTCGCTGATCGCGCAGAAGGAGCTGACGACGAACAACCTGATCGGTTACGGCTCGGCGCTGGCGGTGCTGACGTTCGTGATCGTGATGGCGGTGTCGTTCATCTACATCCGGACGGTGGGCGGGAACATCCGATCGCTGGCGGAGGAGGACTGATGGAAGCTCACGCCATGGATCGGGTCGCCGCCGAGCCCCGCACGGTCGAGGCCCGCGGGCCGCGCCGCAACTGGGTGCGGCCGGTGCTGATGTGGCTCGCCGTCGTGGCGATCATCGTCTTCTGCCTGTTCCCCTTCTACTGGCTCGTCAACGTGTCGCTGAAGACGGGCACAGACCTGTCGCAGGCGGATCTCGTCCCGCCCTCGCCGACGCTCGACAACTACTCGTCGATCTTCAAGAACGGCGACTTCACGTCGGCGCTCCGGAACAGCGTCATCGTTACGAGCATCACGACGTTCCTGGCGCTGCTGGTCGGGTCGTTCGCGGCCTACGCGCTCGCGCGGCTCCGCTTCCCGCACAAGTTCCTGCTGCTGGCCGCGATCCTGTCGATCTCCACGTTCCCGCCCATCGCGATCGCGGCGCCGATCTTCAAGCTCTGGACCGACATCGGGTTCTACGACACGTACATCGGCCTGATCCTGCCGTACCTCACGTTCGCGCTGCCGCTGGCGATCTACATCCTCACGTCGTTCTTCAAGGAGATTCCCAAGACGCTTGAGGAGGCGGCGCTGGTCGACGGCGCGACCTACTTCCAGGCGTTCCGCAAGATCGTGCTGCCGCTCGCCGCGCCGGGCCTGGTGACCGCCGGCCTCCTGACCGCGTTCTTCGTGTGGAACGAGTTCCTGCTCGCTCAGACACTCACCACGTCTCCGAAGGCGTTCACCGTGCCGGTGGCGGTGGCGAACTTCACCGGCAGCCAGAAGTTCGAGATCCCGCTGGGCACGATCTCGGCCGCCTCGGTCGTGATCACCATCCCGCTCGTATTCCTGGTGATCGTGTTCCAGAAGCGGATCGTCGCGGGACTCACCGCCGGCGCCGTCAAGGGCTGACCGGCCCGCAGCGCGCGACATGTGGTGGCAGGACGCGGTCATCTACCAGATCTATCCGCGCTCGTTCCAGGACTCGGACGGCGACGGCGTGGGCGATTTGCCGGGCATCGAGTCGCGACTCGACCACCTGGCGTGGCTCGGCGTGGACGCGCTGTGGCTGTCGCCCTTCTACCCCTCGCCGATGGCGGACATGGGCTACGACGTGGCGGACTACAAGGGAGTCGATCCCGTCTTCGGCACGCTGGACGACTTCGACAACGTTGTCGCGGCGGCGCGCGAGCGCGGTCTGCGAGTGCTGCTCGACATGGTGCCCTGCCACAGCTCGATCGAGCATCCGTGGTTCCGTGAGCACCCGGACTGGTACATCTGGCGGGACGAACCGAACAACTGGCTGTCGGCGTTCGGCCGCTCGGCGTGGTCGCCGCTGAACGGCCGGTACTACCTCCACTCCTTCTATCCCGAGCAGCCGGACCTCGACTGGCGCAACCCGGAGGTCGTGGCGGCGATGCAGGACGCGCTCGCGTTCTGGATCGGCCGGGGCGCCGCCGGCTACCGCGTGGATGCGATCGACCGGCTGCTGAAGGACCGCGAGCTGCGCGACGACCCGCCCGCCACGGAGGCGTTCGGGCTGCCGCTCAGTGAGGCGGAGGCGAAGCTCGCGCTCACGAACTCCCGGAACGCGCCCGACACGCCCGAGGCGCTGGCGCACATCCGCGAGGCAGTGGGGGACGAGGTGCTGATCGGCGAGGTGTACCTGCCGAGCGCACGCTGGCAGCCCTATCTCGAGTCGCTGGACCGGGCATTCGCCTTCGAGCTTCTACACGCCCCGTGGGACGCGGAACGCCTGCACGCCGCGATCGCGGCCACGGCAGCCCGGCCGGGCGCGGCGTGGGTGCTCTCGAACCACGACTTCGGCCGGCTCGTCACGCGCTTCGGAGCGGAGAACGCCCGCTCGGCGGCGCTGATGCTGCTCACGCTGCCGGGACCGGCGTTCCTGTACCAGGGCGACGAGATCGGCCTCGCCGACGGCCCGGGCGGGGAGCGGGAGTGGGACCGCGCCGGTCGCGACCGCTTCCGGCACCCGATGCAGTGGGACGGCTCGCCGTCGGGAGGATTCACGACCGGCGAGGCGTGGCTGCCGCCCGTGGATCCGGAGCAGACCAACGTGGAGGAGCAGCGCGAGGATCCCCGATCCATGCTCTCGCTCGTGCGCGACCTGCTCGCCCTGCGGCGGGTGATGGGCGAGGGGTTCGAGCTGCTCGACGCGCCCGCCGGCGTGCTCGCATACCGTCGCGGCGACCACACCGTCGCCGTCAATACGACGGCCGAGGAGCGGTCGGCGCCGGCTCGCGGCGACGCTGTCGCGGAGACCGAGCCGGGCGCGCTGCGGGGCGGCGCGCTCGCCCCGCACGCGGGAGTCGTGACGATGTGATTTGAGGTCCCCGAAAGGGGGTAGAACCCGGTCAAATGGCTGAGATCAAGCTGGAGCACGTCACCAAGCGCTATCCCGACGGATACGAGGCGGTCCGCGACCTGAGCCTGGACGTCGCGGACGGGGAGTTCATGATCCTCGTCGGTCCCTCGGGGTGCGGGAAGACCACCGCCCTGCGGATGATCGCCGGGCTCGAGGACATCACCGACGGTGAACTCC
Source organism: Thermoleophilaceae bacterium (assembly GCA_040509835.1). Classification (GTDB taxonomy): domain Bacteria; phylum Actinomycetota; class Thermoleophilia; order Solirubrobacterales; family Thermoleophilaceae; genus JACVRW01. Next base: position 25,613 of record JBEVKE010000016.1, read on the forward strand.
TGATCGACGGGAACGTCGTGAACCAGCTGTCGCCCAAGGACCGCGACATCGCGATGGTGTTCCAGAACTACGCGCTCTACCCGCACATGAGCGTCCGCGGCAACATGGGCTTCTCCCTGAAGCTGCACGGGGTCGACAAGGAGGAGATCAACCAGCGCGTGGAGGAGGCGGCACGCATCCTCGACCTCGCGCCGCATCTCGACCGCAAACCGTCGCAGCTGTCCGGCGGCCAGCGTCAGCGCGTGGCGATGGGGCGCGCGATCGTGCGCAACCCGGCCGCGTTCCTGATGGACGAGCCGCTGTCGAACCTCGACGCCAAGCTGCGCGTGCAGACGCGCACCGAGGTGTCGCGCCTTCAACAGCGCCTCGGCACGACCACGATCTACGTGACGCACGACCAGACCGAGGCGCTGACGCTCGGCGATCGGGTGGCGGTAATGCGATCCGGCGTCCTCCAGCAGGTGGGTGCGCCGATGCAGCTCTACAACGAGCCCGTGAACCTCTTCGTGGCCGGATTCATCGGCTCGCCCGCGATGAACTTCATGCCCGCGACGGTCGAGAACGACACCGTGAAGCTGCCATTCGGAGATGTGCGGCTGCCCAGCGAGCTGCACGACCGCGTCCGCGATCACCACGGCCGCAGGCTGATCGCGGGCATCCGGCCGGAGCACTTCGAGGATGTGCACCTGACCGGGGATGCGCGCGACCGCGGCACGACCTTCAAAGCGAAGATCGACGTGCTCGAATCGCTCGGCTCGGAGCTCTACGCCCACTTCTCGGTGACGTCCGACGAGGGGATCGATTCGGACGAGCTGCGTGAGCTCGCGCAGGACGCCGGCGGCGGCGACATCCCGATGGAGGGCGGCGAGGGCAGCGTCGTCGCGCGCCTGGACCCCGCCAGCGAGGTCAAGCAGGGCGAGGAGGCGGAGCTGTGGGTGGACGCGTCCAAGCTCCAGCTGTTCGACACGGAGGACGGCCGCAACCTGATGGTGGAGGGCGACGCCCCGGCGGCTGTGGGCGCGGCCGCGGGTGGCGACCAACCGGCGACCGAAGCTAACGAAGCTCCCGCCGAAGACGCCTGACGAACGTGTCGTCGTCCTGACCTGGGTGCTCCAGGTCGCGGCGGATCGCGTCGATGATCGAGTCGTTCCACTCGTGCGTGCGCAGGATCATGTAGCGCAGCGCAGCGACGTGCATGTACGCCTCGGTGTCGGTCACACCCTTCGGGATCAGGCGCGCCTCCTCGAGCATTGCGACCACCGGCTCGTACTCCTCGCGGAACCACGCCTCCGCCACCTCGCGGCGTGACATCGGCTGCTCGCGTGCCTGGATCACCCTGAAACCCCAGGCCTCGACGGCCTCGGCCAGCGCGGCGTAGGTCCACTCGTCGCTCAGGTGGATCCGCTCGCGCGCCTCGGGCGGGAGCGGAACGCGGTCGTAGAAGAGGCGCTCGTGGCTCTTCAGCGGCAGGTCCCGCATGCGGATCTCGTGGTCCGCCCCGACCTGCGTCAGCACCTCGGTCACGTAGGCGTCGATGTCCCGGTAGCCGAGCGCGTGCGCGACCGATACGCGGTGATGGCCATCCTTGACGAAGTGCATGTCGCCGATCCGGTACACGTCGATCGGCGGCATCGCCGCGCCGGTCCGCTGCGCGAGGTTGATGCGCTCCCAGCGCTGGCGCACACGCGGCGAGGTCGGCCGGAACGACCGGTCGAACTCGCGCGAGCGGTCGACCGTCCCGACGATCGAGTCGAGCGGGATGGTCTGCTCGCCGAGTCGCCGCTCGCCCGTCCTGCCGAGCGCTTGGACCACCTCCTCGAATGGGAGGATGTGGTCCACGTCGTCGGCACGCCGCAGCCGCGCCGACAGGCGCGCGAGAGCGCGTCGTCGGCGCGCCCGGCTGAAGTCGTACTCGGCGTCGGCGCGGGGGAGACCGGTGTCCTTGGGCATCAGCCCCTCAGTGTTACAAGCCGCCCGCGAGCGGTTGTGTTCGCCGCGTTGTCGGCGGCGATGGCGGTCACGTGGGCGCGCACGGTGCGGCCGGCTCGGAGGTCGCGCCGGGCCGCTCGCGGAACGGCGGCGGTGAAGGTGGTGTAGCCCCGAGGGGCGGGCTCTCTCGCCGAGACGCGCCGCACCGTGTCTCCGATCTGGACCGTGACACCGACAAGGCAGTCATGGTCCGGACAGCGAGCATCGAGGGTGATGCCTCCGGTGGTCAGTGGTTGCTGCGTCTTCGCGATCCGGATCACCAGGCGGGGGGCGGTGGTGTCGGCCGAGTCCGGCGCGGCGCACTTCCCCGCGATCATGTCGTGCGCCTCCTCCAGGTGGGTCTGGTATCGCGTCCGGTACTGGCGTGCGGGCCGCTCCACGTCGGCGATCCAGCTTCCGTAGGCGGCCGGGTCGTCTGCCGGGTCGGCGCGCCCCTCGGCCACGCGCCGCTGGCGCACGAGCATCGCGGTATCGGTGAACCACCTCATCTGGAGGTCCGGGTTGCGCGGGAAGCCGCGGTAATCGCCCGCGTTGAGCGAGCGGCTCATGCCGAAGTAGCCGGCGAAGCTGCGCCCGCCGAGGTTTTGAAGGCCGCTCTCGGTGAGGCCCGCCATCACGGGCAGCTCGTGCGGCAGCCCGCGGTCGGCCGCGCCGCGCGCCATCCAGCGGGCGATGCGGGCCTTCTCGGCATCGTCGCCCGGGTAGAGCGCCGGGCAGGGCTCCGAGAAGTCGGGCGCGGGCATGCCGCCGCTCTGCGCCAGCGCCTTCGGCGCAGCCAGGACCGTGAGCAGGGCGACCATCGGGATCAGGCGACGCACCCGCTGCATCCTTGCATCAGCCGGTGACGAGGCGGAATGCTCCCCTCTCCGCCCTGAACCGGGCATCGCCCGCGGTCACTAGCTCGCCGTCGACATTGAAGCGCGTGCAGTCGGGCACCTGCACCTCGGCGTGGTCGCAGTGCAGGTGGTACGCGCGGGGGTGGCGGGTCAGGGTGCCGCGCCGGAGGTGATACGCGAGGCTCACCAGGCCGATGCGCGGGCCGGCCTCGATCGCCACGACCTCGAGCGCTCCGTCGGTCGGATCGGCCTCCTGGATGGATGCGCCGGCGCCGAACGCGCCCGACGCGGCCACGGTCACCTGCCACGCCTCCCCCGCCAAAACCTCGCGGCCGTTGCACAGGACGAGGCATGTGAGCGGCTTGGCGCTGATCCCGGCGCTCACCGCTCCCGCCGCGTAGGCGAGCGGCCCGAGCCGGTCCTTCCAGCCGCCGGCCCGCTCCGCCGCCGGGACGGGCAGCCCCGCGCTCGCGACGTTCACGAAGGGGCGCTCGTCGTTCATCCAGCCGAGCTCCATGGACCGGAGCCTCGTGCCGTGCACCGCCAGCCGGCAGGCGGCGGAGATCGTGGTGGGCAGCCCGAGCCCTTGTACGAAATCGTTGGCCGTCCCGGCAGGAACCACCGCCAGCGGTATTCCTGCCCGACCCGCCGCGGCGGCCGCCGGGGCGATGCTTCCGTCCCCCCCCGCGACGACGAGTCTGTCGGCGCCGGACGCGGCGGCTTCGTCGATCTCGGCGATCCCGAAATGCAGCACGTCGGCTCCGAACGCACGCAGCCGCTCGGCGCAGCGCGTGGCCTCATTCGACCCCGCCCGCTCGTTTGCCACCAGAGCGACCGTCGTCCGCGTCTGCGTCAGGTCGTCCGGCGTCTTCCTTGACGCCCCTGTTCCTGGCATGCTCCTCGACCCAATGGGTGCCCAGACTCGCGTGTTCGTAACGCGACAACTGCCGGGCGAGGCGCTCGACCGCCTGGTCGCGCGGCACGACGTGGAGATCTGGCCCGAGCGCGAGCCGCCGCCGCGCGCGGAGCTCCTGGCGCGCGCGCCCGAGCTGGAGGGCCTGCTGTCGCTGCTCACGGACCCGGTCGACGCCGAGCTGATCGGCGCCGCACCCAAGCTGCGCGCCATATCGAACTACGCCGTGGGCGTCGACAACGTGGACGTGGAGGCGGCGGCCGCGCGCGGCATCCTGGTCGGGAACACACCCGACGTGCTAACCGAGTCGACGGCGGACCTGGCCGTGGCGCTGATGCTCGCCATCGCGCGCCGGCTGTCCGAGGGCGAGGCGTTCGTCCGGGCGGGCGAGTGGCGCACGTGGGAGCCGGGGCTGATGCTGGGGCGCGACCTCCACGGCGCGACCGTCGGGATCGTGGGCCACGGCCGGATCGGGCGGGCGGTCGGGCGGCGGCTCGAGGGCTTCGGCTGCGAGCTGCTGACCGCCAATCGCGCCACGCCTCTCGAGGATCTGCTCGAGCGATCGGATTTCGTAACCCTGCACTGCCCGCTGACCCCCGCCACCCGAGGCCTTATCGACGAAGCCGCGCTCCGTGGAATGAAGCCCACCGCCTACCTCGTGAACACCGCCCGGGGCCCGATCGTCGATACGGACGCGCTCGCGCGCGCTCTGCATGCGGGGGAGCTGGCGGGGGCGGCGCTGGACGTGACGGATCCGGAGCCGCTAGCCGGGGATCACCCGTTGCTCGACGCCCCGAACCTGCTGGTGGTCCCGCACGTGGGCTCCGCGACCGTCGCCACCCGCGAGCGCATGGCCGACATGGCCGTGGACAACCTGCTTGCCGGCCTGGCGGGAGAGCCGATGCCGAACTCCGTCACTCCCCAAGCACCTTGATGATCATCCGCTTGGGACGCCCGCCGTCGAACTCGCAGTAGAAGACCTGCTGCCAGGGCCCGAGGTCGAGACGGCCGTCGGTCACCGGCACGATCACCTGATGGTGGACGAGCAGGTTCTTCAGATGGGCGTCGCCGTTGTCTTCGCCGCCTCTGTGATGGCGGTAGTCGCCCGGGTCCGGGAGCAGCTGGCGGGCCACGTCGTTCGCCGGCTCCTTCCAGCTCGGCGGCGCCACCTTGTCGAGCCACTCGAGCGTGTCCTCGTGCAGGCCCGGCTCGTCGTCGTTGATCCACACCGCCGCGGTGATGTGCATGGCGCCCACCAGCACGATCCCCTCGCTGACGCCGGCCTCGTCGACCGCGTCCTGCACGTCATCCGTGATCCGGATGAACTCGCGGCGGCGCTCCGTGTTGAACGTGCGGTGGATCGTGTGAGACTTCATCGCTCATGAACCTCGGTCTCGAAGGCAGGGTCTGTGTGGTCACCGGCGGCACGCGCGGCATCGGCGCCGCCACGGTGCGCATGCTCGCGCAGGAGGGCGCGACGGTGCTGTCCGTGGCGCGCAGCGGCGCCGACGTGGACCTCGACGTGACCGCCCCCGACGCCGGGGAGCGCCTGCTGGAGGCGTGTCCGGGGCCGCCGTGGGCGCTCGTGAACGACGCGGGCACGAGCCATGCGCGCGCGCTCGACGACCTCACCGACGCGGACTGGAACGCGCAGTGGGAGCTCCACGTGATGGGGCC
>JBEVKE010000017.1:0-21885 GCA_040509835.1 Thermoleophilaceae bacterium
ACGAGTCGGACAGGGGGACGCCGAGGTGAGGCGCGCCCTGATGATCCTGGCGGTGATCGGGGTGTGCGCGGCGGCGTTCGTGCTCGCCGGCGCGTCCGACAAGAAGGGCGCCGAGGGCCGCACCTACAAGATCGTGTTCGACAACGCCTTCGGTCTCGTGAAGGGCGGCGACTTCCGCGTGGGCGGCGTGAACGCCGGCAAGACCACCGACTTCGAAGTCGTGAAGAAGCAGGGCGAGTCGCCCAAGGCGGTCGTGACCGTCGACGTCTCGAAGCCGGGCTTCGGCGACTTCCGCACGGACGCGAGCTGCGAGATCCGCCCGCAGTCGCTGATCGGCGAGTACTACGTGGACTGTCAGCCCGGCAAGTCGCCCGAGCACCTGAAGGACGGCGGGACCGTCCCGGTCGAGCAGACCTCCTCCACGATCCCGGTCGACCTGGTCAACGACATCATGCGCCGTCCGTACCGCGAGCGCTTCCGCCTACTGGTCACCGAGCTCGGCACCGGTCTCGCCGGCCGGCCGGACGACCTCCAGGAGGTGCTCCGCCGTGCGCATCCCGGCCTCCGTGAGACCTCACGGGTGCTGCGCATCCTCGGCAACCAGAACGAGGTCATCAAGAGCTTCATCAGCGACTCCGACACGGTCGTGAACGAGCTCGAGAAGAACAAGAAGGACGTCGTGCGGTGGGTCAAGGAGGCCGGCGACGCTGCCGAGATCTCCGCAACCCGCCGCGACGAGCTGCGCGCCCAGTTCCGGCGCTTCCCGACCTTCCTGGACGAGCTGCGGCCGACTATGGCGCGGCTCGGCGAGATGGCCGACGAGCAGACTCCGCTGCTGGCCGACCTCGAGCGGGCCGCCCCGGACCTGAACACGTTCTTCACCCGCCTCGGCCCGTTCTCGGAGGCGAGCCGCCCGGCCGTCCGCTCACTCGGCCAGATGGGCGAGGTGGGCACCAAGGCGTTCACCGAGGGCAAGCAGGAGATCGCCGAGCTCAACAAGCTCTCGGTGAACGCGCCGCCGTTCGCCAAGCCGCTCCGGCAGTTCCTCCAGACGATCGACGACCGCAAGCGCGCGATCGAGAACGACCCTCGCGCGAAGGAGACGGCGCCGCCGGCGCCGGACCCGACGGCCATCTCCGGCGAGGGCGGCTTCACCGGGATGGAGGCGATCTGGAACTACTTCTTCTGGCAGACGCTCAGCATCAACATGTTGGACGACACAGCCCACATGCTGCGCGCGTCGCTCACCGCGGACCCGCAATGCATGCAGTTCATCAACCACAAGCCGGACCAGGCGACGATCGACAAGTGCAACTCGTACCTGGGCCCGTACCAGCCCGGCATCCTCAGCCCCGACCCGCTCGACGACGGCTCGAACGCGTCCGCCGCGAGCGTGCGCGCGAACGCCGGCAAGCCGGCCAGCCGCCTGGGTGAGCGCCGCGACGAGGGCATGCCCGAGGCCGGCCCGCTGCCCGGCCAGCCGGACCTCTCGAAGCCGCAGATCGTGCTCCCGCCGGACGTGCAGGACCTGCTCGACTCGCTGAGCCGCCGCGAGCGGCAGAGGCTGAAGGCGAATCCTGACGAGCTCCGGCGCAAGCTCGACTCGATCGGTGCGCCGCCGCCCGACAACCAGACCACCGGCCAGCTCCTCGACTACCTGCTCGCGCCATGAGACGAAGCCGCGGACAGGCAAACATCACCGCCAGCCCGGTCCTGATCGGGGCGACGACAGTGCTGATCGCGCTGATCGCCGTGTTCATCGCGTACAACGCCAACTCGGGCCTGCCGTTCGTGCCGACGTACGACCTGAAGGCCGAGCTGCCCTCGGGCGCCAAGCTGGTGAAGGGCAACGATGTGCGCGTGGGCGGCTTCCGGGTGGGAGTCGTGAAGGAGATCACACCCACGGTCAAGACCGTGAACGGCCAGCGGCGCGCCATCGCGCTCGCGGATCTGGCCCTCGACAAGAAGGTCGAGCCGCTCGGGGTGGACACGAAGCTGCGCGTGCGGCCACGCTCGGCGCTCGGGCTCAAGTACGTCGAGCTCCAGCCCGGCACGAGCAAGCGGACCTTCACGTCCGGGGACACGATCCCCGTGCGGAACGCCTCCGAGCCGCTCGAGTTCGAGGACCTGTTCTCGACCTTCGATCCGGCGACCCGCCCGCACATCCAGAACGCCACCGCCGGGTTCGGCGACGCCTTCGCGGGCCGTGGGCAGTCGATCAACCGCTCGATCGAGGCGCTCAACCCGTTCTTCCGGGCGCTCACCCCGGTCATGACGAACCTCGCGGACCCGGAGACGGAGCTCGATCAGTTCTTCCTTCAGATCGGCCGCGCGTCGGCGCAGGTCGCCCCGGTGGCGCGCACGCAGGCGCTCCTGTTCACCGACATGGCCGACACGTTCGCCGCTATCTCGGCGGACCCGCGGGCGCTCCAGGACACGATCGAGAAGGCGGCGCCCACGATGGACGTCTCGATTCAGTCCTTCCGCGTGCAGCAGCCGTTCTACGCGGACTTCACCGACCTGTCCCACCGCCTGCGGCCGGCGGCGGTCGAACTCACGCGGTCGCTGCCGCCGATCAACAGCGCATTCAAGGTCGGCACGCCGATCCTCCCCAAGACCGTCGAGCTGAACGAGAACCTCGAGGGCGCGCTGAACGCGGCCAACGACCTGTTCGAGAACCCGAACACGCTGCTGGCGCTGCGCGACATCGACACGGCGCTGACCGTGAGCCGCCCGGCTATCCAGTTCATCGCCCCGTACCAGACGGTCTGCAACCACCTCAACTACTTCATCCACCCTCTGGGCGAGGCGCAGTCCGTCGTCCAGTCGGGGCCGACCGGCGGCGGCACCTCGCTGAACCAGAACATGAAGGTGCCGAACTCGAACCAGCAGAACAACTACGGCAGCTCGACCGGCTCGCGGCCCTGGGACATCCCGGTGGACACGAAGCCGCAGAGCGCGAAGGACGAGCAGGGCCACGACCTGTTCCGGCTGTACGCGCCGCCCTACCAGCCGGCCATCGACGCGCAGGGCAACGCGGACTGCCAGCTCGGCCAGGCCGGCTACCCGAACGGGCGCCTGAACAACGGTCGCTATGAGCTCGGGAACCTGCACGACGCCTCCGACGACCACGGCCTGCCGATCCCGTCCGAGGTCGGCAAGGGCGGCAACGGCGCGATCGTCCCCGACGACAACAACCTGCCCGGCCTCGCGGGCGGCACCTACGTGACGCGCAAGCTGGGGATCAAGAACCTGAGGGACGTGCCGTGAGCGGCGGCCGCGACACCGGCATGACCCCGTTCCGCGCCGGCGTGATCGCGCTGGTCGCGGTCGCGCTGCTCACCTACTTCGGCTTCTCCAAGTCGAACCCGTTCTCGAACCCGTACGAGTTCAAGGCCGTCTTCAACGACGTGAACAACCTGAAGCCGAAGTCGCCCGTGCGGATCGCCGGCGTCGAGATCGGCAAGGTCACGAAGGTCGAGCCGGTCTCGAGCGGCAAGGGCGCGGCCGAGGTGACCATGGAGGTGCAGGACAAGGGCCTGCCGATCAAGAAGGACGCGGAGCTCAAGATCCGCCCGCGCATCTTCCTCGAGGGCAACTTCTTCGTGGACATGGAGCCCGGCTCGCCATCCGGCGACGACCTGCCCGACGGCGGCGTGATCCCGGTGACGCAGACCGCCTCGCCGGTGCAGTTCGGCGATCTCCTCACCGCCCTCCAGCGCGACACCCGCACCGACCTCCAGACCTTCCTGCGCGAGTATTCGAAGGGCCTCTCGGACGGCGGCGCGGAGGGCTTCAACCAGGCCATCAGGTACTGGAAGCCGGCCTACCTCAACTCGTCGCTCGCGAACGACGCGACGCTCGGCCAGGATCCGAATCACGACGTCCAGCGCCTGCTGAAGGGTCAGCAGAAGACCTTCGCCGCGCTCGTCAAGGACGAGAACGCGCTGAAGGGCCTCGTGACCAACTTCAACGTGACCGCGGCCGCCTTCGCCCGCGAGGACGTGGCCCTGGCGCAGTCCGTGCCGGCGCTCCGCGACACGCTCAGGATCGGCTACCCGGCGCTCGTCTCGCTCGACACGGCTCTGCCGTCGCTGCGCGCGTTTGCCCACGACGCGCTGCCCGGCGTGCGCTCCTCCGACCCGACGCTGGCCGCGTCGATGCCCTTCATCACGCAGGCCCGTCTCCTGATGTCCGAGGACGAGCTGCGCGGCACCGCGCGCATCCTGCGCCAGACGATCCCGGACCTGGTCAGGTTCGACCAGACCTCGGTGCCGTTCCTCCGCGAGTCGCGCGCGCTGTCGGCCTGCACGAACAACGTGCTCGTCCCGCTCATGGACCTGAAGATCCCGAACCCCGAGACGGGCAACGAGGCGGAGAACTCGGACCAGCCCATACGAGCGCAGCTTCAGCGCGGCATGCCCGGCCTCTCCGGCGAGAGCCGCCTGTCCGACGGCAACAACCAGTACTTCCACGCAGGCGCCACCATGCCCGGCAACCGGGTCCGCCCCGGCCCGCCGCCCGACGGCGGCAGCATGCCGATGCCGCACCGGCCGGACATCCCCTGCGAGACGCAGGAGCTGCCGAACATGCACGCGCCCGGCGGCCCGATCGCGGCCTTCCCGGTCCTCGACTCCACTCCGGGTCAGGTCGTGAAGCCGCCGGCGCCGGTCCCGAACCCGACCGACATGATCAACGGGGCGCAGGACTTCGTGGACAACGTCCTCCCGTTGGTGGCCGAGGAGAAGGCCGCGTACCAGCGTCGCGAGCTCAAGCTGCGGAAGGCGGGGGGCTGATGGCCACCGCCATCAGAAAGAACCTGGCCGACTTCGTCGCGATCGTGGGTGTGGTCGTGCTCGGCCTGGCGGTCGGCGCATACGTCCTTTCCAACCAACGCGTGCGCTTCCCGCTTGTCGAGCAGCCCTTCTACACGGTGAAGGCCGAGCTGCCCGACGCCCAGGCGGTCACGCCAGGCCAGGGTCAGACCGTCGTCACCGCGGGTGTGCGAATCGGCGACATCGGCAAGGTCGATCTCGAGGACGGCAAGGCCGTGGTCACCCTGCAGCTCGAGCCGAAGTACAACGGCTTCATCCGCGAGGACGCCACCGCGCTCCTGCGTGCCAAGACCGGCACCAAGGACATGTTCCTCGAGGTCGATCCGGGCGACGGCAAGCCCCTGCCGGAGGACGGCCGCATCCAGGTCTCGAACACGCTGCCCGACATCGACCCGGATGAGTTCCTCTCGGCACTCGACGGGGACACGCGCAACTACCTGAAGCTGCTGATCTCCGGCGCCGGCAAGGGCCTCGACCATCGCGGTACGGACCTGCGCGAGGTCCTGACGCGGCTAGGACCGCTCCACAAGGACCTGGCGCGCGTGAGCCGCGCGGTGGCGGAGCGCCGCCAGAACATGCGCCGGCTCGTGAACCGCTACGGGCTGCTGATGACCGAGCTCGGCAAGAGCGACAAGGACATCACCCGGCTCGTGCGCGGCTCGAACGCGACGCTCGGCGCCTTCGCCGACGAGGACCAGAACATCTCGGCCCTCGTCTCGAAGCTGCCCGGAACGCTCAACCAGACCGCTTCGACGCTCGGCAAGGTGGACACGCTCGCTCAGCAGATGGGCCCGACCTTCGAGGCGCTCCGGCCGCCATTCCGCAAGCTCGACGACGCGAACAAGGCCGTGCTGCCGTTCGTGAAGGAGGCGGCGCCGATCATCGAGAACCAGGTGCGGCCGTTCGCGCGCGCCGCGCAGCCGTTCCAGGCGAACCTCGGCGGCGCGGCCAAGAACCTGGGCAAGGCGAATCCGGACCTCTCGACAGCGTTCCGCGAGCTCAACCGCCTCTTCGACATCGGCGCATACAACCCCGGCGGCCCCGAGGGCATCTCCGAGGGCTGCGAGAAGGCGGGCGCCTGCACGCCCAAGGAGCGGGCGCGCAACGAGGGCTACCTCTACTGGCTCGGCTGGGTCGGTCAGAACACGGTGTCACTGTTCTCCACCGCCGACGCGCTTGGGCCGATCCGGCGCGCGTACCTGCTCAACCTGAACTGCGGGGCGTTCACCGCGGGTGCGCGCCAGGCCGGGATGGGCGACACCGAGGTGGACGGGCTCACGCATCTCTTCGGCGCACTGGGGGCGTGCTCGGCGCCATGATCAAGCAGACCCCCAGCCTCAGCCGGATTGTCGCGATGATCGCCTTCACGCTGTCGGTGTTCGCGATCCTGATCTTCCTGTGGCTCGCGTTCGGCGGCTCGGTGCCGCTGAACCCCGAGAGCTACCGGTTCACCGTGAACATGCCGGAGGCGGCGACGCTTGCCGAGGAGGCGGACGTGCGGATGGCCGGCGTGAACGTCGGCAAGGTGAAGTCGAAGGAGCTCGACAAGGGCGGAGCGCGCACGGTCGTTGAGGTCCAGCTGGACTCGCAGTACGCGCCGATCCCGAAGGACACCCACGCGATCCTGCGCCAGAAGACGCTGCTCGGCGAGACGTATCTCGAGCTGGCGCCGGGGCACAGGAACGCCGGCATGCTGGCCGACGGTGGGCGGCTGGCGAACTCGCGGGTCGAGGACACCACCGAGCTGGACGAGATCTTCACGGCGTTCGACCCGCAGACGCGGCAGGCGTTCAAGGACTGGGTCAAGGAGCTGGACGGCGCGATCACGAAGGGCCACCGAAGCGAGGACCTGAGCGACGCATTCGGCAACTTCGAGGGCTTCGCGGTGGACGGCGCGAAGCTGATGCAGGTGCTCGACGAGCAGAACGTCGCCGTCCACGATCTGGTCAAGAACACCGGGCGGGTGTTCGGCGCGATCAACGAACGCCGCGGCGCCCTGCGCGAGCTGATCATGAACTCGAAGCGCGTGTTCGAGGCGACCGCCTCGCGTGACAAGGCGCTCGCGGAGACGTTTTCGATCTTCCCGACCTTCCTCGACGAGAGCAAGGCGACGATGGCGCGACTCGAGGACTTCTCGAGGAACACGGATCCGCTCGTCAACGACCTGAAGGGCCCGGCGGACGACCTCGGACCCACGCTGCACGACCTCGGCAACCTCGCGCCCGACCTGGAGAACCTGTTCCGCGACCTCGACGCGGCGATTCCGGTGAGCCGGCGGGCGGTGCCGGGGCTCGAGAAGACGCTGACCGAGGCGAGCCCGCTCGTCGACGCGCTGCACACGTTCTTCCCCGAGCTGAACCCGATCCTGTCCTACTTCAACTTCCACCAGACGACCATCGCCGCGTTCATGACCAACGGCGGCGCCGACCTGGCCGCCGACTACGGCACCGGTCAGCGTGGTCAGACGCAGATCGGCATCCTCACGGAGGACCGCGCGTTCATGCCATACAAGTACGGCACGGACCCGCCCGACTGGGTCCGCGGCAACGCCTACCTGCATCCGAACACGCTGATGCGCGCGCTCAAGCTCGGAACGGTCGAGAGCTTCAAGTGTCCCGGCGGCGAGCGGAAGTACCCGGAGGACGCGCTGAAGGTGGGTCAGAAGGCGGACGACAAGCGCGCTCCGTGCTTCGAGCTGCCGCCATCGCTCTACAACGGCCAGATCTTCTCGTTCCTGAAGAAGGGCGTGGCGCCGCTGCGGGCGAACCCGAAGGGCGTCGAGGGCAACCCGCCGGCCAAGGATCCGGATCCCGGCCCGAACGACTAGTGCCCTTCCTCTTCGAGCGCGCCTACCGGCGCATGGGGAGGGCTACTTCCTTCTCTACGTCGCGTTCGAGTTCGTCAGATGTGGAACGCCGCGAAGCGGGTGCGCCCGATCGTCGCGTGGATGGAGGCCCAGGGCGGCGCCATGGAGGCGTGGCGAGGCCACGCGCTCAGCTAATGGTTCGGGACCGAACCATTAGCTCCGACCTCGCATCCCGAGGCGAGTTTGCGCTGAAAGGCGTGTCGGAACCCGTGCCGATTTACACCATTCCGACCATCCTGGACAAAAGTCCGAATCGGGTGCAAAAAACCCCTCAAGCTCGCGTATGACGGTGCCGAAGAGATACACGTGGCCCCCTTCCACCCCCTGCGTTACGAGACGCGGGCGCTCGTTGCCCGTGCACTCGCCGCGTTCGCGGTGTTCTGCGCGATGGCATGCGTGCTGCTCGCCGGGGCGGGACCGGGCCACATCGCCAGTGCCGAGGCCAAGAAGGACAAGGGGGCCGCTGAGGGCACGAGCGTCGTTCTGCAGGATGGCCAGAACGCCCAGCCGGAGCAGAACGGAAACGGCAACGACACCGGCAGCGAAAACGGCAACGGGAACGGCAACACCGGCGACACCGGCACCGGCAACGGCAACGGCTGGGGGCGCGGCGGCGCCGGCAAGGCCGACCCGCCGGACCCGGTAGACCCCGAGACTCCGCCGACCCCGGCCACCCCGGCGCCGCCCACCGACCCGGCGCCCTCGCCGAGCGATGACGGCGGCGACGGCAAGGGCAACGGTGGCGACACGCCGACGCCGACCGGTGGCGGCAAGGGCGATACGGCCGACCCGGAGCCGGCCCCGACCGGCAACACGGGCGGCGGCTCCGACCCGACCACGCCCGACAACCCGGGCACTCCCATCAACCCCACCCCAGAGACTCCCACCCCGGCCGCCGTGCAGTCGCTCGGTAGCGACGGCCCCACCCCACGGCGCACCAACCGCATCCGCTTCCGGCGCGCCGTCCAGCGCGAGCGGGCGCTGCCGAATCCCGGCGCGGTCGCCGGCGTGGGTGGCACCCAGGCGCAGTTCCAGCCGGCCCCGGCCGCGGCTGCTCCGGCGTTCGAGAAGGTCGGCAAGGCCCAGGGCGGCGGCGACGGCAGCGCCAACCCGACCGACCGGCGCGCCCGGCCGGACGAGGCCAAGCAGACGAAGACCGGCCCGCCGATCATCCGCTCGGTGCCGCAGTTCGTGAACCAGGTGCCCGTCGCCCTCAAGGGCGCGCTCGCAGTGGCAGGCGTGCTCGCCGCGCTGCTCGGCTTCGCCGCGCTCATCACGATGCTTCGGAACCGGTCGCTCGACCGCCAGCGTCGCGAGCTCCTTCAGGAGGTCGGCCTGCTCCAGAGCGCGCTGCTCCCGCCGGTCCCCGACCGCGTGGGCGGCCTGCGCACCTCGGTGGCCTACCGGCCGGCCGACGGACCCGGCGCGGGCGGCGACTTCTACGACGTGCTTCCGCTTCCTGGCGGCCGCGTGGGCTTCATCCTCGGCGACGTGTCCGGTCACGGCCGCGGCGCCCTGGCCCGCACCGCCTTCATGCGCTACACCCTGCGCGCCTACCTCGAGGCAGGCCTCGAGCCGCGGGTTGCGCTCCAGGTCGCCGGCCGGGTGATCGACGAGAACCTTGGCGGGGACTTCGCAACCGTGCTCCTCGCCGTGCACGATCCGGAGACGGGCTCGCTGACGTACGCGACAGCCGGGCACCCGGCGCCGCTCGTCGTCGGGCCGCAGCCGCACGAGCCGGTTACCGCCGGATCCTCCCCGCCGATCGGCGTGGGCGTGCGTACCGGTCTCCGTCAGACGACGGTGCCGCTGGTGTCCGGCTCGGTCGCGGCGATGTTCACGGACGGCCTCCTCGAGGCTCGCGTCGAGGGTGGCCTGCTCGGCCGCGAGCGGCTCTCCGAGCTGCTCGAGGAGATGGGCGACGACGCCACGGCCCGCGGGCTCGTGCAGTCGGTCAATCGCGAGGCACGCGTGATGTCGGACGACGTCGCCGCGGTCGTGATCCAGCCGACGAACGCCGCCACCGCCGGCCTGTTCCGCACCGAGCAGCTGGAACTCACCGCCCGCGAGCTCGAATCGGGCGTTGGCGAGCGCTTCCTCGAGGCGTGCGGCGTGCGAGACGCAGACATCTACTCGGCTCTCGACGACGCCCGGATGATCTCCGAGCGCTTCGGCGGCGTGATCCTCCACGTGGTGTTCGGCAACCGGCTCCGTGTCGAGGTGCTCCCGCGCAACGTGGAGAGCATCGAAGCGGCCTCCCGCCGCGCCGCAGCCGCTACTCGCTGAGCGCCTCCGTCACCGCGTCGGGGCGGTCCTCGGGCACGAAGTGCGCGGCATCCTCCAGCTCGACCACGCGCGCGTCCGGGAACAGCTCCCGCCACTGATCCATGAAGACGGGCTGGAACACCGGGTCGCGCATGCCCCAGACGAGCGTCACGGGGATGTCCAGCTGCTGGAGCCGCTCGTGGATCGAGCCCATCAGCGCGGCGCTCCGGTCGCGCTCGGTGAACGGGATCTCACGCTGGAACGCGAGCATCCCCACGCGCGACCAGTAGTCCGGGAACGGCGCGCGGTACGCCTCCATCATCACCGGGTCGGTGTCGCGGCTCACCATCCCGCCCGGGATCGACTCCACGAACAGGTTGCCGCCCAGCACGAGGATCTCGCCGAGGCCCTCTGTCCGGAATTCGCGGATGAACGGGGGCACGAAGCTCGGCAGCTCCCACGCCCAGGTGTTCACGAGCACGGCCGAGCTGAGCCGGTCGGCGTGGTCCAGCATCGCGCCGAGCCCGATCGGCCCGCCCCAGTCGTGCGCCACGAGGGTCACGTCGGTGAGGTCGAGCTTCTCCACCAGCGTCCGGGCGTGCTCGATGTGTGCCTCGAGCGAATAGCGGGCGAGGTGGGGCGGCTTGTCCGAGCGGCCGAAGCCCATGTGGTCGAAGGCGACGCACCGGCGGCCCTGCTCCGACAGCTCGGCGATCGGGCGGCGCCACATGTAGCTCCACGTGGGGTTGCCGTGCACGAACAGCAGCGTGGGCCCCTCGCGCGGCCCCTCGTCCACATAGTGGAGCCGCACGTCGCCGGACTCCAGGTAGTGCGGCTCGAAGGGAAAGGTGCCCTCGAAGTCCGTTTCGAGCCCTGCGCCGGCCATTCGCCGAAGGCTTATAGCATCCAATCGCTCGTGAGCACCGAGACCGAGACTGACCGGGCGACCGCGCTCCACGGCGGGCGGCTCGTGGCCAAGCGCCTGCGGGCGCACGGAGTCACGAAGCTGTTCACGCTCTCGGGCGGCCACCTCTTCTCGATCTACGACGGCTGCCGCGAGGAGGGCATCGACATCGTGGACGTCCGCCACGAGCAGTCCGCGGCGTTCGCGGCGGAGGGCTGGGCCAAGGCCACGCGCGAGCCCGGCGTGTGCGCCCTCACCGCCGGCCCCGGCGTGACGAACGGCATGAGCGCGCTCGCGTCGGCGCAGATGAACGCCTCGCCGATGCTGGTGCTCGGCGGCCGCGCGCCGGCGGGCCGGTGGGGGATGGGCTCGCTCCAGGAGATCGACCACGTGCCGTTCGTGGCGCCGCTCACGAAGCTCGCCCGGACCGCCGAGACGACGGCGCAAATTCCTGCGCTGGTGGACGAGGCGCTCGCGGCATGCGCGACGCCGCCCAGCGGGCCGACCTTCATCGACTTCCCGATGGACCTCGTGTTCATGGAGGCGGACGTGGACGCCGACGCGCCCGCCTCGTTCCCGGGCCCACTGCTCGCTGTGGACGCGGACGCGGTGGACCGCGCGGCCGAGCTGCTGCGCGGGGCCGAGCGGCCGGTCGTCATGGCGGGCACCGGCCTCTACTGGGCGCGCGCCGAGAACGAGCTGCGACAGCTGTGCGAGGAGCTTCAGATCCCGGTGTTCCTGAACGGGCTGGCGCGCGGCTGCGTGCCGGCCGACCACGAGCAGTTCTTCTCGCGCGCGCGGGGGACCGGGCTGAAGGGCGCCGACCTCGCCCTCGTAGTCGGCGTTCCAATGGACTTCAGGCTCGGGTTCGGCGGGTCGTTCGGGGACGAGACCCAGCTGGTCGTGATCGGCTCGACGCAGCCGGAGCGGCCGCAGCCGCGCGAGGTGGCGGCGGAGTTGTACGGGAACGTGGCGGCCGCGCTCGACGGGCTGCGCTCCGGCGCCGCAGGCGGCCCCGACCGCTCCGCGTGGGTGAACGATCTCCGCGCCGTGGAGAACGAGAAGCGCGCCGTGGAGCAGGAGGATCTGACCGACGACCGCGCGCCGCTCCACCCGATGCGGGTGTACGGCGAGCTGGCGCAGGTGCTCGATCGCAACGCGGTCGTGATCGGCGACGGGGGCGACTTCGTCTCGTTCGCCGGGCGGATGATCGAGACGTACGAGCCCGGCTGCTGGATGGACCCGGGCCCGTACGGGTGCCTCGGCGCCGGGCCCGGCGCGGCGCTGGCCGCGAAGCTGGCGCACCCCGACCGCCAGGTGTGCCTCCTGCTCGGCGACGGCGCCTTCGGCTTCTCGGGGATGGAGTTCGACACCTTCGTGCGCCACGGCGTGCCGGTCGTCGGCGTGATGGGCAACAACGGCATCTGGGCGCTCGAGAAGCACCCGATGGAGTTCCTGTACGGGTACTCGGTGGCCGCCGACCTGCAACCGGGCTGTCGCTACGACGAGGTGGTCACGACGCTCGGCGGCCACGGCGAGCTGGTGGAGCGGCCGGACCAGCTGCGGCCGGCGCTGGAACGCGCCTTCGCCAGCGGCAAGCCGGCGCTCGTGAACGTGCTCACCGACCCGTCCGTGGTGTACCCCCGCAAGGCGAATCTCGCCTGACGAAACCCCTGGCGCGATTCACCCCGCTCGGTTATAGTGGTCTAGCTGGGTGGAGTCGGCCTGCGGCGAACCCGTAGGTTTCCATCCGGTACATAGGTTCGGGCGAAGCCGCATCGTATCGGCGCCTCCCGCCGTCCGAACCGCAAGGCCCTTTCATGGCACGTACCCCTGCCCGTCCTGATAGGGCCGTTTAAGGGAATCGCCCGCATGATGCGGGCGGTTCTCTTTTTGGAGGCGCTTTACCACGCGCATACCGAACGACTACCGCGAGAGCGTGCAATGCCCGCCGCACGCAATCTCAAAGGAGTCATCGGATGCGATCCATACTCAGGCGACTCGCTCGCCGCCACACCACCGCCGTCGCCTAGGTGGCGCTGTTCGCAGCTCTGGGCGGCAGTGCCTACGCGGCGGTGACCGTGACGGGCAAGCAGATCAAGGACGGGACCGTCACCGGCAAGGACGTCAAGAACCGCTCGCTCGGTGCGGGCAAGCTGAGCGCCAGCGCGCTCGGCTCACTGGCGGGTGAGCGCGGGCCGGCTGGGCCGCAGGGTGCGCCCGGGCCGAAGGGCGATCCGGGCAAGCAGGGCACGACCGGCCCGGCGGGTGCGACCGGCGCGCAGGGACCGCAGGGGGCGGCCGGCGTCACCAACATCGAGTACAGGGTCTCGTCGGGCAAGACCGTCCCGAAGGATGGAACCGTCGGCGACCAGGTGAACTGCACCTCGGGCAAGGCCGTGCTAGGAGGCGGGGCGGCCCAGTTCCCGTCCGGGGCCCCGGCCCGCATCGTGTCGAGTGCGCCCGGTGGGGCGAATGGCAACAGCACCGGCTGGAGCGTTCAGGTCCACAACGAGGGCGGCTCGGCGTTCACCGCGTTCGCCTGGGCGGTGTGCGCGAACGTGACCGGCCCGGTCGGCTAGGACGCGCTGAGGGCCGCGCCGTGCAGGATGTCGCGGTCCGACACCTCGACCTCGCTCAGGCCCAATGAGCGGATCGACTCCGTCAGGATCAGGGCGCCCGCCACGATGGTGGGCGCCCGATCCGGATGAAGGCCCGGGACGTTCCGCCGCTCCTCGACCGTCTGGCCGGCGAGCATGGCCGTGATCCGCTCGCACGACGCCAGGTTCAGCCGGTAGCCGTGGACCTCCTCGGCGCCGTCGATGGCGGCGAGCGAGGTGGCCGTGCCGGCCACCGCGATCGCATGCTCGGCCGTCACGCCGGGGACCGTGTCGCGCACCGCCTCCGCGAGCTGCTGCATCTCATCCGCGGTGGGCGGGTCGCTTTTCAGGAACCGCTCCGTGAAGCGGACGGACCCCATCTGCGTCGAGGTGTGGAAGCCCGGGTCCTGGCCCGCCTTCCCGACCACGTACTCGGTCGAGCCGCCGCCGATGTCGATGACGACGGTCTCGCGGTCGTCGTTCCGGCCGGCCGTCGCGCCCAGGAACGTGAGCCGCGCCTCCTCGTCGCCGGAGATCGTCCGGGCGTCGATTCCGTACTTCTCCTTCAGATAGAGGTGGAAATTCGGACCATTTTCGGAGTCCCGCATGGCGCTCGTGGCCACCGCGACGATCTTCTCGACGCCGAGCCGGTCGATCACCTCTCGATATCCCGCGATCGCCTCCGCCACCCGGTCCATCGCCTCGTCCGCGAGTCGTCCCGTGGAGTCCACGTCCTGCCCGAGCCGGGTGATGATCGTCCGCCGCTCGAGCTCGATGACCTCACCGTCCTTCACGTCCGCGACGAGGAGCCGCGTGGTGTTGGTGCCGATGTCGATGACGGCGACGGGCATGCGCGAGCCACCGTATCGCGCTCCGTGCGCTGTCCGGCGGCGCTGCGATACGTCGTCGCCGGCTCGTCGCAGCGCGTCAACGCCTTCCGGCGCGACCCTGCCACGGGCGGACTCACGCCGATCGGGTGCGGCGCCAACCGCAAGCGGCCGGCCTGCAAGCGGCGGGTCCGCGCCGGAAGGCTCCGGCGTACGGGCCCGCGCGGCCGCAACCGGACACGGTTCAGCGGCCGGATCGGCCGGAAGGCCCTCCACCCCGGCCGGTATGAGGTGGCGGTGGTCGCCACGACGGGCAGCCGGACCTCGGCGCCGCGCCGCGCGAGCTTCCTGGTCGTCCGCCGCTAGTCCAGAAGCTCGAGAACGCGCTCGACGGGACGGCCGAGGACGGCCCGATCGCCTCGCACGACAACCGGGCGCTGCATCAGCTCGGTGTGCTCGGCCATGAGCGCGATGGCATCGTCGTCATCGACGTCGCGGTCGCCCAGGCCGAGCTCCGTGTAGACCGGCTCGCGCGCCCGGAACAGCTCCCTCGCGGGCCGCCCGGTCTTCTCGACCAGCTCCCGGATCTCGTCCGCCGACAGGGGCTCGACATGAAAGTCGACCCGATCGAAGTCGATCCCGCGCTCCTCCAGCAGCACAGCGAGGTTCTTGCAGGTCGTGCAGGTGCGCTTCTCGTACACGGTCAGCTCGGCCATCCGGGAGTGAACTGTTGCGCAGAAGTCCGTCTCGTGTGTTGTCGCGTTACATCCAGCGGTGGAGAGTCGGCCTCATGTGCACTGACGATCCGCGCCTGGAGCCCCACCCTCCCGAGGGGGTCCGGATTCACCGCGTGCCGGCGCTTCACCCCGAGGACGTGGTCACGCTACCCAGCGGCGTGCGCGTCACGAGCGTGGCACGTCGACCTCGCCGAGGACATGACCCGGGACGAGCTGCGCGAGGCGTTCGCGATCGCCCGCGCGCGAGGGCTGCTGGACATGGCGGCGCTGCGCCGGTCGCGGGCGCGGGTCGAATGGCGTCCGTCACTGGCGACGCTCGACACCGTGATCGCGGAGTTCGAGACAGGTGGGGCATCAAAACATCAAGGTTTGTGATGCTATGATCCAAAAGTGCGCACCACCGTCACGCTCGACCCTGACACGCGTCTGCTCGTGGAGCAGGCGATGCGCGAGCGCGGATTGACCTTCAAGGAGGCGGTCAATGCCGCGATACGGGCGGGTCTCGGGAAGCCGCCCGAGCGGCCCGCGGCGTACACGACGCCGCGCGAGCTCGGGCCCGCTCGGGTCGATGTGACCAAGGCCCTCGCCGTCGCCGGACAGCTCGAGGACGACGTACTGGCGCGCCGGCTCGCCGAGGGCCGCTGACCAGTGGTCGTCCCCGACGCGAACGTGCTCCTGTACGCGATGGACAGCGCGAGCGCGCATCACGAGGAGTCGCTCGAGTGGATCGAGCACTCGCTGTCGGGCGCCGAAACCGTGGGCCTCTCGTGGGTCGTCCTGCTGGCGTTCATTCGGATCGCGACGAACCCCGCCATCTACTCGAACGCGGTGGGGGTGGATGACGCGACCGGCCAGGTGCAGTCCTGGCTCAGCGCTCCCGCGGCGGTCGTGGTGGCACCGACCGCCCGTCACGCCGAGGTGCTGCGAGGCCTCCTCCTCGAGTCGGGCACCGCAGGCAACCTGACGACGGACGCCCACCTGGCGGCCCTGGCGATCGAGTACGGCGCCGAGCTCGTGTCCTACGACCGCGACTTCGGCCGATTCCAAGGCCTGCGCCACCGTCTGCCCTGACCGGCGCGTTGACGCTCACGCAGACGTTCACTAATCTCATCTGTCCGCCGCGGGGTGGAGCAGTCAGGTAGCTCGTCGGGCTCATAACCCGAAGGTCGCGGGTTCGAATCCCGCCCCCGCTACTCGAAAGCCCGCCTCTCGCCAGGCGGGCTTTCGGCCTTCGGCGGGCGCGGAACCATTGCTGTTCGTGCAGGATGGCAGCCACGACGCCGTCAGGAACAGCGCACCCTGGTCCTATCGAAGGAGACCGTGATCTCGTCCGGATCGGGCTCGAAGTTGCCGTTGACGTCGGCGTAGGTCACGTGGATGGTCACGTGGACGGTGAACGTGCCGATCGGCTGTCCGTCGGCTGCGTAGACGGTCGCCTGCTCCTGCTGCGTCCCGGTCTCCGTGGTCCGGGGTCGGTTCATGTTCAGGCGGAAGCCGAAGTGCTCAACAACCTGCCCGATCGCATACCGCCCGTCGCCGAAATCGACGCGATAGTCGATCGTGTCGGTGCCGCGGACGTTGAAGTGCCGTGAATCGACCTCGGTGAAGTGTCCGTCGGAGGTGACCCTTGCGGTCATCGTCACAGGAATCCCCTCGGAGCAGGGAAAGTTCGTGATCGTCTCCGACGACGGTGGCGATTCGAAGTGGAAGGCGCCGACTGTGGCCCGGCCGTACGAAGTGCCGGCCACGGATGCGACCAACGCTGCGCCGAGCACCCCGCCGATTGCCAAGCCGCGCGCGAGCCTGAAACGGAAGCTCGGCATGTACTTGTCTCGCATCATTCCTCCTATCGCGTGAAAGTGCCGGTCCAGAAGCTGTTGCGGTCGGCGCACTCGCGGTCGTCCACTGCGCGCACGACGAGTTCGTCGCCCTCGAGTGACCAGCGGTATTCCCCCGTGCCGACCGTGTCGGGGCAGAAGCCGCCCTCGGAGGCCCGGGGGAAGTTCGGGATCTCGTTGCCGACGACGAGCCCGCCGCCCCGCTGGAAGCGCACCTGGCCGACGGTCAGGTCGTGCGCCGGCGTGGGGTCGACGTATCCCGCCACTGCGTCGCCGCCGATCTCGAGCGTCCAGGTCCCGACCGGCAGGGGCTCGCCGTATGAGGGGTCACGGAAGTCGTCTGTGCGGCGGACCTCGGCAGCCGTGACGGTGCGAGTCCAGTGACCGAGCACCTCGCGCGGGACACCCTGTGCATCATTGGAGACGGTGGCGGTCGAAGCGGCTGTCAGCCGGGAGCCGTCGGTCAGTTCGGCGTCGACCGCAAACGTGTGCGTGCCGGGATCCACGGTGCCGGGAAGGAGCAGGTTGCCGCGGCCGGCGAACTCGTACGGCGCCTCCCGCTCGACGTGCGCGGTCTTGCCGTCGATCACAAAGCGCACCGACGCGACCTCGCCGGACCGGGCGCCGGCTACCCGAGCCGTCCAGCGAAGCGGATCGGACAGCTCGGCGCCCTCGGCTACCGACGAGCTGACACTCGCTTCTTTGGTCGGCTTCGCCACGGCAGTGGCGGTTTCTTCATCCGAACCGCAGCCGCACTGTGCCGCGGCAGCTACGGCTACGACCACGAGGATGCCCAGGACCTTTTTCATGGCGACGACCATGCCGCGGGCTGCTTGACCAGAACTTGCAGTGACCTTGCAGCGCGCCTAACGTCGCTCTGACATGAACTTCTGCGTCCTTGGCCCGCTCGAGGGCTACGTAGACGGGCGCAGCGTCCCCGTCGGGGGCGGGAGGCAGCGGGCGCTGCTCGCAATGCTGCTGATACACGCCGGCGAGATCGTCTCGCGTGATCGGCTGATCGAGGGGCTCTGGGACGGGTCTCCGCCGTCGAGCGGATCGCAGAGCCTCGACGTCTACGTCTCGCGCCTACGTAAGGCATTCCGAGACGCCGGTGCGGACGAGGTGCTGATCACGCGTGCGCCCGGATACGTGCTGAACGCCGAGGAGACCGACGCACGCCGCTTCGAGGCCCTTGCCGCGGAGGGTCGCGGGGCGCTCGGAGCGGGTGATCCCGAGCGCGCTGTCCGGCTCTTGGGTGAGGCACTAGCGCTCTGGCGGGGAAGGGCCTACGTGGAACTGGCTGACGAGCATTGGGCGCGCCCGGAAGCCGAACGCCTCGAGGAGCTGCGGCTACAGGCCATCGAGGACCGGATGGACGCCGAGCTCGCACTCGGCCGCCACTCGGCAGTCGTCGCCGAGATCGAGCTGCTCGCCGGGCAGCATCCCACTCGCGAGCGGGTCGTCGGCCAGTACATGCTCGCGCTCTACCGTTCCGGCCGGCAGGCCGACGCGCTCGCCGCCTACCGCACGGCACGGCGCGCCCTGGTCGAGGAGCTCGGGCTCGAGCCCGGCCCCGAGCTGCGCCGGCTCGAGGCGGCGGTGCTCGCCCAGGATCCGGCGCTGGACCTGCCGCGAACGGAGAGCGAGGTCCGGCTTACGACGGCTCCCGCGGGTCAGCGCCGCCCGCTCCGGTGGGTGTTCGGTGGCGTGGCCATGGTCACTGTCGCAGCGATCGCGCTGGTCGTCCTGGTCGACGGCGGACCCGGTCCCGACCGGGCCATCGCCGCAAACGGGGTCGGCGCTCTCGACCCCGGCAGCGGACGTGTGGTGACGAGCGTCGAAGTGGGCTCCGCGCCCGCCGGAATCGCGAGCGGGGCGGGTCGCCTCTGGGTCACGAATGGCGCGGACGGAACCGTGACGCGAATCGACCCTGGAGGTGGGCATGTGGACCAGACCCTGAGGGTCGGCAGCTCCCCCGCGGGGATCGCGGCGGGCACGGATGCCATGTGGGTCGCCAATGCGCTGGACGGCAGCGTGTCCCGGATTGATCCCCGCGCGGGCGAGGTGGTCCAGACGATCGAGGTTGGTCGGCGCCCGATCGCCTTGTCCGTCGGTGCAGGAGCCGTGTGGGTTGTCGACGCGGACGGCGACGCCCTCATTCCGCTGGACCGCCGCACCGGCGTACCGGGCCGGCGCATCCGATTGGCCGACTCCCCCGGCGGGGTGGCGGTGGGCTTCGGCTCGGTATGGGTGGCTGAGCCGCTTGCGCACAAGCTGCTTCGGATCGACCCACGCAGCGGCAAGACGCAGGCCGAGATCGCCGTCGGCGGCGGGGCGGGCCCGGTGGCGGCAGGAGCAGGAGCCGTTTGGGTCATCAACAAGCTCGACGGGACCCTTTCGCGGATCGACCCGGAGCGTGACTCGGTCGCGTCGACCGTGCCGGTCGGCGACGCGCCCACCGGCGTCGCAGCCGGTGCCGGCGGCGTCTGGGTAACCGACGAGGGCGGGGGCGAGCTTGTGTCCGTGGATGCGCCGAGTGGTGAAGTACACCGCCGATACGTGGTCGGGGCCGCGCCAGTCGCAGTGGCGCTCTCCGGGGGAACGCCCTGGGTGGCAGCGGGCGCCCCAACGGGCCGAGAACACCGCGGGGGCACGCTTCGCGTCGAATACGGCGAGATCGACGTGCTCGACCCCGCTGTCCCCTACGACGTGCATCCCGGAATCTGGCAGGCCACAGGCGATGGGCTGATCGAGATCGTGGAGGCGTCCGGAGCGGCGCAACTCGTGCCCGACCTGGCCTCTGCCGTCCCTCAGCCCACTGACGGCGGCCTCACGTACAGCTTCCGGCTTCGCCCCGGACCGCGCTACTCCACCGGCGTTCCGGTCCGGGCGTCGGACTTCCGGCGCCAGTTCGAGCGCCTGTATGCGACTCATAGTGACGCGGCCGGCTTGTACTCGAGCCTGCGCGGAGCTGGCTCTTGCGCGCGGGCACCCGCCCGCTGCGACCTCCGGGCGGGCGTGGTAACGGACGACAGAGCAGGCACTGTCGTGTTTCACCTCGCTCGGCCGGATCCGGAGCTGCTGTTCAAGCTGACGCAGACAGGGGCCCGGCCGGCGCCGCCCGGAACGCCGAAAGGTGAGCTCGCGCGCACGCCGGTTCCCGGAACCGGTCCGTATCGCGTGGGCCGCTTCGTCCCCGGGCGACGGCTCCTCTTGGTGCGCAACGAGCGCTTCCGCGAGTGGTCGCACGCCGCTCAGCCGGACGGCTACGCGGACCGCATCGACATCCGAATGAACGACGACCCGATCGCTCGGGTCAGGTCCGTGCTCCGCGGCGACGCCGACCTGGCGCTGGAGGTCGCGTCAGCGGACATCGGGGAACTAGCCACCCGCTTTCCATCCCAGCTACGCGTGCACGCTCAGCCGCACACGAGGTTCCTCTCGTTCAACGTACGGCGCCCGCCGTTCGACGACGTCCGCGCGCGGCGGGCCGTCAACCTCGCGATCGACCGAACGGCGATCGCGAAGCGCCTCGGCGGCAGGCGCCTGTCCACACCCACGTGTCAGGTTCTGCCGCCGAGCTTCCCCGGATACGACGCTTATTGCCCCTGGACTCGCCGCCCCTTCGACGGGCACTGGCACGGACCCGACCTGCGCCGCGCGCGCTCTCTCGTCAAGGCGTCCGGAACGGCAGGGGCGACCGTCGAATACTTGACCCACGTGTCCGACGTGAGCGAACGAGCCCCGGAGGCGACCGTGCTGGCCGCCGCGCTGCGGAGGATCGGCTACCGCCCGCGGGTCGCTGTCGTCGGAAACCTGGAGTACGGGGCACGCATCAGGGATACGCAAGGGGGCTGGAACATGAGCTCCGGCGAGTGGATCGCCGACTATCCCTCGCCTGGCCAATTCCTGGAGGTCCTCCTCGCCTGCTCGAACTACCGGCCGCACGATCCCAGGACTACAAATGGCGGCGGGTTCTGTGACGCCCGCTTCGATCGAATCGTCGCGCGGGCCCAGGCGCTACAGATCACCGATCCGCCCGGCGCGCAGAGAGTGTGGGCTCGGGCGGATCGCCGCGCTGTCGATCAGGCCGCATGGGTCCCGCTGGTCAGCACCGCCGCCGTCGAGCTGCTTTCCCGACGCACCGGCCACTTCACGCTGGACGCCACCAGCCAGCCTAGGATCGACCCGCTCTGGGTGCGGTAGGCCTCGAAGCCCAGCCCCTCCGGTAAGCGCAGCGGAGGACGACCGGCGGGCAATCCGCGGGTCGCTCCCGCGGACATATCGGCCCCCTGCTACTCCGGAAGACCCCGCTGACGCGGGGCTTCTGCTTCCGGGACACTTGGTGGACCCGTAACGTCTCATCGACGATCATCAACTTGGTGCTAGGGAAGGATTCGCAATGAGCATGTATGCGGTTGTCAACCCCGCGACCGGCGAGACGGTCAAGGAGTACGACGAAATGACCGACGACGAGCTGCGCGCCGCAATCGGCCGCGCCGACGAGGCGCACTCGACGTGGTCCCAGAGCACGAGTGTCGCCGACCGCGCTGCGCTCGTCCGCCGAGTCGGCGAACTGCATGTCGAGCGCCGCGAGGAGCTCGCGAAGATCATCGTGCGCGAGATGGGCAAGCCGATCGAGCAGGCCCTCGGCGAGATCGACTTCTGTGGCGACATCTACGGCTACTACGCCGACAACGCCGAGGAGCTCATGGCTGACGAGCCGATCAAGCTGCTCGCGGGTGAGGGCTCGGCGGTCGTGCGCAAGAGCTCGCTCGGCGCGCTGCTCGGGATCATGCCCTGGAACTTCCCGTACTACCAGGTCGCCCGGTTCGCGGGTCCGAACCTCGTGATCGGCAACACGATCCTCCTCAAGCACGCGCCGCAGTGCCCGGAGTCCGCCGCCGCGATCCAGGAAATCTTCAACGAGGCCGGCTTCCCGCAGGGCGCGTACGAGAACATCTACGCGACCAACGAGCAGATCGAGTGGGTCATCGCCGACCCGCGCGTGCG
>JBEVKE010000018.1:0-22856 GCA_040509835.1 Thermoleophilaceae bacterium
TGCGAGAGGAAGGGCCCGAGGCGCTTCGCCACCGGCTTCGAGGCCTCGACGAGCGGGTCGACCGCGTCGAGGGTCGATCTGAGATTCACGAACGTCGTGTTGGCGCGGCGCATGAACGGCGGGAGCCGGCCGATCGACTCGGCGAGCGCCTCCTTCTGGCTGCCGAGCGCGCGCGTCGTGTCGTTCAGGTTCCCGACCAGGCTCGCGAGGTCGTCGCGGCGCTCCGCGAGCGCCGTGACCATCTGCGAGCTGTCCACGAGGAAGCGCTGGAGGAGCGGGGTGTCCTTCGTGAGCTCGTTGAAGAGGCGGCGGGAGGTGGACAGGGCCGGGTTCAGGTACTCGAACCCGACGTTCGCCTCGTCGGACATGTCGCGCCACTGGTCCGCGGAGCCCTTGAAGAAGCCCTGGAGTGCCTTTCGCGTCGGCGCGTCGAGGGTGTTGTAGAGCTCGTCGAGATCGACCTGGGTGACGGTCTTGTCGGTGTCGATGACGCCGCCGTCCGGGATCTTCTCGTCGGTGTCGGGAGGCAGTGAGAGGTCGACGTACCGGTTCGCCAGCCCGGACTGGGAGAACTGGCGGATCTCGGCGCGGGTGCCCCGGCGAAGCGGAGAGTGGTCGCCGTCGATCGAGAGGGTGATCTCGGCGGCGCCGTCGTCCGTGATCTTGATGCCCTTCACGGAGCCGACCGGGACGCCGCCCACCTGCACGGGATTGCCCTTCACGAGCTGGCCGGCGTTCAGGAAGCGAGCCTTGACGGTGTAGCCGCCCACGCCGCCGCCCGCGAACAGGATCAGGCCCACGAGCACAATCGCAGCCACGAGCGCGCCGACAGCGGCCACGCGTCCGATAGCGCTCAGCGATCGCACCTAATCCCCTACTCCTCTCGCGTCTTCCCAGCCCCTCGCCCTCCCATTGGCGAGGCTCCCAAGCCGGAAAAGAGCTCAGCCTTGAACTCTTACATTCGTAAACGCACGGATGCGCCGGTTCTTGCGCCCCCTGCTATGCCCCCTGTTGACGAGGGCTATGCCTGAGAACCGGTGCGGCTACTCGTGATCGGGGTGAGTCTCGCCCGGCCAGGTACCGGTGGTCCGGTAGAAGGCGCGCCGCGACGCGTGGTCGGTGGCCTCCTTCACCGCGCGGAAGATCGCGCCCTGGATCGCGCCCGCGAGCAGCAGCCTGCCCCACGAGACGTCGCGGTGCTTCGAGTCGGGCGGCTCCTGGTCGTCGATCACGCCCCAGAGCCCGTCGAAGAGCTTCTTCCCGAGGAATCCGGCCGCGAGGCCGGTCGCGATCGAGACGGGGATGAACAGGATCTTGGCCACGGCCCCTTGTATACCCGAGCCGGCCCGGCGCACGCCGTGCCGTCGGGTGTCAGGCGCCCAGGTAGGTCAGGTTGAGACGCACCGCGGCCGCCGGCTTGTAACAGCGCCGGATGCGCTCGCGCCGGATGATGCGGAAGTGGCCCGTGTCGGGATCGCGCCGCCCGATCACGCGCCGGATGGTCCCGCAGAACTGGCCCGGGCCGAAGCTTCCGAGCGACGGGTCGTACCCGTAGCCGGCCGTCGACGGCTCGACGACGGAGAACACCTGCCCGAGCTCGATGCCGGCGGCGCTCCCCGCCGCCTCGGCATTCGCGCGCGCCGTCCGCGCGGCGTCCGGCGTCACCGCCAGGCGGGTGGCGCGGAAGGCGTGCCTGATCGCCGGGCTCGTCTGACGCTCGACCTGGATGCGCGAGAACGCGGTCCCTGTGCCCTCCACCTCGCGCGCGTCCTCGTCCGAGGTCGGCCCGCCGGCGATCGCGAACGTGACCACGGCCGACACCGCGTCCATCGGCGCGCAGCGGCGGGTGTGCCTGTTGACGCACGCCGGCCGCGGGTCGAACGGGGTGATCAGCTCGATGGCACGCGCCTCGCCGGCCGAGACGCCGAGGGCGGTGGCGATCGCATCCGCGCGCCTCCGCGCGTCGCCGACCGCGCGGGCGGTGGCGCGGTCTCGGTGGCCGAGCGGCGCGAAGCCGGCCCCCGAGACGGTGATGCCCGCGCCGTAGTCCTCGGCAGGCGGCGGGAACGGGCCGTAGAACTGCGCGAGCGCCGGCGCCGGAAAGAGCGCGAGAAAGGCCACGGCGGAGGCCGCTAGGGCCAGGCGCGCCATGGAATCAGCTTACTCAGGATGTCTACAGTGTCAAGGGAATCTCCACGACGGCGTCCACGCGTAGGCTTAGTCGCGCCCGGGTGGCGGAACTCGGTCAGACGCGGTCGGCTTAAACCCGACTGCCCGCGAGGGCGTGTGGGTTCGAATCCCACCCCGGGCATCCATGCCACCTCGTCCACCCCTCAAGGTCGTCGGCCGACGGCTCGACTCCGAGGACTATCGCCTGCGCGACTTCCTCACGCGCACGGCGCAGCCGCACGACTTCTTCGAGGCGGGCACGCCCCAGGCCGATGCGGTGCTCGCCGAGGCAGGTGCAGGCGGGGCGGCGCTGCCAGTGGTCGTGGACGGCGACACCGTTCACGTGGGCGCGACCATCGAGGGCCTCGCCGGCGCCTGGGGTGTCCACGCACACCCCGATCGGGAGCACTACGACCTCTTCATCGTGGGCGCGGGACCGGCCGGCCTGGCGGCGGCGGTGTATGGGGCGTCGGACGGGCTGTCCACTGCTGTGGCCGAGGCGGACGTGCCTGGCGGCCAGGCGTCCTACACGTCGGCTATCGAGAACTTCTTCGGCTTCGTAGACCCCATCGGCGGGGCAGAGCTCGCACGGCTCGCCGGCCGTCAGGCCGAGCGCTTCGGTGCCGAGCTCCTGCTGCTCAACGGCGTGGTGCGCGGCCACCTGCAGCCAGGGGAGATGCCGATGGCGGAGCTCGCGAGCGGCGACGAGCTCACCTCCGACATCGTGATCGTCGCGCCCGGGATGGAGTGGCGCAGGCTCGAGCTCGACGGCGTCGAGGAGCTGCTGGGGCACGGTGTGTACTACGGCGCGGGGCGCAGCGAGGCCGTGCAGTGCGCGGGCGAGCACGTCGTCGTGGTGGGCGCCGGCAACTCGGCGGGCCAGGCCGTCATGAACCTGGCGAGCGCCGGGGCCCGGGTCACCCAGGTGGTGCGGGGCGACAATCTCGCCAAGTCGATGTCGGGCTATCTCGTCGAGCGGATCGAGGCGCAGGATCTGATCGAGGTCAGACTTCGCAGCCAGGTGACCGCCGTGCACGAGCAGGCGGGGCGGCTCGGCGCGGTCACGATCGAGTCGGCCGACTCCGCACCCGAGACGGTGCCGGTCTCGGCGATGTTCCTCTGCATCGGCGGCGTGCCGCGCACCGGCTGGGCGCCATCGAGCGGAGTGCAGACCGACAGCAAGGGCTTCATCCTCACCGGACCCGACCTGCTCGACAAGGGGAGGCGGCCGGACGACTGGCCGCTCGATCGCGACCCGCTCGCGCTCGAGACGAGCATCCCGGGCGTGTTCGCCGCGGGCGACGTGCGCCACGGGTCCGTGAAGCGCGTCGGGGGTGCCGTGGGCGAGGGATCGATGGCCGTGGCGCTCGCCCACCACCGCCTCGAGGAGCTGCGCAGGAGCTCCTGAGCGCAACTTTTCCGGTGCTACGGTGTCCCCTTCTAGGGGCACACGTGGCCCCACGGATGCCGCATGGAAGCTTCCGCTCTCCGACACCCGTCCGCGTTGCCCGCCCTTGCGGGGCGCTCGCCCCTCCTCCGGCTTCAGAGCGACGAGCGGCTGATCGCGCTCACGCGCCGCGGCCACCAGGGCGCCTTCGAGGCGCTCGTCCAGCGCTACCAGCCGCGCCTGCTCGCCTTCTGCCGCCACATGCTCGGCTCGAGGGAGGACGCCGAGGACGTGCTGCAGGAGGTCTTCACGGCCGCGTTCAACGCGATCCGCGCGGACGACCGCCCGATCAACGCCCGCCCGTGGCTGTACCGGATCGCGCGGAACCGGTCGCTGAACCACCTGCGCCGGCCGCGGCCCGCGGGGCAGGACTCGATGGATGTGTTCGAGCGCGACGGCGGCATCAGCACTGCGGACACGGTGCACAAGCGCGAGGAGTTCCGCCAGATCGTGACCGACGTGGGCGAGCTGCCCGAGACCCAGCGCACCGCGCTGCTGCTGCGTGAGATCGACGCGCTCTCGTACGACCAGATCGCCGAGGCGATGGACACGACCGTGCCGAGCGTGAAGTCGCTGCTGGTGCGCGCACGCGTATCGCTCGCCGAGGCGGCCGAGGCGCGGCTCCTCACCTGTGACGAGGTGAGGCTCGAGCTCGGCCAGGTGGCCGAGGGGCTCACACGCACGACGGCTCCGCTCCGCCGCCACCTGAAGACCTGCGATCGCTGCACCACGTTCCGGGCCGAGCTGCGAAAGACGACGCGAGCGCTGGCGGCCGTGTATCCGCTCGGGCCGCTCGTGTTCTTCAAGAAGCTGTGGCTGGCGAAGGCCGGAATGGGCGGGGCCTCCGCGGCGGGCGCCGCGGCGAGCGGGGGCGCCGCCGCCGGTAGCGGCGGCGTGGCAGGCGTGGCGATGACTGCCGCCGGTGGGATCACCGCCTCCGGCGCCGTGTCAGCCGGCGTCTCGACGCTCGCCTCCAAGGCCGCCGCCGGCGTGGCCGCCGCCGTGATCGTCACGGCCGGCGCCGTCGAAGTACAGCACGTGAGCGAACGCCAGCCGCCGGCCCAGGTCGCCGTCGCGCCCTCGCCCGCGCCGATCGTTCCCCCGGCCCGTCCGGCCAGGGTCAGGCCAACCGTGCACCGGGTCGTCGCCCCGGCCCCGGCGCCCAAGCCGGCCGCGATCGAGGCGGCGGTGCCGGTGGCGCCCGCTCCGGCGCCTGCGCCTGCGCCGGCACCCGCGGTCGAGCCGCCACCGCCGGCACAGCCGGTGCAGGAGGACGGCTCGACGGTGACCCTCCCGCCGCGCGACGAGGATCCTGCCGAGCCGCCCGCGCCGCCCGGCGAGCCCACCGAGCCCGGCGCGCCGCAGCCCGCCGAGCCCGGCACCGGAACCGGCGGAACGCCTCCACCGGCGCCGCCCGCGGGCGAGCCCGGAGGCACGACCAACCCAGCGCCGCCTCCGCCGCCTCCTCCGTCCCCTTGATCGACTTCGAGGACTTTCTCAAGGTCGACATCCGTGTCGGCCGGGTGTCTCGCGTCGAGGACTTTCCGGAAGCTCGCAACCCTGCCTGGAAGCTCTTCATCGACTTCGGACCGGAGTTGGGTGAGAAGCGCTCCTCTGCCCAGATCACCAACTACACGCGTGAGGAGCTCGAGGGCTCGCTCGTGGTGGCGGTCGTGAACTTCCCGCCGCGCCAGATCGGGCCGTTCATGTCCGAGGTGCTCACCCTCGGAGTGCCCGACGAGGACGGCAACGTGATCCTGCTGCGCCCGACCCACGATGTGCCCGTGGGCGGGCGGATGTTCTAAGCGCTCTAGGCGACCGGCGCCAGGCCGATCACCTTGAGGCGGCGCTCCAGCGCCTTGGCCGCGAAGGCGCGGGTCTCCTCGAGGTCGGTGCCGAACAGCTCGGTCTCCCCCTCCACGTACCACTTGGGGCGCAGGACGGCGTCGGCGATCGGCGCCACCTCCGCGAGGACGCGCGTGATGGCCTCGCCGTACCGGGTGTCGGCCTGGGCCATGTCGCGGAGGAAGCGGGCCCCGAAGGCCACGTGCCGGTGCTCGTCGCGGGCGATCTTGTTGAAGCCCTCCACGAAGCCGGGGAGCGTGCCCTGCTCCTCGTTGTACTGCAGGATGAAGTGCTGGCCCGTGAGGGCCAGCATCCCCTCGATGACCATGTGGTAGAGCGTCACCGCCTCCACGAGCATCTCGAGGTCCTCGGGCTGGCGGGCGAGGCGGTCCACCCGGCTCTTCAGCATCCCGTCGAAGAGCTCGTCGAACTCCGGGTTCACGTGCTCGCTGGTCTCGGCGAGCCGGCCCTGGAGGGAGTCGGCCTCGAGCACGCCGACCTCCTCGTAGAAACGGTTGAAGAAGCGCACGTGCCGCGCCTCGTCGGCGATCTGCGTGCAGAGGAAGATGCGCATCTCCTCGGTCGGCGCTGCGCGCATCATCGGACCTAGCTCCTCGGCCACCTTCTGCTCGCCGATGAAGAACGAGCTGAGGCCGTACATCCGCTGGAAGCGCTCCTCCTCCGGGATGCGCTCGTGCCAGTCGATCCGGTCCTGAGTGAAGTCGATGTCCTGGGTGGCCCACTGCTGGCGCTCCCAGAGGTCGTACAGCTGCGCGTAGCTGAGCAGGTTGACCTCGCCGCGATCGGCCGACTCCATCACGGCCGGGTCGCTGGTCGCCTGGAAGTCGTCGCGCAGGATCCGATCGCTCGCCGTCTCGCTCATGGAGCGCAGATTACCCCATGGTTGGCTGGCCAGCCAAACACCGCTCGACCAAGATCACGTCGCGCCATTCGCCATCGAGGCTCCCGTGCCGAAGGTGCATTCCGACGGTGCGAAAGCCGTTCCGCGCGACCAGCCTCATGCTCGCCTCGTTCGTCGCGAACAGCTTCCCGATCAGCTTGTGGAAGCCCCGGCGCGCGGCCTCGTCCGCAAGCGATGCGAGGAGCGCGGTGCCCAGGCCGCGCCCGCGGAACGCGGGGTCGACGTACACGCTGCACTCGGCGACGCCCGCGTAGACGTCGCGCCCGCTGTAGTCCGACGTCGCCGCCCACCCGGCGATCCGGCCGTCGAGCTCCGCCACGAGGAACGGGTGCCGCTGGACGCCGATGCGCTCGGCGATCTCTTCCGGCTCCCGCTCGCGCGTCTCGAACGTCGAGGTCCGCTCGCGGATGCCGGCGTTGTAGATCTCCGTGACCTTGGCGGCGTCCTCGGCTCGCGCCGGGCGGATGTCCATTCCTACGGGCCGGGCTCGGCCGTGGCCGAGATGCGCACCTTGTTCCCGGCGCCCTGGGGCACGCCCACGATCGATTCGCCCGGGCGCAGGCCGTCGATCGTCGTCGAGGTCGAGTTGATCTGACCGCCCGCCCTGATGGTGGTGTCACCGAAGCGGAGCGCGTAGGCGGCGCCGTCGGCGGAGCGCAGCTCGATCTGCACCGAGATGAACGCGGGCACGCGCACGAGCCGCGGCCTGATCTGGCCGGCGCGCGCCGTGAACAGCGCGAGCGTCCGCGCGGGCTCCTCGTCGCCCGCGCCGCCCGGCGTGTCCTCGGGCGAGGTGCCCGTTCCGGTCCCGGGCACCGTTTCCGCGGGCGCCGTCTCGGTGGGCGTCTCCTCCGGCGTGCTCATGGTGGCGGTCGGCTCCGTCTCCGTCTCCGTGGTCGCGGTGGGGGTCGTGGCCGCGGGCTCGTCGTCGCTCCCACAGCCGGCCGCGGCGAGCACGACTGCAAGCAGGCCTGCTGCGACCAATTTCCGTCTGGATTTTTGCCTGCAAATGTCGATACTGGCTAGTGAGGAGTCACACATGCGGGGTCCCTGGACACACGGTAATCGGCTGGTGGGCGTAGACCTGACGCGGCGACGCGTCTGGATCTGCGGCCAGCGGGTCCACCACGGCGCGACCGGGATCATCCTGGCCGCCTTCGGCGCGGCCCTCGTCGCGCACGACTGGAAGGACCGTCCCGTGTGGTTCTCGCGCGGCGCGCAGGATCCGCGGTAGCGCCGCTAGAGCGAGAACGTCCCTCCCGGCTCGAGCACCTCGACGGTGGTCTTCCCGCCGGTCCGCTCCTCCACGTCCGACTTGAACGCCTGGGCGTCGGTCTCGATCGGCGGGAACGTGTCGTAGTGGCACGGGATCACGACGGGTGCGCCGATCCACTCGCACGCGATGGCCGCGTCATGGCGGTCCATCGTGTAGTGCCCACCTATGCACACGATCGCCGCGTCGAGCTGGTCGCGCTCCCCGGCGAGCCGGATGTCCGAGAACAGCGCGGTGTCGCCCACGTGGTAGACGGTCTTGCCGCCGAGGTTGATCACGAGCCCGGCCGGCGTGTGGACCTGCCCGTTCGGCGTCGTGCCGGTGTGCCAGGCCGGGGTCAGGCGCACCCATCCCCCGTCGAACTCGATGGTGCCGCCGATGTTCGGGTCGGCCACGTTCTCGAGCCCCTGCTCCCCGAGCTCGCCCGCCACCTCGACGATTGCCACCACCTGGGCGCCGGTGCGCTTGCCGATGTCGACGATGTCGCCGTAGTGGTCCGAATGGCCGTGCGTCAGGAAGATGTGGGTGGGCTCGAGCTCCGACGCCTCCGCCGCCGCCTTCGGATTGCCGGTGAGGAACGGGTCGACGAGCACGCGCGTGTCGCCGTCCGTCAGCTCGAAGCAGGCATGGCCCAGGAAGCGGATTTCCACGTTTCAGTCTCCTTCGGTGTCGTTCGGGTGTCCCAACTCGGCCGCGAGCTGCCAGCCCACGGCCACGCCTACGAGCATCCCCATCCGGGTCTCCTCGGCAAGCAGTGTCTCGATTCGGGTGACGCGGGCGTCCTCGTCGGGCTCCGCGGCCGCTGAGCGGACCTCGGACTGGTGCGCGGGGCCGAACCAGCCGCCCTGCTCGAGCGCGTGAGCGAGCACGAGCTGGAGCTGCGGCGCGGCCTCCGACACGAGCCGCTCGGCTCCCTCGAACCGCTCCGGATCGGACAGCGCCCGTACCGCCGCCTCCACCTGCTCGTCCGAGAGCATCAGGCGCGCCTGGTGACCCGCGGCAGGATCAGCCCGATGACCGAGCCGGCGAGCGCGCCGCCGACGGCGGCGCCGATGTTGGCCTCGATCGTCGTCAGCGACAGCAGCACCAGCACCGCGGCGATCATGTAGACGCCGAGCAGGTCGTTCTCGCGGTCCTCGCCGCGGCGCGCCGCGAGCCGGTCGTCCACCAGCCAGGCGCACAGGAGGCCGAGCGCCGCGCCGTTCGCGCCCATCACGTTCCAGGCCTGGGCATCGGAGAGCAGCGGCGGCGTCTCGAGCGTCGCGGCCAGGCCCGCGCCCGCCGCACCGGCGAGGATGAACGTGAGCACGACCGCCACCGGGCCGAAGCGGCGCTCGAGCAGCGTGCCGAAGATCCCGACGGGCACGAGCGCGACGAACGCGTAGCCGAGCTGGTCGCCATGCAGGAAGGGCGTTGTGAACCAGCGCCACACCTCGTCGTGGCCCACGAACTTCGCCGGCAGCGTGTCGGACACGACCAGGTAGCCCAGGTCGGGGCCGGTGGTCTTGGCGGCGTCGACCAGCACGGCGATCACGCAGACGAGGATCAGGCCGAACGTCGCGTACGGGCGCGTGTCCGGAGCGATTCCCGCGATCTCGTCCGCCCGCAGGCGCGGCAGCTTCCGCGCGCGGCGGCGCCGTTTCTGAGAGGGCTCGCCGGTCGAGCGGTCGATCTTCGGCGCGCGCTTACGGACCCGCTGCCCGCAGTACGGGCACTCGGTCACGTACGGACTCACCTCGGAGCCGCAGTTCTTGCATACGACGAACAGGTCGGGCTGCGACACGGTCTCCCTCAGAGTACCCGGCGAGCGGAGCCGGTCCGGTGGTTACTCGCCGGTCGCCTCGGCCGTCTCGGGCACGGTTGCATCGAGGATCTCGCGAACCACCTCGCGGAGGTCGTGATTGGCGTCGTAGACCGTGCGCTGCCGCGCCGCCCCGTTCCCCTTGTCGAGGATGTCCTCGAGACAGTCGAAGTCCGCCTCCGAGCCCAGCTCCTCCGCGTGCGGGCGGAGCCGCTCCATGACCCGGCGCGTGAGCTCGGGGACCGGCACACGCTCCTGCTTCGGCAGGTCCACGAGCTGCGCGCCGAGGCCGTGCCGGGCCGCCAGCCACTTGTTCTCGTCCAGCATCTCGTAGGGATAGCGCGACAGCTCCTCTCCGCTGTCGAAGTGCTCGCACAGCTCCTTCACCATCGCCTGCACCAACGCGGCGAGCGCGAGCGTCTGCTCGACGCGCGTCTGCGAGTCCATCACGCGCACCTCGACGGTGCCGAAGTTCGGGTGCGGGCGCACGTCGTACCAGAGGTACGTGTAGTCGCCGATCACCTTCGTATCGACCATGAACTGGATGCGGCGGGCCCAGTCGGCGAAGTCGTCGTAGCGGGGCGGGATGCCCACGCGCGGGAACGCCCGGAACACCGGCGTGCGGGTGGAGTCGAGGCCCGTGACGTCGCCGCGCCAAAAGGGGGAGTTGCCCGACAGCGCGAGCAGCAGCGGAGCGTGCACGCGCATCCCGTTCGTCACGTGGATCGCCTTGTCCGGGTCGTCCACGCCCACGTGGACGTGGATGCCGAAGATGATCTCCTGGCGCGCCACGAACTGGAGCCCCGAGATCAGGTCCCGGTAGCGCGGCCGGGCGACGATCCGCTGGTCCTCCCAGAGCGCGAACGGGTGCGTGCCGGCCGAGCCGATCGCGAGCCCGTGCTGCTGGGCCACCTGGTTGACCGTCCGCCGGAGGGCGCGCAGCTGCGCCCCCGCCTCCACCGTGTTCTTCACGGGCGTCGTGGCGATCTCGCAGACGCCCTCCATGAGCTCCGGCTTCACCTCGCCGTCGGTCGGGACGTCGTTGAGATCGGCCAGGAGGCGCTCGATCGAGTTCGAGAGGTCGAGCGTCTCCTCGTCCACGATCATGAGCTCCTCCTCGATCCCAAGGGTGTACGAGGGGCCCGTGAAAGCGTGCTCCATAGGGCGCGGAGGGTATAACCCACGTATGACCCTCGGCTACAACGGAAAGCTGTACATACTCGCCTTCGATCACCGCGGCTCGTTCCAGAAGAAGATGTTCGGAATCGAGGGCGATCCCACGCCCGAGCAGACCGAGCGGATCGCCGACGCGAAGCATCTGATCTTCGAGGGGCTCCTGAAGGCGACCGAGGGCGGCGTGGACCCGCACGCCACCGGCTGCCTCGTGGACGAGCAGTTCGGCGTGCCGAAGGGCGTCCCCGAGCAGGCGAAGCAGAACGGTCTCCTGCTCGCCATGCCGGTCGAGAAGTCGGGTCAGAACGAGTTCGACTTCGAGTACGGCGACGACTTCGGCGCCCACATCGAGAAGTTCGACCCCGACTTCTCGAAGGTGCTGGTGCGCTACAACCCTGAGGGCGACGCCGAGATGAACAGCCGCCAGTCCGAGCGGCTGAAGCGGCTCGCCGACTGGCTCCACGAGCACGACCGGAAGTTCCTGTTCGAGCTGCTCGTGCCCGGCGAGGAGCACCAGCTGGAGCAGGTGGGCGGCGACGAGGAGCGCTACGACGCGGAGCTGCGCCCGGAGCTGATGCGGCGCGCGATCGTCGAGTTTCAGGAGGCCGGCATCGAGGCGGACGTGTGGAAGATCGAGGGGATCGACACGCAGGAGGACTGCGAGCGGATCTCCCGGACCGCGAGGCGCGACGGCCGCGACGGCGTGATCTGCGTGGTGCTGGGCCGCGGCGCGAACGACGACAAGGTCGCGCACTGGCTCCGCCAAGGGGCCCCGGTGGAGGGCTACGCCGGCTTCGCCATCGGACGCACGATCTGGTGGGACGCCCTCAAGGGCTCCCTCGACGGGACTCTCGAACGTGAGGACGCGGTCGGCCAGATCGCCGAGAAGTACCTGCACTTCGTGCAGGTGTACCGGGAGGCGGCGCGGGAGCACGCCACCGCATGAGCTCTTTGCTACAAGTGCGCTCGAAGCGCGCCTTGGCTCGCAATAACGCTGGTAGCCTTCCGCCGAGCATGCGCATGAGGCAGTCACTCGCGCAGTTCGAGGAGGCCTTCCGTGAGGAAGCGGCCGAGTCGATCGTCCGCCGCGAGCGGCTCCGCAAGGAGTCCGCACAGCGCTCCCGAGTGCGCCGCATCGAGCGCACCCGCAAGCAGGGCTCGTTCCGCTTCGCTTTCCTCACGCTGGCGATCGTCGTCACCGCGGTCATCGTGACCGTGGTGATGTTCGAGACGCTCGCGATGCTCGCCGGCTAGCCCCTAGCCGGTGTCGCGGAGCTGCTGAAGCGCTCCCTCGACGTCGGGCGGGTCGTCCGTGTCGTCTCCCTCCTCCTGGATCTCGACGTAGACCTCACGCCGGAAGACCGGGATCGAGCGAGGCGCTTCAATCCCGATTCTGACCTTTTCGCCCATAACGGCCAACACCGAAATTTCGATGTTGTCTCCGATCATGATGCTCTGGTTGCTCTTTCGAGTGAGAACGAGCACGCCCTGACGTCTCCCCCTGCCGAAGGAATGTGGGTACGCAATAAAGCAAGCTTGCCCGCTGGGTTCAATGGGCAACCGTTGGTAGTCTCCGGCGCCGTTTGCCACGTAGATCACTGAAGCCCCAGCTCAACCAGATCCGCACGTGGGTGCGGCAGGGCCGCACCGACGCCTGGATCGCCCACCAGCTCGACGTCTCCGTGGGCGACATTCGCTCGTTCAAGCGGGATCACGAGCTTGCGCCGGCCGACGGCGGCGACGGCGAGGCCTTCGTGCCCGGCGCCGAAGCGGACGAGCTGGACTTGCGCGCCGAGGACGACGCCCTGGTGGCCGAGGCGCTCGAGGCGGAGCGCCAGGCCGAGGCGGAGACGGGTGACGAGGACACGGGCGACGACGAGGACGGCGAGGATGCCGAGGGCGACGCTGAGGGCGATGGCGAGGGCGACGACCGTCCCAAGCGCCGCCGCCGCGGGCGCCGCGGCGGGCGCGGACGGAGTCGCGCCCGCAAGCCCAAGCCGCTCGAGGGCACGTTCGACCACGGCGAGGAGGGCTACGGCCTGTGGCTCGACCCCGCGGTGCAGGACGACCCGACCTACGCGGAGCACTGGGCGGGGCACCGCCTGGTGACGGTGACGATCGAGCCCGACCGGATCGTCATCAGCCGCGCCGGCGAGGAAGCCGGCGAGGACGCCGGCGACCAGGACGCCGAGGACTGACGTGGCCTACGCCGTCGAGAACGCTCTCTACCAGTGGCAAGAGGGCGAGCGCCGCATCGCGAATGCCCCCGAGCCGGCCCAGGCCGACCTCCAGGCGGCGGCCGACGTGGTCGTGGAGGCGCTGCGGCGCCGGCTGGGCTCGAGCTTCGTGGTCGACGAGCTCGCCGAGCTGTACGCGCAGGACACCGACTGGGCGATCGAGATCGCAAGCAGGAACCGGGCGGGCACCGACTCCGCCAGCGTGGTGGACGCCGCGTTCGCCCGCTACGTGCGCGAGGCGAAGGACTTCGCGGGCGGCCAGCCGCGAGAGAAGCACCAGAAGCCTGAGTAGCGAGTAGGACTTACGCGGGCCGCGGCGAAGGCGGTCGTGTGCCCGCCGCTCGCCGCCGCTCCGGAATCCGCTGGGACCGCCTCGGGCGCGTCGCCCTGCTGATCACGCTGGTCGTGATCGTGCTGTCCTATCTCTCCCCGGCCCGGCACTGGCTCCAGCAGTCGGGCACCGCCGGGCGCCAGAAGCAGGAGCTGACGCAGCTGACCGGCCAGAAGAAGCGGCTTCAGAGCCGCCTGCGGGCCCTGCGCGACCCCGGCGCCCTCGAGCGCGAGGCACGCCGGCTCGGGATGGTGCGCGTGGGAGAGCGCTCCTACGTGATCGAGAACCTGCCGTAGGCCGCGTCGGCGCCGAGCGCCTCCTCGATCCTGAGCAGCTGGTTGTACTTGGCCACGCGGTCCGAGCGCGACGGCGCGCCGGTCTTGATCTGGCCGCAGCCCGTGGCCACCGCCAGGTCGGCGATCGTGGTGTCCTCGGTCTCGCCCGAGCGGTGCGACATGACCGCGGTGTAGCCCGCCTCCGCGGCCATCCTGATGGCGGCGAGGGTCTCCGACAGCGTCCCGATCTGGTTGACCTTGATCAGGATCGAGTTGGCGGCGCCTAACTCGATGCCGCGCCGGAGCCGCTCGGTGTTGGTCACGAACAGGTCGTCGCCGACGAGCTGGACGCGGTCGCCGAGCTCCTCGGTGAGGAGCTTCCAGCCGTCCCAGTCCTCCTCGTCGAGGCCGTCCTCTATCGAGATGACCGGATATCGAGAGCAGATGTCGCTCCAGTAGTCCACGAGCTCAGCCGACGCGAGTGACCTGCCCTCGTGCGCCAGCTCGTACGAGCCGTTCTCGAAGATCTCGCTGGTGGCCGGGTCCAGCGCGATCGCCACGTCATCGCCCGGCACGAGGCCCGCTGCCTCGATGCCGCTCATGAGCGCCTTCAGCGCCGCCTCGTTCGAGTCGAGGTCGGGCGCGAATCCGCCCTCGTCGCCCACGGCGGTCGAGAGGCCCTGGTCGTGGAGCGTCCGCTTCAGCGCGTGGAACACCTCGTCGCCCATCCGGAGCGCCTCCGAGAAGGTCGGCGCCCCCACCGGCACGACCATGAACTCCTGGAAGTCGACCTTGTTGTCGGCGTGCGCGCCGCCGTTCAGCACATTCATCATCGGGACCGGCAGCAGGTGCGCCGACTCGCCCCCAAGGTATTTCCACAGCGGCCGGCCGGCCTCGGCCGCGGCCGCCTTGGCGGCGGCGAGCGACACGCCGAGGATCGCGTTGGCCCCGAGCCTCCCCTTGTTGGGCGTGCCGTCCAGCTCGATCATCGCCCGGTCGAGGGCCTCCTGGTCGGCGGGGTCCATGCCGCCCACGGCCTCGGCCAGCTCGCCGTTGACGTTGGACACGGCCTGGGAGACGCCCTTGCCGGCCCACCGTTCGCCGCCGTCCCGCAGCTCCACGGCCTCGAACTCGCCGGTTGACGCCCCGGACGGCACGGCCGCACGGCCGGCGGCGCCCGACTTCAGGAGCACGTCGACCTCGACGGTCGGGTTGCCTCGCGAGTCGAGGATCTGACGACCGTGGACCATTTCGATGCCGCTCACTGTGCCTCCACCTGTTGTCTGTACTCGTCCGCCGCCCGGCGCAGGGCGAGCTCGGGATCCTCGCCGCTGTCCACCACTTCCTTCACCGCGGCGAGCAGCCGGTCGCCGGGACTGAGCTCGTGGCCTGCGTCGGCCGCGCGCTTCAGCACCTTCTTGGCGTACAGCGTGGACGGCAGCGTCTCCGGGATCTCACCAAAGATCTCGCCGCCGCGCTCGTCGTCGCGCTTGATCTGGTTCCAGTTGCGCACCACGTCGCCGGCCGTCTCGGCCGCCCTGTCGCCGAACACGTGCGGGTGGCGCCGGATCAGCTTCTCGCGGCAGTGGTCGGCCACCTCGGCCAGGCTCCCCTGGCCGCGCTCCTCGAGCAGGAGCGCGAGGAAGTACACCTGGAACAGCACGTCTCCAAGCTCGTCGAGCAGCTTCGCGTCGTCGCCGGAGTGCGCCGCGTCCGCCAGCTCGTAGGCCTCCTCGACGGTGTGAGGCACGATCGAGCGCTCGTCCTGCTCGCGGTCCCACGGGCACTCGCGCCGAAGCCTGCGGGTGATCTCGTCCAGCCGCTCGAGGGCGGCCGCCAGATCGGTTCCGGCCACTAGGGCTGGCTGTTCGGCGCAGTCTGCGTCGGCGCGGGCTGAGCCGGCTGCTGGGACTGGCCGCCGGGGTTGCCGCCGGAGGCCGGGCCGGTGTTCGACTCGTCCTTCGGTGCGTTCTTGCACTCGACCACGCGGTAGTCGTCCGCGCAGTTCGTCTTGTCCTTGTAGTCCTCGCGGAACTGCTTGACGAACGCGTCGAGCGACTTCTGCTGGCGCTGGGAGCGCAGCAGGTTCTTGATGGTGTCCTTGGACTCCTCGAGCGTCTGCTGCGAGGCCTTGGTCACCTTCTCCACCTCGAAGACGTACCAGCCGAACTGGGTCTTCACGGGGCCCTGGATCTTGCTCTTGGGAGCCTGGAAGATCGCGGTGTCGAACGCCTTCTCCTGCTGTCCCTCGGACACGGCCGGGAGCAGGCCGCCCTGCGACTTCGACGCCTCGTCGATCGAGTACTGCTTGACGACCTTCTTGAAGGACTCCCCGGACTCGAGCGCCTTCTTGGCCTGCTGCGCCTTCGCCTGGGTCTTCGTCAGGACCACGCGCAGGTCGCGGCGCTCCGGCTGGGCGAACCGCTTCTTGTTCTTCGCGTAGTAGGCCTGGATGTCCTCGTCCGAGACGTTCTTGGCGTCCTGGGTGACCTTCTGGGTGAGCCGCTGCTGGAGCTCGTTCAGCTTCACGCGGAACAGGACGTCCTGCTCGGTCATGCCGGAGGTCTTCAGGAACTGCTGGTACTGCTTGTCGTTCGGGAAGACCTGCTTCTTCTGGTCCTCGAGCGCCTTCTGAAGCTCGGCGTCCTTGATCTTCACGCCGCGCTTCTTGGCCTCCTGCTGGACCCACTCGCCCTGGATCAGGAACTGCATGACCTCGCGCTTGAGCGTGTCGTACTCGCTCTTGCACTGCTTCTTGAGCGCCTCGTCGGAGGGCTTCTGCTGGCCCTTCGGCACCGGCGTCTTCTTCTTCGCGGCCACGCAGCTGTCGAAGTCAGGGGGCTTCGGAACCGCGGCCGTGCCGCCCGAGGACTGCGACTGACCCTTCACGGCGATGGCCATCCACTTGTCGAACTCGTCCTGCGTGATGGTCGAGTCGCCCACCTTGGCGACGGCGCCGGCGGGCACGTCGTTGCCGCAACCGGACAGGGCGAAGAGCCCCAGAAGGGCCGCCGCGAGGGCGCAAAGAGAGAGTGTGAAGGCACGTGTCATCGGCAAGCGGCGGCGAAGGGTAGCGAACGAAATTCGCGCGACCTTAAGGTTCGTCTTTAGGTTCCGTGGCCACTTCGAGAATCGCCTCCGCGGCCGTGACCACCGCGCGAAAGCGCTCGTCGGGCTCATCGGGGAGCCGCACGCGCACGGTCTCGCGGCCCGATTCGTACATGGCCTCGGGCACGCGTTCGCGCAGCGCCTTGGCCCCGCTCGAGTCCAGCTCGACCGGCGTCACGGACATGCGGTCGGCGCTGAAGCCGACGGATCGCGCCCCCGCTCGGCCGAGCTTGATGCGGGCATCCTGGAGGCGGATCAGGTTGTCGAGCGGCGGCGGGATCGGCCCGAACCGGTCGGCCAGCTCCTCGCGCAGCATGATCAGCTGTGCCA
Source organism: Thermoleophilaceae bacterium (assembly GCA_040509835.1). Taxonomy (GTDB): domain Bacteria; phylum Actinomycetota; class Thermoleophilia; order Solirubrobacterales; family Thermoleophilaceae; genus JACVRW01. The sequence continues at coordinate 16,912 of JBEVKE010000018.1, forward strand.
CCTCGCGGGCGCCCGCCACGCGGCGGTGGATCTCGATCTTGGCCGCCTCGTAGGGCACGTAGTCGCCCGGCACGTACGCGTCCACAGGCAGGTCCATCCGCACCGGCTCGGCCGACTCATCGGCCGCGTCCCCGCCCAGCAGCCGCACCGCCTCGTCGATCATCCCGACGTAGAGCTCGAAGCCGACGGCGGCAACGTGGCCCGACTGCTCGTCGCCGAGCAGGTTGCCGGCGCCGCGGATCTCGAGGTCGCGCATCGCGATCTTGAAGCCGGAGCCGAGCTCGGTGTAGTCGGACAGCGTCGCGAGCCGCTGGCCCGCCTCCTCGGAGAGGGCGGCCGCCGACGGGTACAGCAGGTAGGCGTAGGCGCGCTCACGCGAGCGTCCGACGCGGCCTCGGATCTGGTAGAGCTGGGCGAGCCCGAGCTCGTCGGCACGCTCCACGATCAGCGTGTTCGCGCTCGGGATGTCGAGGCCGGACTCGACGATCGTGGTGCACACGAGCACGTCGGCGTCACCGCGCAGGAAGTCGAGCATCACCTTCTCGAGCACGCCCTCCGCCATCTGGCCGTGCGCCACCAGCACGCGCGCGTCCGGCACCAGCGCGCGCACTCGCTCGGCCGTCTCGTCGATCGTCTCCACGCGGTTGTGCAGGAAGAACGCCTGGCCCCCGCGCGCGAGCTCGCGCCGGATCGCCTTGGCCACCAGGTCCTCGTCGTAGTCGCCGACGTAGGTCTTCACGGGCCGCCGCCCCTCGGGCGGAGTCTCGATCACCGAGATGTCGCGCAGGCCGGCCAGGGACATCTGAAGCGTCCGCGGGATCGGCGTGGCGGACAGCGAAAGCACGTCCACCCTAAGCCGCAGCTGGCGGAGCAGCTCCTTCTGCTTCACGCCGAAGCGCTGCTCCTCGTCGACGATCAGGAGCCCGAGCTCCTTCGGCCGCACGTCGCGTGAGAGCACTCGGTGCGTGCCGATCAGGATGTCGACCTTCCCCTCCTGGAAGTCGGCGAGCGACTCGCGCACCTCCTTCGGCGAGCGGAAGCGCGACACCATCTCGATGCGGAACGGGTAGTCGCGCAGCCGCTCCTGGAACGTCCCGAAGTGCTGCTGGGCCAGGACGGTCGTGGGTACCAGGAACATCACCTGCCTGCCGTCCTCGGCCGCCTTGAACGCCGCGCGCAGCGCCACCTCGGTCTTCCCGTAGCCCACGTCGCCGCAGATCAGCCGATCCATCGGGCGCGCCTCCTCCATGTCGGCGCGCACCGCCTCGATGGCCTCGAGCTGGTCGGGCGTCTCCCGGTACGGGAAGCGGCCCTCGAACTCGAGCTGCCACTCGCTGTCGTGCGGGAACGCGTGGCCCGCGCGGCGCTTGCGCTCGGCGTAGAGGTTGATCAGCTCGCCGGCCAGCGCCTGTGCGGCACGGCGCGCCTTCAGCTTCATCTGCTCCCACTGCTTGCCGCCGAGCTTCGAAAGCGGCGGGTCGCCCGCGTCGGCGCCCACGTAACGGCTGATCTTGTGAAGCTGGTCGCTCGGCACGAAGACGCGGTCGCCGTCGCGGTATTCCAGCTCGAGGTAGTCGCGCGTCACGCCGCCCACGGTCTTCGTCTCGAAGCCGGTGAAACGGGCGATGCCGTGGTCCTCGTGCACCACCGACGAGCCGGCCCGGAGATCGGTGAACGAAGCGATGGCCCCGGGCCCGGCGGGACGCTCGGTGCGGCGGCGCCGCAGCAGGCGGTGCTCGGGCAGGACGGCGAGCTTCAGCTGGGGCGCGATGAAGCCGTCGCGCAGGCTGGCGTGGGCGAACATCAGCGACGGGTCCTCCGGCGCGGGCTTCCCGTCGAGGAAGGCGGCCTGCATCCGGGCCATGTTGAGCTGGGCGCGCTCCGCCTCCCCGCGACGGGACCACGCCACGAAGGTGCGGTAGCCGGACCGGACCAGCTTCTCGAGCTCCGGCTCGGCGTCGCGCAGCGAGCGCGCCGCCGTGTCCGCCGACTGCGCGCGGAACTCGTGCGGCTGGTCCTGCGAGATGCTGGACAGCCGCAGGCGTGCGCGCTCGTCCAGGGCCGCGCTGAGCGCCTCCGGCTTCACGTACAGGTGATGCGCGTCCTCGTCGTGGAAGCTCGTGGTCACGTCCTCCCAGTAGTCGCGCAGAGCAGGAGCCAGCTCCTCCTCGGCGGCGATCGCCACGAGCGCGTCCTCCGGCACGAGGTCGAGCAGCTCGCGGAACCTGTCCACGGGAAGCACCTCGGCCACGTCGGGACGCTCCGACTCCTCGGTCTCGGCGGCGATCTCGGCGAGCTCGCGGTGCTCGGGCGCGAGCTCGGCCGCGGGGGCGATCTCCACGCGGTCAGCCTCCTCGAGCGAGCGCTGCGTGAACGTCGAGAACCAGGTGAGGCGCTCCACCTCCACGTCGAACAGCTCGCAGCGGACGGCGCGCTCCTCGGTGGCGGGGTAGACGTCGAGGATGTCGCCGCGGATCGCAAACTGGCCACGCTCCTCCACCTGGTCCACGCGCTCGTAGCCGCACGCCACGAGCTGGTCGGCGGTCTCGTCCAGGTCGATCAGCCCGCCCTTCTCGATCTCGAAGCCGCGCGGCCGCAGATCCGGGTCCGGGACCTTCTCCGCAAGCGCGACGGCTGAGGTCACGAGCACGGCGGCGCCGCCGTCGAGGAGGGCGTCGAGCGCGGCGATGCGGAGCCCGACGAGATGCGGCGGCGGCGCGAGGTGCGACTCGTAGCGCATGCCGCGCGCCGGATAGAAGCGCACCGGCCGCGGCGCCAGGTAGGCCTTCAGGTCCGCCGCCAGATCACGTGCCGCCCGATCGTCCCCGGCGACGATCAGCGCGGGCCGCTCGGGATCCGAGTCGAGCAGCGACGCGAGCAGATACGGCCGCAGGCTCGCCGACACGAAGGCACGCTGAGGCGACTCGTGCGAGTCCTGCACGAGCTTCTCGACGGAGTCGTCGTTCTTGGCGTAGGTGAGAAGTGTTCGGAGCATGCGCCGCGGCCGCCCGGCCGTGCCGCGCGGCTCTCACTCCAAGGTTAGGCGGTGCTCGACCGCTTGCGCCGCGTCTTCGATCAGCGGCTGCGGATCCTCGTCGAAGCGTCCCAGCACGTACCGGGACACGATCTCGGGATCGGTGCTGTCGGGGCGGCCCACGCCGACCCGGACTCTTCCGAACTCACCACTGCCGAGGCCTCTCTTGACCGACTTCAGCCCGTTGTGCCCCGCCAGACCGCCACCGGTACGGACCTCCACCTTGCCGAACGGAAGGTCGATCTCGTCGTGGACGACCAGCACGTGGTCCAGGTCCACGCCGAGCGCCCCCCGCGCCGGCCCTACCGAGTTCCCGGACTCGTTCATGTAGGTCTGAGGCAGGAGGACGGCCACGCGCCTGCCCTCGGTGTACAGGCCGCCGTACTTGTTCTTGAACCTCGGCAGTCCAAGCCGCTCGGCAAGCTCCTTCGCCACCTCGAAGCCCACGTTGTGGCGCGTGCGGGCGTAGCGGTCGCCCGGATTGCCCAGACCTACTACGAGCCAGTCAGCCTTCCCGCCACCGCGGCGGAACAGACTCACTCGGAGTCTCCGGCCTCCTCGGCAGGCGGCGCCTCGCCCTCGGCGGCGGTCTCGCCACCCTCCTCGCCCTCGGCCGGCTCGGCGCCCTCCTCGAGCGGCTCGCCGTCCTCGCCGACAAGCACGGTCTCCTCCTCGATCTCCGGCTCCTCGACCTCGGTCGGGACGACGACCGTCGCGATGATCGTCTCCTCCGGGTCGTCGAGGAATGTCACGCCCTGGGGCGCGGTGATCTCGGAGAGGTGCATGGTCGCGGCGATCTCGAGGCCCGACACGTCCACGTGGATCACGTCCGGGATGTCCGTGGGCAGCGCCTCGATGTTCAGCTCGTGGGTGACGTGCTCCAGCACACCGCCCTCCTTGATGCCGGGCGCCTCCTCGGCGCCCTCGAGGTGGACGTTGACCTGCGTCTGGATCTTCTCGTCGAGGCGGACCTCGAGCAGGTCGATGTGGAGCAGCTCGTCACGGACCGGATGCTGGTGCTGGTCCTTCACGATCACCGGACGGGTCTTGCCGCCGACCTTGAGGTCGATCAGCGCCGAGCCGTCCACCAGCACCTGGCGGAGCAAGTGGGCGTTCACCTTGAAAGAGGAGCTGTCGCCGTCCTTCCCGCCGTAGACCACGCCGAGCACATAGCCCTCGCGGCGCAGGCGCTTGGCCGCGCGCGTGCCGCGCTCAGGCCGGTCCTCGACGTCGAGAGTGGGTCGTTGTCCATCCGCCATGACGGCTCGCCAGTGTAGCGGGGCACCTATCTTTGGGGTTGTGGCGGGGCGGGATAAGAGCGACATTCCAACGGGGCGGATCCGCCGCACCGCGCAGGTGGGTTCCGTCGTGGGCTCGCAGGGCGCGCGCTACGCCGGGACCGTGGCGCGCAACCTCGCGCGCGAGCCCGACCAGGCGGCGCAGGCGCTCGAACAGCGCCACATGGAGGTCGCCGAGCAAATGGTCGACACGCTCGGGCGCATGAAGGGGGCGGCCATGAAGATCGGCCAGCTCGCCTCGTTCATCGACACGGAGTTCCTGCCGCCGGAGTACCGCGACCTCTACCAGGAGAAGCTCGCGACCCTGCGCTCCACCGCGCCGCCGATGCCGTGGGACAAGGTGCGCCGCGTGCTGGACGAGGAGTGGGACGAGCCGGTCGAGGAGCTGTTCGAGGACTTCGACCACGACGCCGCGGCGGCCGCGTCGATCGGGCAGGTGCACCGGGCCGTCCTGCCCGACGGCCGGCGCGTGGCGGTAAAGGTGCAGTACCCGGGCGTGGCGTCGGCGATCGCGGCCGATATGCAGAACGCGGGGCTGATCCTGCGGCTGGCGAAGGCGTTCGCGCCCGGGCTGGACGCCAAGGCGGCCGCCGCGGAGCTGAAGGAGCGCGTGCTCGAGGAGCTCGACTACGAGCTCGAGGCACAGAACCAGCGCGCCTTCGCTCGCGGCTACCGCGGCCACCCGTTCATCCACGTACCGGACGTGGTCACGCGGCTGTCGACCGAGCGCGTGCTCGTGAGCGAGTGGGTGGACGGCGCCGGCTTCGACGAGGTGCGGGAGCTGCCGCAGCCCGAGCGCGACCGGTTCGGCGAGATCGTCTTCCGCTTCTGCTTCGGCTCGATCTATCACCTGCAGCACTTCAACGCCGACGCCCACCCGGGCAACTACCTGGCGTTGCCGAACGGCCGCGTGGCGTTCCTCGACTTCGGGATGACGAAGCACCTGGACCAGGACCAGATCCAGCTGGAGATCGCGGCGCTCGAGGCGATCTTCGACGACGACCCCGAGCGGCTGCGCGTGGCGCTCCACGACCTCGGCTTCCTCAACGACCCGCGCAAGGTGGACGCCGAGCTCCTTATGGAGCACGTGCGCGCGGTCGGCGGCTGGTACATGGAGGACCGCGAGGTCACGATCGACTCGGCCCGCGTGATGGAGGCGATCGCCGCCGTGTCGGACCCGCGCTCGTCCTTCTACCGCGTCATGCGGCGCGAGAACCTGCCGGCGAACGAGCTCATGGGTCGCCGCATGGAGTCGGGCGTGCTCGCGGTGCTCGGCCAGCTCGGGGCCACCCGCAACTGGTACCGGATCGGTCGCGAGTGGTGGTTCGGCGACCCGCCGGCGACCGAGCTCGGAGAGCTCGAGCGCGCCTGGGCGACCGGCGCACGCTGACCGGGGCGGCGCCTTAGAACAGCTGGTTCTCGCCCGCGAAGATCTCCGAGACGGAGTCGTCGACGAAGATCCGCCGGATCGTGTCCTCGAGGATGTCGGCGCAGGTGAGCTGGGTGATCAGGTCCGGGGCGCCGTCGCGCAGCGGAACCGTGTCGGTGACCACGATGCCGGCGAGCGGTGAGGCCGACAGGGTCTCGAAGGCGTTGCCCGAGAACAGCCCGTG
>JBEVKE010000019.1:0-29721 GCA_040509835.1 Thermoleophilaceae bacterium
TATGCGTACCCTGATCCCTGATGGCGAAGACCCTAGTAGTCGCTGAGAAGCCCTCGGTCGCGCGCGACCTGGCATCGACCCTGCCCGGATCCTTCAAGCAGTCGAAGGACAAGACGCACCTGGAGACCCAGGATGGGTCGACGGACAACGGGGGCTACATCGTCACCTGGGCGGTGGGTCACCTTGTGGGGCTCGCGCCGCCCGACGAGTACGACCCGAAGCTCAAGAAGTGGCGCTTCGCGGACCTCCCGATCCTCCCCGAGAAGTTCAAGCTGATCCCGAACGACGAGCGCGCCGGCAAGCAGTTGCGAGCCATCCACCGGTTGATGGCCGACGAGGAGGTGGAGGTGATCGTCAACGCCTGCGACGCCGGACGCGAGGGCGAGCTGATCTTCGCGTATGTCTACGACCTGGCCCCCGTCCGCAAACCGGTGCAGCGGCTGTGGCTGTCGTCGATGACGAAGACCGCCATCCGCGAGGCCTTTGGGCACCTGCGGCCGGCCGAGGAGCTGCATTCGCTGGAGGAGGCGGCCCGGTCGCGCTCCGAGGCCGACTGGCTCGTGGGCATGAACGCCACGCGCGCGGCCTCGATCCGGCTGCGGGCGGCGTTCGACGGCGCCGTCTCGCTCGGACGGGTGCAGACGCCAACGCTGGCCCTGGTGGCGCGCCGCGAGGAGGAGATCCGCAACTTCGTGCCGGAGCCGTACTGGCTCGTCGAGGCGCGCTTCGAGGCCACGGGCGAGCGCCACTACGCCGGCCGTTACCTGGGCGGCAAGCGCCTGCCGTCGGAGGCCGAGGCGCAGACGATCGTCGACGCGGTCACCGGCCGGGCCGGCGAGATCACGAAGCTCGAGAAGACGGAGCAGCGCGAGCAACCGCAGCTTCTCTACGACCTCACGAGCCTTCAGCGGCACGCGAACAGCCTGTACGGCTTCTCGGCGCGCCGCACGCTGGCGGCGGCCCAGCGCCTGTATGAGGACCACAAGGCGCTCACCTACCCGCGTACGAACTCACGCTTCCTGACGGGCGACATGGTCCCCGAGATCAACCCGACGGTCGAGCACATCGCGCACAACGCCCAATACGAGGCGGCGTCGAAGTTCGTGCTCGGCCTGGACAAGCTGCCGCTCGGACGCGTGGTCAACGACGCAAAGGTGCAGGACCACCACGCGATCATCCCGACGAACTCCGACCACGACCTCTCAAAGATGGGCTCCGACGAGGTCAAGGTCTACGACCTCGTCGCCAAGCGCTTCCTCGCGGTGTTCCACCCGGAGGCGGTGTTCGAGCGCACGCGCGTGGAGACCACGGTGAACGAGCAGGTGTTCCGGACCAGTGGCCGCCGCCTCATCGAGGCCGGCTGGCGGGCCGTGTACGGCGAGCTTGCAGAGCAGGACCGCGGTGACGACGACTCGGGCGGCGACCAGCTCCTTCCCAGGCTGGAGCAGGGGGAGGGCGTCCAGACGCGAGAGGTGGAGTGGATGCGCAAGGAGACGCAGCCGCCGCGGCGCTTCTCCGACGCCTCGCTGCTCGGCGCGATGGAGACGGCCGGCAAGGAGGTCGAGGACGCCGAGCTGCGCGAGGCGATGAAGGACTCCGGCATCGGCACGCCGGCCACGCGCGCGTCGATCATCGAGCGGCTCGTGGACGTGGGCTACATCGAACGCGACGGCCGCGCGCTGGTGGCCACGGAGAAGGGCATCCAGGTGATCCGCCTGCTCGGGGAGCACCAGCTCACCTCCCCCGAGCTCACCGGCAGCTGGGAGCGGAGGCTGCGCCTGATCGAGCAATCCGAGGACACGCGCCCGGCGTTCATGGACGACATCAAGAAGTTCACCACCGAGACGGTCCAGGAGCTGGACAAGCTGAAGGGCGTCCAGATCGAGCGGGCCAAGCTGGGCCCCTGCCCGATCTGCGGGCGCGAGATCACCGAGAACCGGAAGGGCTACTCGTGCTGGTCGCGCGAGGACCCCGGCTGCGGCTTCGTGATCTGGAAGAAGAAGGCCGGCAAGAGCCTGCCGGTGTCGGTCGCCAAGGAGCTGATCGAGTCGCTGCGCCAGTCGAAGGAGCGCGGCGAGGACCCACCGGTCGGCCGCACGGAGAAGCCGATCACCGGCTTCCGCTCGCGCGCGGGGCGCACCTTCCGCGCGAAGCTCCGGCTGGAGCAGACCGACGAGGGGAAGTGGCGCGTGGAGTTCGACGAGGACTGGGCGAAGGAGCCCCCGGCCGGCGAGTCCGAGGAGGAGCGCGCGGAGGCGGACGCCCAGAAGTCCGACGGCGCGCCCGCGGACGCCGCGGCGGCACAGGCAGCCGACGGCGTGGCGGCGGCTGGCGACGGCGCAGCGGCCGCTGAGGCCGAAGAGGCCCCGGCCGCTTAACGGCAGCACCAAAGGGGTCCGACCCGGCTCCCAGGACGGGTGGGGCGCTTTATGCCCCCAGGTGGGGGCAAAACTCGACCCACCCAAGGCGCGGCACAGCACGGGCCACCCTTCAATGCCGCCGTTCGCCCCGCCCGGCGCGGCGCAACCGGGTTTCAATGCCACCTACTTCCGGTAACCTACCGGGAGTAACCATGCCTTCCGTCGCTCGCATAGAGGACTTTCGTCACGGTCGCGTGCCGCGGGCGGTGCGTGAACGGCAGCTTGTGGAGCTCGGCGAGGAGCTGTTCGCCGAGCGGGGCTTCGCGAAGGCGTCGATGGATGAGCTGGCTCGTCGCGCGGGCGTCACGAAGCCGGTCATCTACGAGTTGTTCGGTTCCAAGGAGGGGCTGTTCGAGGCCTGCCTGGAAGGGCTCGCCCTGCGGCTCGCGGAGTCGATCGCCGACGCAGCCCGCGGGGCCGACGAGGCGGTGGCGCGGGACGGCGAGGCGGCCGCTGCGCCCGATCCCGAGGCGCGCCTGCGGGCCGGCGGGCTCGCCTTCCTCAGGTTCGCCGCCGAGAACCGCGTCGCCTATGAGCTCCTCTACGAGGGCCGCTTCTCCGACGCAGCTGTTCGCGTGAGGAGGCGTCAGGCCGCTCTCATCCTCGAGCTGATGAGGGAGATCGCGCCGGATGACGTGGATCCGCGGGAGCTGGAGGTGGCCGCGAACGCGGTCAACTCGGCCTACGAGGGCGTGGCCCACTGGATGTGGGACCACCCGGAGATGGACGTCGAGCAGCTGGCGGACTGGACGGTCGAGCTGCTGCTCCCAGGACTACGGAGGTTCACGTGACCGAGCACCACAGGGTCGCCATCGTCGGCACCGGGTTCGCCGGGCTGGGCATGGCGATTAGGCTGAAGCAGGAGGGCGAGGACGACTTCGTGCTCCTCGAGCGCGCGGGCGACATCGGCGGCACCTGGCGGGACAACACCTACCCCGGCTGCCGCTGCGACGTGCCCTCGCACCTCTACTCGTTCTCGTTCGCGCCGAACCCGAACTGGTCCAGCACCTTCTCGCCGCAGGGGGAGATCCTCGACTACCTGAAGGACTGCGCCGAGCACTTCGGCGTGCTGCCCCACGTGTGCTTCGAGACCGAGCTCGAGAGCGCGGAGTGGGACGGCGACGAGGGCCTGTGGCGGATCGAGACGTCCACCGGGCCCATGACCGCCAACTTCCTGGTCGCGGCGCAGGGGCCGTTGTCCGAGCCGGCGCTGCCGGACGTGCCGGGACTCGAGGACTTCGAGGGCACAGCGTTCCACTCGGCCCGGTGGGACCACGACCACGACCTCACCGGCGAGCGGGTGGCCGTCGTGGGCACCGGCGCGTCCGCGATCCAGTTCGTTCCCCAGATCCAGCCGAAGGTCGGGAAGCTGCATGTCTTCCAGCGCACGGCGCCGTGGGTCATCCCGCACCGCAACCGGCCGCTCACGGGCTGGGAGCGTGCTCTCTACCGGCTCTTCCCGCCGGCCCAGCGGGCGATGCGGGCCGGCATCTACTGGGCGCGCGAGCTGTTCGTGCTGCTGTACCGCCACCGGCCGGTGAACCGGCTCCTGGAGCAGCTCCCGCTCAGGCACATGCACTCGCAGATCAAGGACCGCGAGCTGCGCCGAAAGCTCACGCCCGGCTACAGCATGGGCTGCAAGCGCATCCTCCCGACCGACGAGTGGTATCCCGCGCTCGCGCAGCCGAACGTGGAGGTCGTGACCGGCGGCGTGACCGAGGTCCGGCCGCACTCCGTTGTGGCCGAGGACGGCACCGAGCGCGAGGTGGACACGATCATCTTCGGCACCGGCTTCCACGTGACCGACGTGCCGATCGCCGACCGCGTGACGGGAAGGCACGGGCGCACGCTCGCCGAGACCTGGAACGGCAGCATGTCGGCGTACAAGAGCACGACGGTCGCCGGCTACCCGAACCTCTTCTTCCTGGTGGGCCCGAACACGGGCCTCGGGCACACCTCGATCGTCTTCATGATCGAGTCGCAGATCACGTATGTGCTCGACGCGCTGCGGACGCTCCGCGCCCGCGGGGCCGCCACCCTCGAGGTGCGCGAGGAGGCTCAGGCGGCCTACAACGCCGAGCTCGACCGCATGACCAGGGGCACCGTGTGGGTCACCGGCGGCTGCACGAGCTACTACATCGACCGGAACGGACACAACTCGGCGCTGTGGCCCACGTACACGTGGCCGTTCAGGCGGCAGCTGCGCCGGTTCGACCCGGCCGCGTACGCTCTGGACCTACGCGCCCAGGACGTTCCGGATGCTCGGCGGCCCCTCGTCGTCCAGGGTTAGGACCGTGCCCGGCCAGTAGGGGCTCTCGCGCCCGCTGCGGAGGAACGCGCTCTCGTGGAGCCAGCTTCCGCTGTTCCACAGCCGGGTGCCCGATTCCATCGTCCACTCGCTCAGGTCGTCGGCCGGGAGCGGCCCGGGGCGATGCGTGTGCCCGAAGATGACGTGCGGTGTGCCCGGGGCGAGCATCTCCGCCACACGCGCCATCGCGTCGAGGCCCGATCGCCTGAGCTCCTCGCCGGTGAGCGTGGCCCGGAACGGACCGAGGCCCGCCACGTTCAGGGCGGCCACCGCGCCCGGGATCGTGACCCTGCCGAGCAGGAATCGGCTAGCGGCCGCGAAGGCGCGCTCCTTGGCGGCCGGCGCCTCGTCCGCGGGGGCATCCGCTGCGCGCCCGTCGCTGGCCCGCTGCCACACGGTGCGCGAGAAGCTGCTGCCGCGCGCCAGCGCCGCCGCCGAGGCGCCCTGGGCGAGCCCGGCGTAGAAGGCGTACAGCGGCGCGAGGATCGTCTCGTAATCAGCGGCCGAGCGGGCCTCCCGGCCGAGCTTCGTGAGTCGTCCCATGGCGGACGCCGCGATCGACTCGAGCCGCGGGATTGTCAGGTGAAGGTCGAGGTAGTGGCCGTGCGTGGCGTAGACATCCTCGCGCAGCCGCAGGCCGGGATAGGCGACCGTCAGCTCCACGTCCGGCATCCACTCGGAGATGCGCCCCACCGCGCCATCGCCGGGCTCGACCGGCCACTCCGCCTCCGCCGCCAGCTCCTGGCCCGCGAGCCGCAGCCGGTCGAGCCAGGGCTCCGCGAGCGCGTGATCGTGGTTGCCGGGAACGAGCACGACCGGCCGGCCCGCCATCGCGCGCCCGAGCGCCTCCAGCACGGGTCGGCTCACCTCGAGCGCCTCCGCGAGCGGGCGCTCCCGCAGCTCGACGATATCCCCGAGCAGGACGAGCCGGTCCGCGTCCGAGAGCGCCTCGGTCAGTGCTCCCAGCGGCTTGTCCCCGCGCGCGACGTCGGCGTCGGCCAGGCCGCCTAGATGCAGGTCCGAGACGACGGCGGTCCGCATCGCCCCCATGCTGGCAGAGGCGAGCGACTAAATTCGGACGCGCGTGTCCCAGTTCTGCCGCCACAACCGCTTCGTCGCCGAGTGCCCGATCTGCTCGAAGGGCACGGTGCTGGACCCGAACCGAACGCCCGAGCGACGGCCGCGGTCCTCGACGGCGCGCCGGCCGGGCGCGAAGCGGCCCGGCCAGGCGATGAGCGGCGTGCGCGTGTCGAGAGGCGAGTTCGCCTCCGCCGGCCCGTACGAGGACGGCCGCGAGGTGCGCCTCGAGAAGGTGCCCGGCGGCCTCCGCCTCGCCATCTGGCAAGCTGGCCAGCTGCTGAAGGACGCACCGGTGCTCGCACTGCGCGACCTGCCCGCGCTGCTCAGCTCGGCCGGCGAGCAGGGCCTTCTGGAGCCCGCGGAGCTCGCAACGGGTGGAGACCCGGCGATCGGCGCCCACGGCGCCAGCCCCGGCAGCTCCGGTGAGCTTCGCGACGAGCTGCGCGTTGAGCGCCTCGACGACGACCGGCTGCGGATAGCGCGCTGGATCATGCGGCCGAACCGAGGGTGGGAGCTCCAGGAGGCGCCGGTGCTCCTGCCGGCGGGGCGCTTCCTCGGCGCGCTCGCCTCCGCCGGCGAGCGCGGGGTCCTCGCGTCAGGCGATCCGGGGCAGTAGCGACCATCTGGACGTGCCGCTCAAGCTCGTAACCGGCCCGGCCAACGCCGCCAAGGCGGGCGAGGTGCTGGGCGGCCTGCGCGCGCGCCTCGACGAGGACCCCGTCCTCGTGGTGCCGACCTTCGCCGATGTCGAGCACGCGCAGCGCGAGCTCGCGGAGCGCGGCGCCATCTTCGGAGCGCGCGTGATGCGCTTCGAGTGGCTGTTCGGCGAGATCGCTGGGCGGGTGGGCTTCGCCGGCCGCCGCGCGTCCGACTTCCAGCGCGAGCTGATCGTCGAGGAGGCGGTCCGCAGGGTGCGGCTCGGGGTGCTCGCGGAGTCCGCCGCACAGCCTGGCTTCGTACGCGCCGCGGCGCGCTTCTTCGCCGAGCTGGGACAGGTGCAGGGCGAGGTGAGCGCCGCGCGTCTCACTCGCGCCCTGCGGGACTGGGCGGGCGACGGCCCTCGCCGGGAGTACGCGGAGGAGGTCGCTGCGATCTACCGCGCGTACCGAGACGGGCTCGAGACCGCGGGCCTGGTGGACGCGGAGCTGTACGGGCGCGGCGCGCTGGACGCGCTGCGGACAGCGCCCGCCGCGTGGGGGAGGACCCCGGTCTTCGTCTACGGCTTCGATGACTTCAACGGGCTCCAGCTGGACGCGCTCGAGACCCTGTCCCGGCACTGCGACGTGGACGTGACGGTCTCGCTCCCCTTCGAGCGCGGCCGGCTGGCGTTCAGGGCGGTGAGCGCCGTGCACCAGGAGCTGCTCGCGATCGGGGGCGACGAGCTTGAGCTGCTGCCCCTCGACGACCACTACGCGGACGAGTCCCGTCCGGCGCTCCACCATGTCGAGCGGACGCTGTTCGAGGACGGGATCGACGAGGTCGTGGACCCGGCGCACGCCGTCTCGTTCCACTCCTCGGGTGGCGAGCGGGCCGAGGTCGAGCTGGCCGCCGCCCGGGTACTCGAGCTGCTGCGCGAGGGGGTCACGCCGGGGGGCGTGGCGGTGGTGTTCCGGGACCCGACCGCGTACTCGTCGCTGCTCGAACAGGTCTTCGGCGCCTACGGGATCCCGTACTCGATCGACCGCACGCTGCCGTTCGGGCACACCGGCCTGGGGCGTGGGCTGCTCGCACTGATCCGCGCGGCCGGCCCCGTGGGGACGGCCGAGGACCTGCTGGCCTACCTGCGCACGCCCGGCCTGCTCACGGTGCCCGGATTCGCGGACAGCCTCGAGGCCGAGGTCCGCCGCGAGGGCGCCCGCGCCGCCGCCGACGCCCGCGCGCGCTGGGAGCGCGACCGCTGGCCGCTCGAGGAGCTCGACCGGCTCGCGCACGCCCGCGACACGGATGCCTTCGCCGCCGAGCTCGAGAGCCGCCTGGCCACCCTGTTCGCGGCTCCGTACAGGCGCACCGCGACCGTCCTCAGCGGCCCGCAGCTCGAGGAGGCCCGGGCGTTCGCCAAGGCGCAGAAGGCGCTCGCCGAGCTCCGCGCGGTGCTGGGCACGAGGCCCGCCGACCTCGCGCTCGTGCTGCGCGTGATGGAGCAGCTCGAGGTACACGTGGGCGATCCGCCGCAGCCGGACCGCGTGCAGGTGGCGGAACCCGGCGAGATCCGCGCGCGCCGCTTCGAGGTGGTGCTCTGCTGCGGGCTCCAGGAGGGCGAGTTCCCCCGCGGCGCTTCGCCCGAGCCGTTCCTGTCCGACGACGACCGCCGCGCGATCGCCACCGCGAGCGGGCTCGTGCTGCCGGTGCGGGAGGACCGGCTGGACCGCGAGCGCTACCTGTTCTACGTGTGCGCCTCCCGGGCCGAGCGCCTGCTCGTGCTCAGCTCCCGCTCGAGTGACGAGGAGGGCAACCCGCAGACCGAGTCGTACTTCGTGGACGACGTGCGCCGGCTGCTCGCGGGCGGGGCCGAGCTCCGCTCGCGCTCGCTGTCCGAGGTCACCTGGCGACCGGAAGACGCACCCACCGCCGCGGAGTGGGACCGCGCCCACGCGGCCACCGGCCCGCGCCGCCCGGTGCCGCAGGCCGTCCCGCTCAGCTCGGAGCCGCTGCTCGAGGAGCTCTCCCGCCGCGAGGCCGTGGCCGCCCGCGCGCTCGAGAACTTCGCCGACTGCCCGGTGAAGTGGCTCGTCGAGGACCTCCTGAAGCCCGAGGAGCTCGTGCCGGATCCGGAGGCGATGGTCCGCGGCTCCTACGCCCACGAGGTGCTCAGCTGCACCTACGAGCGGCTGGCGGAGGAGACCGGCAGCCGGCGCGTCACCCACGGCAACCTCCCCGACGCCGAGCGCATCCTGATCGAGGAGCTGCGCGACAAGAGCTCCTCGTTCCAGCTGTCGCCGAAGCAGACGCGCGTACGGGCCGCGGCGCGCAGGCTGGAGTTCGACCTGCTGCGCTTCCTCCGCTCCGAGGCCGACTCCGATTCCAGGTTCGAGCCCGCCGCGCTCGAGCGCGACTTCGGCATGGGCGAGTCCGAGCCGGTCGAGCTCGAGGGCGGCCTGCGAGTGCGCGGCCGGATCGACCGCGTGGACGAGTGCGACGGCATGGCGCTCGTGATCGACTACAAGACCGGCAAGCGCGTGGACCGCTACAAGGTCGCGAGCTGGGAGCCCGAGAACCGGTTCCAGGCCGCGCTCTACATGCTGGTGGTCGAGAAGCTGCTGGGGCTGCGCGCGGCCGGCGGCGTCTACGTCGCGCTCGGCAACCCCGACCCGCGCCCGCGCGGCATGGTGGCGCGCGACGTGGACGAGCTGGGTGATCGCTGGGTCGACACGGACCGGCTGCCGCCGGAGGAATTCCAGGAGAAGCTCGACTGGGCGCTCGGGCGGATCCGCGATACCGACGCCCAGATGCGCGCCGGCGAGCTACGCGCCTGCCCCGACCGGTGCGACTGGAACGGTGGCTGCAAGTACCCGTCCGTGTGCAGGAGCGAGCGGTGAGCGGGCTGACCCCCGAGCAGCGCCGCGCGGTGGAGCGGCGCGATGGCTCGCTCCTGGTGCGGGCCGGCGCCGGCACCGGCAAGACGACCGTGCTTGTCGAGCGCTTCGTGCAGGCCGTTGTGGAGGACGGGGCCGAGGTGGACCAGGTGCTCGCCATCACGTTCACCGAGAAGGCAGCGGCGGAGATGAAGAGCCGAGTGCGGAAGCGCTTCCTCGACCTCGGCCGCCGCGAGGACGCGCGCGCCGCCGAGAGCGCCTGGGTGTCCACGATCCACGGCCTCTGCGCACGGATGCTCCGCGCCCATGCGCTGAGCGCGGGCATCGACCCCGCCTTCCGCGTGCTCGACGAGGTCGAAGCGGACCGGATCGCCACGGACGCGTTCGACGGCGCGCTCGAGGAGTTCATGGGGGAGGACCCCGACCGCATCGAGATGGTGGCCGCCTACACGCCCGACCGGCTGCGGGACATGGTGCGCACGGCGTACTCGCACCTGCGCAGCCGCGGCGAGCGCCGCCCGCGCCTCGACGAGACGCGCCCGCCCGTGCCGGCTGGAGAGGCGGAGCGGCTCGAGGACGCGGCCCGCGCCGCCCTGGCGGAGCTGGGCGTGGCGGCCGGTGGGAAGCTCGTGGAGAAGGCGATCGCGGCGATCGAGGAGCGCGCGCCGCTCCCGGGCGGCAACGCCAAGGCGCTCTGCACGGCCGCGTGCGACGAGTACCGCGACGCACACGCCGCGCACACGGCCGTGGAGGTGGCGGAGCGCGAGCATCGCGACCACACCATGCTGCGCGTGCTGCTCGAGCTGTACGGCGAGCGCTTCGAACGCGGCAAGCGCGGTCGCGCGGCCCTCGACTTCGAGGACCTAGAGCTGGTGGCGCGCGACCTGCTGGCGGGCGACGAGGGCCTGCGCGAGGCGTACTCGTCGCGCTTCGAGCACGTGCTCGTCGACGAGTTCCAGGACACCAACCGGCTCCAGAACGAACTGCTCGCCCTGCTGTCGCGCGACAACCTGTTCAGGGTCGGCGACGAGAACCAGTCGATCTACCGGTTCCGGAACGCCGACGTGAGCGTCTTCCGCGAGCACTGGGAGGAGGCGCAGGCAGCCGCCCGGGCGGAGAGCATCACGGTGAACTTCCGCGCCCGCGGCGAGATCCTCGACGCCATCGACCTCGCGTTCGAGCGCACCTGGGGAGGGGCCTTCGAGCCACTCCGCGAGGCGCCGGGCGCCCGCGACGCCGCCGCTCGGGTCGAGCCATGCGTCGAGCTGCTCGCCGTCGAGCGCGCCCGCGACGCCTGGAAGGAGCTCACCGATGCCGGCGACTTCTTCGGCGAGTCGCTCCACGGGGCGCCGGGATGGCGCGCCGCTGAGGCGCGCCTGCTCGCGAAGCGGATCGACGAGCTCACGCGCGCGGGACCGTGGTCCTACGGCGACGTCGTGATCCTGTTCCGCGCCACGACCGCGATGGGCCTGTTCGAGCGTGCGCTGGACGAGCGCGGGATCCCCGTGCACGTGGTGGGCGGGCGCGGCTACTGGGGCCAGCAGCAGGTGGCCGACCTCCGCCACTGGCTCGCGGCGCTGGCGAACCCGCTGGACGGTCTGGCGCTGTACTCGGTGCTCGCGTCGCCGCTCGGCGGGCTGTCGCTGGACGCGGTGGCGTTGATAGGGCTGCACGCGCGCCGCATGAGGTGGGATCCCTTCCGCCTCATTCGTGAACCCAGTGAAGAGCTCATGGCCGCCATGCCCGGTGGCGACCGAGACAAAATGAGGAGGTTCGTCGAGCGCTTCGAGGGCGAGCGCCGGATCGCCGGGCAGGTCTCCCTCGAGACGCTGATCGACCGCGCGGTCACGCTCACCGGCTACGACCGGCACCTGCTCGCCCTGCCCGGCGGCACCCGTCGCATGGCGAACGTGCGCAAGCTGATGCGAATGGCGCGCGAGTTCGAGGCCGACGAGGGCCGCGACCTGCGCGGCTTCATCGACGCCGTCGCCGAGCGCGACCTCCTCCGGGCGCGCGAGGGCGAGGCCCCGCTCGAGGCCGAGGCGCTGGACGCGGTCCGGATGATGACCGTGCACCGCGCGAAGGGCCTGGAGTTCCCGGTGGTGTGCGTGGCCGATCTCGGCAAGGACGGCCGCGAGGACGACGGCCAGCTGCGCATCTCGGACGACGGCAGCGTCGGCCTCCGGCTGGCGAACCTGGGCGGGGGTGCGGTGGACAGCACGAAGCTCGCCGGCATCAAGGCGCAGGCGAAGCGCGCGGCCGAGGAGGAGGAGCGCCGCATCTTCTACGTCGCCGCCACGCGCGCCCAGGACCATCTCGTGCTGAGCGGCGCCACCGACCTCGGCAAGCGACCCGACCCGGCTGAGTTGACCGAGCCGATGCGCTGGATCTGGCGCGGCTTCTGCGCGGGCCTGCCCGAGGAGGGAGCCACCGGGATCGCGCAGGACGCGTACGAGGGCCGCGACGTGACGGTTCGCTGGACGAGGTGCACACCGGCCACCGTGGACGAGGTGCTGCCTCAGGCTGACCGCGCGCCCGTCGCGGCCGTGGCCGACGAGCCACCGGCCTTCGAGCAGGCGCTGCTCGAGCTCGCACTCCCGCCCGCTCCGCGCGCGCTCGCGGTGAGCCGGCTGAGCTATTCCGGGCTCGAGGACTATCGCCGCTGCGGCTATCGCTTCTTCCTCGAGCGGAGCCTCAGGCTGCCGAAGGTGGCCGCGCCGCCGGGGGGCGAAGCGCCGGCGGCGGGGCTCGAGCCGCGGCTGCGCGGCACGGTCGTGCACGGCCTGCTCGAGCGGCTCGACTTCGCGCGGCCGGCCGTGCCCGCCGACGAGGAGGTGGCCGCGGCCATCGCGCTGCACGGAGTCGAGGCCGGCCCGGCGGAGGTGGCGGACGTGGTCGAAATGGTCGAGCGCGTGGCGGGGTCGAGGCTGCGCGAGCGCATCGCCGGCGCCGAGCGGGTGCGAGCCGAGCTGCCGTTCGCGTTCACGCTCACCCCGCCCGGCGCCGGGGGGCGCAGCCTCCTGATGAACGGCGTGGTGGACGTCCTGGCCGAGGAGGGCGCGCGCACGCTGGTGATCGACTGGAAGAGCGACCCGCTCGGCGAGGCGGATCCCGAGCAGCTCGTCGCGGCCGGCTACTCGACGCAGCGGCTGATCTACGCGCTCGCCGCGCTCAGGGCGGGCGCGGAGGTCGTGGAGGTCGTTCACTGCTTCCTCGAGCGCCCGGACGAGCCCGCCGTCGCGCTCTACGAGTCGGCCGACGCCGAGCGCCTCGAGCGCGAGCTCCTGAAGCTGGTGCAGGGCGTTGTCGAGGGCCGCTTCGAGCCGTCCGCCGAGCCGCATTTCTCGCTATGTGCGGACTGTCCCGGCCGCGCGGCGCTGTGCGTGCACGAACCCGAGCTCACATTGAGGCTTTCCGTCGGCACCCCGTCCTAAATTGACGGTCATGCCACTGTGCTTCATCGAGCCCCACGAAGCGATCAGAGTCGTCGCCGAGAGCGTCGGCCGGGAGGCGCGTCGCCAGCTCCTGGGCGAGGTGGTGCGCGCGTGGGTCGACGAGATCCCCGAGGACGAGCTCCAGGTGCACTACGCGAAGGCGGTCGAGGAGCTCGACGACGAGGACCTCACGATGCTCGCCGCCTGGCACGCGTCGCTCGAGGTCGGCCAACCGATCGCGAACAAGGAGTTCCTCGTCGGGGCGTTCGCGCGGCTCGGCGATCATCGCCGCGAGGCACTCCGCATCGCCGCCGGCTTCAAGGGCGAGGACGCCTTCGAGGCCGGCGTGAGCGAGGAGCAGGCACTCAGCACCGTGCTGCCCTGGCTCTCCCACGAGCGGCTGATGGAGCTCGCCGCCGAGGCGGTCGAGCTCTACTGCTGGGACCGGTTGGGCAGCGACAACTGAGCGGCGCGATAGCCGTCGCCTCGCGGCGTCCTCGGTCGCTCGCGTGCGGAGCACGAGTCGCTCCCTGCGTCCTTGCGATGCTCGGCTCTGGCGCCGCTCAGTGCCGCTGCTCGCTCCGATCACCGACCGGCCCGATTAGGCTCGGCCGGTGTTGCGCGACGTGATCGCGTCGGATGGGGTGCGGATCGCCTGCGAGGTGAGCGGCTCGGGGCCGCCGCTCGTGATGGTTCACGGCGCGGGGTCGGCGCGCTGGAGCTTCGACCTGTTGCGGCCGCATCTGGACGACCGGTTCACGGTGATCGCGCTCGACCGGCGCGGACGCGGCGACTCCACCGACGGCAGCGGGTACTCGCTCGAGCGTGAGTGCGACGACGTGGCCGCCGTGGTCCGGGATGCGGGCGACGGCGCGTTCCTGTTCGGTCACTCGTACGGCGGGCTCGTGGCGGCGGGCGCCGCGCTCCGGCTGGAGCTCCCGCGGCTGGCGCTGCACGAGCCCGCGATGGGCGGCGCGCTGTCGACCGAGGACGTGATCGGCCGCTGGGAAGGGCTGATCCGGGACGGCGAGCGCGACACCGTCACTCGCGAGTTCCTGCGGGAGATCGGCTACGACGATGCCGACATCGGCCGGCTGGCGCGCACGCCCCTGTGGGAGGCTCGCCGACGCATCGTCTCCACGCTCCCGCGCGAGCTGCGGGCGGAGCTGGCGCACCGCTTCGACGAGTGGCCACTCGGGAATCTCGACCTGCCGGTGCTCCTGCTGGTGGGAAGCGAGAGCCCGGCCTGGGCGGTGCGGTCCGTGGAGGCGCACGCGAACGCGATCGCGCGCGCCGAGACACGCGTCCTCGAGGGTCACGGGCACGGCGCGAACCTGACCGCTCCGGAGTTGCTGGCCGCCGAGCTCGGCCGCTTCTTCGCCACCGGATCCGATGTCTCTAGCGAACCCTGACCCGCTCCCTGCGTTCTAGGGCCCGCTTCTACGCCGAAGTAAGCTCCGCGGCGTGACAGCGTCGCTCCCGGCCGAGGTGCAGCAGGTCTTCGACCGCTTCCTCACGACC
Organism: Thermoleophilaceae bacterium; assembly: GCA_040509835.1. Classification (GTDB taxonomy): domain Bacteria; phylum Actinomycetota; class Thermoleophilia; order Solirubrobacterales; family Thermoleophilaceae; genus JACVRW01. Next base: position 14,297 of record JBEVKE010000019.1, read on the forward strand.
GAGTTCACGACGATCGACCGGCGCGGGCAGCCGATCTGCTGGCCGCTCACGCCCTATTACCAGCCCGGCGATCCGTGCATCGACGTGACCACCGCGCTGGGCTACCCCAAGAAGGCCCTCGACGCCGAGGCGAACCCAAAGGTCGCCCTGCTCTTCTCCGAACCCACCGGCTGCGGCATGGACGCGGCTCCGCAGGTGCTCGTCCAGGGGATCGCCGACGTGGACTACCGCGACCTCGAGGCGAACCGCGTGCGCTACACGCGCGAGTCGGCCGAGAAGCTGCCCGCTTCGAAGGAGATGCTGCCGCCGGAGCCGCTGCAGCGCATGTTCAGCTTCTACTTCACGCGGCTCTACATCCACGTGCGGCCGGAGCGGGTCTACGTGTGGCCGCACGGCGACCCCACGATCGAGCCGGAGCTCTTCGACGCCCACATGGAGGAGGTCCGCTCGGGTCACGACGAGGAGCCGGAGGGCCCGCCCCCCGCGGTCGAGGGCCGGCCAGCCGTGTGGGACTCGCGCCTGGACGAGCTGGGCGCGAAGTACCCCGAGGCGGTGCTGTCACTGGTGGCGCCCGACGGATTCCCGTTCAGCATCCGCGTGCCGATCTCCGTGGACAGGGCGGCGCAGCGCGTCCGGATCGGAGGAGGCGCCCTGGGCGTGCCCGTGGAGAGCGGCCTGGCCTGCCTCGCCGCGCACGCGCACGGACCGAGGTTCGAGTGGCAGGAGAACTTCCAGGTGCGCGGCGACCTCGTGGAGGAGGACGGCGGCTGGGCGCTCGTGCCGCACCGGCTGATCGGCGGGCTCGAGCTGCCGCCCGTCTCGAAGCCGAAGCTCTATGCCAAGAACGCCCGCAAGATGGTGCGGTTCTGGCGCACCGCAAAAAAAACGAGACGCGGGCTGGGCGCTTGAGGAGCGCGCCACCGGTGACCGAGGTCTCCGGGGCAGCGCGGCGAGCCTCACATCCTCTTGGCTTCGCTCTTGGCGCTCAGTTCCGCGTCTCTGCGGAGGAGTAGAACACGAGCGGTCGAGCCGCGTCAAGCACCCGTCGGGCGCGATCCCGCTAATTACGCAGAAAAAGCAGTTCGGATCTCGGGGATGGCCTGGCCGGCATTCTCGTACCGCACGGCGGTCATGCCCAGCTCCCGCGCGGTGTCGCAGTTCACGTCCAGGTCGTCCACGAACACGCACCGCTCCGGCGCGACGCCGCCGAGCCGCTCCAGCGTGAGCGAGTAGATCGCGGGGTCCGGCTTGCGCAGCCCGACGAACGCCGAGTCCACGATCAGCTCGAACAGCTCGTCCACCTCGGGGAGCTTGGCTCGCCAGAGCGGTTCCCATTCGCGCACGTTGTTGGTGAGGAGCGCGGTCCGGATCCCGCGATCGCGGAGCTCGCCCACCAGCTCGATCATCGGGGTGTTTGGCTCCAGGCCTTCGAAGAAGAGCGTGCGCAGGCGGTTCACGTCGAAGTGCGCGCCCAGGTGGCGCTCGAGCCTCTCCCCGAACTCCGCCTCGGAGATCTCCCCGCGCTCGAGCACGAACAGCGGGTGGTCGCCGTGCTCCTCCGTGGCGCGCGCCATGGCGATGCCGAGCTCCTCGAGCGACACACCCGCCTCCTCCTGGTAGGCCAGGAAGCCGGCCTGGAGCGGCGTCGTGAGGACGCCGCCGAAGTCGCAGATGAGTACGTCCCTCACGCGGCGGCCGGTGGCTCCGTGCGCAGGGTCAGCTCGTAGGAGCCGATGCCCTCGCGGCCGTCGAGCCGCCAGCGGAAGACGGCAACGTGCACCTGGAGCGCGTCCAGGTCGAGCGACGTGCCGGCGATCACCTGGCCCGAGCCGCGGCGCGGATAGTCCTCCCCGGGCACCCACAGCTCGAGCCCCGCGCTCCGCTGGCGGCCGCCGCTGTCGTAGACGGTCGAGATGCGGGCGTCCTCCACCTCGAGGATCGCGTCGTCTTCGACCAGGCGGGCGACCACCTCCTCGTCGCCGTGCCCGACGGCGCCGTGCGGACGCCGGGCGAGCGCCACGAGCGCGTGCTGCTCGTCGACCAGGGCGGTGATGCCGCGGATGGCGTCGAGCTCCTCCCACTGCGGCGGCACGTCGGTCTCCGACACGGTGCCGAGCCCGTCAACGCGCCGCCCCGCGGCCTCGCCGCGCACGCGGGTCACGTGGAAGCGGACGCCGCCACCGAGGTCGGCGGGCGGCGACACCGACTCGAACTCGAGCGACAGCTTGTCCGCCAGCACCGCGCGCCAGCCGCCGTCCGTGGCCTCGATCTCCGGCCCCTCGGGGACGGCCGTGGGCCTGCGTCCCTCGAACAGGATGGACACGCCCGACCGCGCCGTCCCGTGGATGTCGTGAGCGGCGTCGAAGAAGGCCAGCGCGAGCGCCGGGGCGCTCACCGCTCCAGCCTGCGCTGGGCCGAGTCGTCGTACTCGCGCGCGGTGCCCTCGACGTCGTAGTCGGCGCTGCGCCTCGGCGCAGCCACCGTAACCCGACGGCCCAGGCGGCGCACCACGATGCGGCGGATCACCGACCGGCTCGGCGGCAGGAGCAAGAGCACCCCGAGGATGTCCGAGATGAAGCCCGGAGTAATCAGGAACGCACCGCCGAAGATCACCAGTACGCCATCGATGACCTCGCGGTGAGGCACTCTGCCCTCACTCAGGGTGAGATTGAAACGTCCCCACACCGCCCTGCCCTGCGATCGCAGGAGGTAGGCGCCCAGGAGGGAATCCGCCGCCAGGATCACGAACACCCACCAGTATCCGATCGCGTCGCCGATCTTGTAGATGACGTACAGCTCGGCAAACGGGACGAGCAAAAACAGGACTGCGAGGGCCCAGAGCGGCACGCGGTGACCCTACTATCCTCAGGCCATGTCAACCGTGACAGTGGACGACGTCCAGGAGGCGCTCACGAACGTCATCGACCCCGAGCTGGGGCTCGACTTCGTGGAGCTCGGCCTGATCTACGAGGTGGAGGTCGACGGCGGTGATGTGAACATCGCCTTCACGCTCACCTCGCCCGGCTGCCCGATCGGGCCCCAGGTGGCGGAGCAGATGGAGGAGTTCGTCGGGGAGCTCGACGGCGTGACCGCCGTTCACCCGCGGATGACCTTCTCGCCGGCCTGGACGCCGGACATGATGAGCGAGGATGCGAAGTTCGCACTCGGCTACTGACGCCCTCCTGACCTGCCGATAACGCTCCACGAGGGGAAGCATCCGGACTGGAGACAGCCGGTGGGCGCAGGGACCCATACAGTCGAGGAGGAGCGCGAGCTGGCCGGCAGGCTGGCCGGTGTCCTGTTCCTGACCGCGGGGCTCACCGCCCTGGGAATGCTGCTCCTGCCAGGCGTCGAGCATGGCCACCGCGACTGGGTGATCGCGCTGGCGGCGGTATGCGTGGCGTGGGGCCTCTTCTGCGTGACGCTCGCGCAGCCGGAGCGCCACGGCACGTGGTTCTGGCACGCGCCCGCGATCGGCTCCCTCTTCATCATCGGCGGGGTGACCGCCGCCACCGGCGGCGCCGACTCCCCCGGCCGGATGTATCTCTTCTTCGTGGTGGTGTACGCGGCCTACTTCTACCGGCGCCACCACGCGCTTCCCTACGTGCTCGGGTGCATCCCCGTGGCGCTGATGCCGCTGCTCTACGACGACAATGCGGTCGCGGACGGCTACATCGGCGAGGTGATCGTCGTCTGCCTCGCCTATGTGATCCTGGGACTCCTGGTCATCAAGGGCAAGGAGCTGCTCGTCGAGCTGCGCGAGCGTGCCGAGGCGCTGGCCCTGCTCGATCCCCTGACCGAGCTGCCGAACCGCCGCGCGATGGTCGACTGGCTGACGGTCGAGACGCGGCGCGAGTCGCCGACCGGCCTCGTGCTGGTGGACCTCGACGGCTTCAAGGACGTGAACACGGCACACGGTTATCCGGCCGGCGACGCCGTGCTGCGGGAAACCGCGGCCAGGCTTATCGGCGCGGTGCGCTCGCAGGACGTCGTGGCCCGCTTGGGCGGCGACGAGTTCGCGGTGCTGGCGCCGGAGGTGAGCCCGGAGGCGATGCGAGCTCTGGCCGACTCCGTGCTGGCCGCGCTCCGCGACCTCAACCACGACGGCGTGCGCGTGACCGCGAGCGTGGGATGGGTGATCCACCCCGACGACGCCGAGACGGTGGACGACCTGATCGCCGCCGCCGACTTCTGCCTGCGCGGTGCCAAGCTGACCGGCAAGGACCGCGCCCTGTCCGCCGAGGACTGGGCGCCGGAGCCGAGCGAGGAGCTGGCGGCCTAGGCTTTCATCGCTGCGCCGCCTTCGCCTCCTCACCGACTCCTTCCCTGACGATCCCGCTCTCGACGCGGCCGTCTCGCGCGCGCTGATGTTCCGCGTGGCGGCGGGCGAGCTGCCCGAGACGCTCAGGATCGCCCACCCGGGCACGACGGTGGCGTTCGCCAAGCGCGACGCGGTCGCCGACGGCTACGAGGAGGCGGTCCGCGCGGCGCGCGAGCACCGCTTCGAGGCGACGCTGCGCCTCGCCGGCGGCCGCGCCGCCGTGTTCCACGACGGCACCATGGAGATCGGCCACGCGGTGCCCGACGACGAGCCGCGCGCGGGCATCCACGACCGCTTCCGGGACACAGCGGACCGGCTGGCACGCGCCCTGGCGCGGCTGGGCGTCGACGCCCGCGTGGGCGAGGTGGCCGGCGAGTACTGCCCCGGCCGCTACAGCGTGAACGCCCGCGGCGCCGCGAAGCTCGCGGGCATCGGCCAGCGCATCGTCAGCGGCGGCTCGCACACCGGCACGGTCCTGGTTGTCGAGGGCGAGGATCGCATCAACGCGGTGCTCGAGCCGGTCTACGCGGCGCTCGGACTGATCTGGGCGCCGGATGCGAGCGGATCGGTGCGCACGGAGGTCCCGCGCGCCACGTGGGACGGCGTTCGCGACGCGATCGTCACGGAGTACGAACGGGATTACGACGTGGTCGGGGACGCGATCGACGCGGAGACCATGGAACTGGCTCAGAGTCTGGCGGGAGAGCACCGAGTGGGGTAGGGCCGGAGGGTTCGGTCACTTAGTCCCGACATATGGGATCAATCGACCGAGGTCCCCACCCTCAATGCCGTCGTTTGTAGTTCGGAGCTTCAGGCCGCCGCGCGCTCGACCGCCCGCTCCGCGTTCCGCGCAACCGCGTCCACGAACGTCGGCCACAGTTCCTTCGGCAGGTCGTGGCCCATTCCGGGAATCGTGATCAGCTCGGCGCCCGGGATTGCCTTGGCGGTGGCGCGGCCGCCGCGCACGGGCAGCAGCGGATCCGCCTCGCCGTGGATCACGACGGTCGGCACATGGAGCCCCCTCAATGCGGCCGTTCGAGAGCCCGACGCGAGGATTGCGCCCAGCTGCCGCGCCGAACCCACCGGGTTGTGGTCGCGGTCGTAGGTAGCGCCCGCGAGCTCACGCACGCGCTCGTCGTCCGGCCGGTAGGCCGGCGACCCGATCATCCTGAACACGCGGATGAAGTACTCGATGTACGCGTCACGGCCGTGCGGGGCGCGGCGGATCAGCACGCTCCACACCCTCAGCTTCGGCGTGCCCACGAAGCGGTCGCCCGTCGTGGACATCATCGACGCCAGCGAGAGCACCCGCTCCGGCGCGTCGATCGCCATCTGCTGGGCGATCATCCCGCCCATCGACGTGCCCACCACATGGGCGCGGTCGATGCCGAGGTGGTCCAGCAGCCCGAGGGTGTCGGCGGCCATGTCGGAGAGGAGGTAGGGCACCTTCGTGGGCCTGCCGGCCATGAGCCGCATCACGTTCGGGACGGGTGCCTCGACCTTGGTCGACAGCCCCGCATCCCGGTTGTCGAACCGGATCACGTGGAAGCCTCGCTCGGCGAACCGCTCGCACAGCTCGATGTCCCAGTGGATCAGCTGCATCCCGAGGCCCATGACCAGGAGGAGCGGCGGATCCGAGGGATCCCCGATCGTCTCGTAGACGATGTCCACGGCCCCGACCCCGGCGCTGTTCACGACGTCTTCGTCTTCTTCCGCGCCGTGCCCGGCGTGCCGTCCTTCTTGCGTCCGTTCGACCTCGCGCTTGCCTTCCCGGCGCTGCGTGCGGCGGCGAGCAGCTCCGCGAGCGACTCGTCGAGGTGTGCGGCGAACGCGTCGATGTCGGGCATCGCGTCGTAGTCGGCCAGCAGCCCGAAGTCGACCTTCCCGTTGTAGCTCATGATCGCCACGGCGAGCGCGTGATTCTCGGGCAGGAACGCGATCGGGACGATCTCCTGCATCTCGCGCCCCAGCAGGTACAGCGGGAACTGCGGCCCCGGCACGTTCGTGACGATCAGGTTGAAGAGGCGCGTCGAGAAGTTGAGCCGGGACGCCTGTGCGAGCAGCGTGGGCGGCGCGAAGTCGTTCAGGGCGGCGATCACCTCGGCGCCGAGCGCCTGCTTCGACTCCTTCAGCTCGCCCATCCCCTCGCGCACGACGCGCAGCCGCTCGACCGGGTCGTCCACATACACGGGCAGCGGCCCGCGCATCGCGGCGATCCGGTTGCCCAGCAACCCCCGCTCGTCGTCGCCGCGAATCGAGACGGGCACGAGCGCGCGCAGCTCGACGCCCTCGGTGCGCACGCCGCGGTCGTGGAGCCAGCTCCGGAGCGCGCCCGCGACGACGGCCAGCACCGCGTCGTTGACGGTCCCGCCGAGGGAGTTCTTGATCTCCTTGAAGTCGCTCAGCCGGCTCTGCACCCAGCGTACCCGCCGGTGCGAGCCGATCTCAACGTTGAGCGGCACGTCCGGCGCGGGGTTCATGCCCGCCCAGACCACCTCGCCGAGCCCCTCGGCCGCCTCGCGCACGCGTCCGAGCGTCTCACCCGGGTGCTGGAGCGCGCCGAGCGCGCGTCCCGCGAGGCTGAACGGCGTCTTCGCGAGGCCCACGACACCCTCGGCCACGAGCTCCACGTCGGAGGGCACGGGCGCGGGCGTCCAGTCGTCCGGCTCCACCTCGTCGGGGACGGGCGAGAGGTCGAACAGGACGGTCGCGATGTCCACACCCGAGACGCCGTCGACGAGCGCGTGATGCGTCTTCGAGATGAGCGAGAAGCGCCCGTCCTCGAGGCCGTGGACGATCCACACCTCCCACAGCGGCTTCGAGCGGTCGAGCCGCTGCGAGAAGATCCGGCCGGCGAGCTCGCGGAGCTGCTCTATGGAGCCCGGCTTCGGCAGCGCGGTGTGGCGCACGTGGTAATCGAGGTTGAAGCTCGGGTCGTCGACCCAGAACGGCCGGCCGGCCTCGAGCCGCGGGAAGGCGAGCTTCTGGCGGTAGCGCGGCACGCGCTGGAGCCGGCCGCCCAGGTGCGCCAGGAACTCGTCGCGTCCCGGCGGCGGACCGTCGAAGATCACGAGCGCGCCGACGTGCATGTGCGAGGACTGCTTCTCCTGCGCGAGGAAGGATGCGTCGACCGCGCTCAGACGGTCCTTGTGACCCGGCTGTGCCACGAGCGGAGCGTACACCCGCGACACTCGCGTCTGTGAAGCTGCTCGGAATCGTGCTCGCGGTCCAGGTCGCACTCGGAATCACGCTGGTGGTGCTCGTGGCCACCGACAACCTCCCGTTCACCGGGGACCACGAGGCGGACGGCCAGACGCCGAGCGCGCCGAGCGCGCACGTCGACCGCTTTAACGGCGCCGCCGCGTTTCGGCTGCTCCGCCGCCAGGTGGAGCTCGGCCCGCGGCCGGCGGGATCGCCGGAGTCGCGCCGGCTGGCACGGCTCCTGAGGCGGATCGTCCCGCGTGGGGAGTACCAGGAGGTGCCGGGCGGCCTGCGGAACGTGGTGGGCACCGTGCGCGGCCGGGAGCCGGGCTACGTGGTCGTGGGAGCGCACTACGACACCAAGGACATCCACGGCTTCGTGGGCGCCAACGACGGCGCGTCCGGCACGGCGGTGGCGGCCCAGCTCGCTCGCACGATCAGGCGCCCGCGGCACACCGTCAAGTTCGTGTTCTTCGACGGCGAGGAATCGCCTCGCGGTACGCCCGCGGCCGACTTCGAGGAGAAGGGGCTGCGGGGCAGCAGGGTGGCGGCGCCGGCGTTCGCCGACGCCCGCGCGATGGTGCTGCTCGACTTCGTGGGCGACCGTCGGCTCGCCATCCGCTGGGAGGAGAACTCCTCGCTCGGGTTGTGGCGAAAGCTGCGGGCGGCCGCGCGGCGCGTGGGCGCGCTCGGGACCTTCCCGCCCGGGGACCAGGGCCCGGTGTCGGACGACCACCTCCCCTTCCTCGACGCGGGCGTGCCGTCGATCGACCTGATCGACTTCGACTTCCCCTGCTGGCACCGTCGCTGTGACGACATGTCAGCCGTCTCAGAGCGGAGCGTGAACGCCGTCGGCGAGACGATCAATGAGCTGCTGAAGACGCTCTGATCGCTAGCCTCCGGGCCGAGATGGCCGCCACTCCCGAAAAGCTTCTGCTCGCCGCGCCGCGCGGCTACTGCGCGGGCGTGGACCGCGCAGTCCAGACCGTCGAGCGGGCCCTCGAGCTGTACGGGCCGCCCGTCTACGTCCGCAAGGAGATCGTCCACAACAAGCACGTGGTCGAGCAGCTCCGCGAGCGCGGCGCCGTGTTCGTGGACGAGGAGACCGAGGTGCCGGAGGGGGAAACGGTCGTCTTCTCCGCTCACGGCGTGTCGCCCGCGGTGCACGCGAATGCCGAGACGCGCCGGCTCACCACCATCGACGCCACCTGCCCGCTCGTGACGAAGGTGCACGTGGAGGCGAAGAAGTTCGCCGCCGAGGGCTACACGATCGTCCTGGTAGGCCACGAGGGGCACGAGGAGGTCGAGGGCACGATGGGAGAGGCGCCGGACAACTTCGTGCTCGTGGAGACCGAGGAGGACGTGGACAACCTCGAGCTTGGCGATCCGGACCGCGTGGCATTCCTCACCCAGACCACGCTGAGCGTCGACGAGACCGACCGGATCATCCGGCGCCTTCGCGAGCGGTTCCCGAACATCACCGGGCCGAAGTCGGACGACATCTGTTACGCGACGACGAACCGGCAGCTCGCGGTGCGCCAGATGGCGCGCGAGTGCGACCTCGTGCTCGTCATCGGCTCGCGCAACTCATCGAACTCGAACCGGCTCGTAGAGGTGGCGCGCGACCACGGCGCCGAGTCGCACCTGATCGACAACGAGACCCAGGTGCAGGAGGACTGGCTGGAGGGCAAGCGCGTCGTGGGCATCTCGTCCGGCGCCAGCGCTCCGGAGGAGCTCGTCCAGCGGCTCGTCGACTTCTTCCGCGCCCGCGGCACCAGCGAGGTCGCGGAGTACGAGGTCGTTCAGGAGGACGTTCGCTTCATGCTCCCGAAGGACATCAGGACGGCCCTGGCGGCACGGGCGTGAACTGCACGCCGTGTAGGCGGAGCCCCGGCGACTCCGCCTCGATCGTCCCGTCCACCTCGTAGAGCCCCGGCTCGACGCCGCCCTCCGAGAGCACGGCGTACGCCGCGCCCGCGCTGTACTCGAAGGTGGCGGCCGCACCGGCGTCCGCGGCCGCGATCCAGTCCTCGCCCTCCGTCCAGTCGCGCACGAGCGTGAGCCGGTCGCGGTCCGCCGGCAGCGCGATGTCCGCGGTCTGCGGCTCAAGCAGCACACCCGGCTCGTCCTCAGGGCGCAGCGGCTTCATCGGCTCCACGTCGATGCCGAGCACCTCGCCGATCGCGCGCTCGGTGTCCTCGTACTCGCCCTCGCCGTAGTGCAGCAGCGCCAACTTGCCCTTGCGATCGAACAGGTAGCGGCCGGGCCATCCCTTGTTCCCGTACTCGCGCCATAGCCGGTAGTCGGGGTCGAGCGCCACGGGGAACGGGATCTCGAGCCGCTCGACGGCGCGCGCCACGGTGTCGCGGTCGCGGCCGAACGAGTACCCCGGCGTGTGCACGCCTATCACGCGCAGACCCGCCTCCCGGTAGCGGTTGTGCCACGCCATCAGGTACGGAAGCGTGCGCAGCGAGTTGATCCGCGCGAAATCCCAGAACTCGATGAGCGCAACTCCGCTACCCATCAACGTGTTCATCCGCAGGAAGGCCACGTTCAGCCAATCGAGCTCGCGAGGGAACTCGGGTGCGTAGATCTCGGCTTCGGGATGAGGGCGCATTCGCGGAAGGATGCCCATTAGGGCGGTGCGAGGGCTTGGTATAGGGTGGCTTTCGGTCTCACGTCTCAGTACCCGTATTGCCCTCAGGAGGAGGAATGCGAAAGCTTTGGATCGCCGCCTTGGCGCTCGTCGCTGTCTTTGCAGTGGCGGGGGTGGCCCTGGCCGCCAATCAGTACGAAGTACACCTGGCTCGCGGCAGCAAGAGCATCGGCTCGCTGAAGAGCCCGCAGCCGACCAAGCTCGACTTCGGATATCGCGTCACGGACAGCGAGAACATGCGGCCGTTCGTCATTCGCGAGTACCGGATCGCCGCGGAGGGCACTCATGCCTATCCGAAGTCGCGCCCGAAGTGCACTTTCGACCAGGCGACCGACCCGAACGTGACCAATCCGTCGCAGCTGGCCGCCGCTTGCCAGAGGGCGAAGGTCGGGGTCGGGACGATCAACAACCTGGCGGGCGCTCCGAACGACCGCACGCAGAAGCTTCCGTGCAACGTGAAGCTGACCGAGTACAACATCTCGACCGGCGATCCGCGTTATCCGAAGACGGTCTCGCAGATCAAGAAGCACGGCGGGCTCGCGATTCGCATCGACGCGGATCCGCCGGACTGCCCGATCCCCGTGCACGAGGCGCTCGCCGCCCCGTTCTATGACACGAAGCTCGAGGGCATTCCGACCACCGAGCTCCGCTTCACGGTGCCGGACTCGCTCGCGCATCCGGGCGCCCTCGACAACGCCGTGGTGGAGGTCACCACGCGGATCCAGAACCTGACCGGCAAGGTGCCGGTCAAGAACGGCAAGCCCGTGTTCGCCGCCAGGGCTGTGGCTTCCGCGAAGAAGAAGACGGTCGGCTTCTACTCGAACGTCGGCCGTAAGGGCAAGAAGCGGACGGTGCGCGTCACGTTCGTGGACGAGTCGGGCGCTAAGAGGACGGCCACGACGACGTACCCGAAGTAGCACTTCGCCGACAGGCGAAATCGTGATGAGGGGCGGCCAAGTGCCGCCCCTCTTTCGTTTCAGGGGCCGAGGTTCAGCAGGAGCTGAGGCGAGACCCACACCTCGACGGCGGCCGCGGCCAGCACGATCGGGACCGCGATCGTGACCGTGACGACCGTCGCCGCCAGCAGCTCGTGCCAGTCGCCGCGGCGGCTCGCGATCATCCATGACGCGAGCGGCAGGAACAGCGCGAACAGCTCCGGCAGGGCGTGCGGGAGGCGCGCGAGGACCAGCTTGCCGGGCGTCGTTCCGATCTGGCCGGCCAGCGCCGACGCCTCGCCGCCGAGGATGTACGCCTGCGTGCAGAGCGAGAACAGCGTGGCGCAGACCACGAACCCGATCGCGAGTGGGCCGGCCTTCTCGTGGACCCACCTGTCGAGGCCACTGCGCCTCGATGCCGACAGCGGGAGCGAGCTGCCGGCGATGAAGCCGGCGACGCAGGCGAGCGCGTGCAGCGACAGCACGAGCGAGTTGCGGATCAGGACGTGAACGTAGTCGCCGAAGGTCGCTTCGATGTTGTAGCCCGGGATCAGGTACTGCGTGTGATCCGGCGTGCTGAACTTGGCCACGGCGTAGACGGCGAACAGGAGCAGTACCGCGATCGCGCCGCTCAGCAGGCACCAGGGGCGGACGACCGCGCCGGGCGCGTCGTTCCAGCGCCTGAGCGCGAGCTTGGTGTCGTGCATGCCCTGGACGAGCACGAGGTCGTTGACGCTCACCCCCTCCGCATCGGCACTCGCGGCGCCGGGGTTGAGGCGCGAGGAGTCCGTCAGGCGATCTTCGTGTCCGAGAAGAGGAGCCGCTCGCGCGCCTTGGGCGTCCCGGCCTCGAAGTACTCCTTCGCCCACTTGTCCGTCTCGTGGAGGTGGCGCCTCGACTTGACCTCCGGCTCGCGCGGATCCGGCGCACGCTGATCGCGCGGCACCTGGACGCGGCCGCGGAACCGCAGGTGGGTGAAGAGGCGCATGAACTCGGTGAGGTAGATGTCCGCCACGCGTGTGTCGCCGGAGATCACGAGCATGTTCTCGTCGTTGTCCGTGGTGCTGGCGTCGGAGAAGTTGGCCGATCCGGTCACGACCACCGGATTCGCGCTCAGCGGGTCGACGAGCAGGTACTTCGTGTGGATGAACTTCACGTGCGAGTTGAGCCCCGTGAGGTACTCCTGCATGAACTGCCGGTAGCCGCCCGGCTGGCCGAGGTACGCGCCCACCGCGATCGAGTTGTTGGGATCGGCGCGCGCCAGCTCCATGTCGTTGGTGCGCTTGTCGAGCAGGAGGTAGCGCGGGATGTCACGGCGCGTTCGCAGCTCCGCCTCGAACCGCGCGGTGACCCCGAACGGCGCCGTGAAGAAGATCGCCTGGTCGGCCCGTGCCATGAGCTGCACGTAGCGCTCGAGCGCCGTGACGTCCGAGTGCGGCGAGAACACCGCGCTCACCCCGTGCGGCACGAGCGGCGCCGCGTGAGCCACGTCCGGCGGCGGCGAATGGGCGTCCACCCACTGCCGAAGCGCCGGCGTGCCCGGGTCGGTGTCGAGCTGCTCCCAGTAGTCCAGGAAGGCCTGCGCCACCCCAGCGTCGCCGGAGAGGTGACCGAGGTTCGAGTGCCCGTACAGCGCGCCCGGGCTGACGTTGGTCGAGCCCGTCCAGACGGCGCGCGGCGTGCCGTGCTCCAGCAGCACGAGGAACTTGTTGTGGGCGATGCCGGCGGAGGCGGTCCGGGCCCGCGCGAGCCGTATGAACGGCTTGCGTTTCTCCCAGGAGCCCTGGAGGCGCAGCGCGTCCGCGTTCTCGGCCGCCGGGAACTCCGGCCAGTGCGAGGAGTCGGCGGGGCTGGAGACGATCAGCCGCACGTCCACGCCGCGCACCTTTGCCGCCTTCAGCGCGCCGAGCACGTCCGGCTCGTAGAACTCGTAGAACGCGCCGCGTAGCGCCCAGCCGGGCCCCTGTGCCCGCTCCACGAACGCGAGCAGACCCTCCTCGAGCCCGCGCGACAGCCAGCGGCGCGCGTCCGGTACGCCGAGTGGGGAGCCGCGCCCGAACTTCCGCGCGTACGCCTGCGAGCCGGCAATGCCGCGGTTGAAGTAGACGCCGTTGCGGCCGTCGTCCGCCGGCTCGGTCTGGATCTGGATCTCGGCGGGGTGGTCGGTCAGCCGGAGCCGGCCTGGGCGGCCGTGGACGGCGTATGCCCGGTAGCGCAGCCGCTGCCCCGGCTCGACGCCGTAGTCGCCCCACTGGAACGACTGGAGCGGGTTGTCGTTGGAGGCGACCGGTCCGTCGGGCCTGTCGTTGCGAGCGAACCGGAGGAAGTTCGGCAGCCACTCGGTGCGGCGGCCGAGGGTGCGCTCGACCGCGAAGCCGAGGAGCCCGCGGCGCCGGCGTCCGGCGACGTCGAACCCGAGCAGCACGGCATGCGTGCCGGAGACCGCGTTGAGCGTGACGTCCACTTGGGATTCGTCACGTGCTCGCACGAGCCGAGCTTAATCCAGGCAGCGGTACAGCGCGTCCCGCAGGGCCTTCTCCCGCGGGTCGTCGTTCAGGTGGAAGCCCATCCGGTTCATGACGTAGGCGGACGAGACACCCCGGTCCGGGTCGCCGAACGCGAAGGAGCCACCCGCCCCGGGGTGGCCGAAGGCGCGATCGGTCGAGCCGAAGCGGAACGGGCCGAGCGGGCGGGCGAAGCCGAGCGAGAAGGCCGTCTCCACCTTGAGCACCTCGTCGTGCCACCCGAGGGCGGGCGGCCGTGGGAAGCGCGTGATCTCCGCCATCGTGGCGGGCGTGACCCCCAGCTCTGGCGGGTCGGCCACGAGCGCGGCGTAGGCGCGCGCGATGTCACGCGCCGTGCCGATCGCGCCGCCGGCCGGGAACTCGAGCCGTCGGTACTCCGCCCGGTCGAGGTCAGCCGGGCGGCGCAGGCGCGGGTTCGCGAAGGTGCGGTACGAGAGCGAGCGCGGGTTCGCCATCGCGAGCGCCATCGGTCGCGGCAGGTCGCGCATCTTGGGGATCGCCTTCCACACGGGGACGCGCTCGATCCGCGCCAGACGCTCGTGCGGGAGGTCGTCGGGCGCTCCGAAGTAGACCTCGAGGCCGAGCGGCGCGGCGATCTCCTCACGGAAGAAGCGCCCGAGCGTCCGGCCGTTGGGGTCCACGCGGCGCATCAGCTCGCCCTCGTACCAGCCGAGGCTCACGCCGTGGTAGCCATGGCGCTTCCCGGGCGGCCACGCGGGGCGCTGCTTCGCGATCGCGGCCGCCAGCCGGTCGAAGTCCTCCAGGATGCGCGGGTCGAGGCGCTCGGCCACCACCGGCAGACCGGCCTCGTGCCCGAGCAGCTGGCGGACCGTGACCTTGCGCTTGCCCGCCTGCGCGAACTCTGGCCAGTACGTCGAGACACGCTCGTCGTAGTCGAGCCATCCGCGCGAGTGGGCGAGCGCGAGCGTCATCGCCGCGAGCCCCTTCGAGGTCGAGTACACGAGCACGAGCGTGTCCTCCTCCCAGGGCGATCCGTCGCGCGCGTCGCGCACGCCGCCCCAGAGATCCACCACCTTCTCGCCGCGCACGTAGGCGGCGACGGCCCCGCCGAGCTCGCCGCGCTCGTCGAAGTTCCGAGCGAACTCGCGCTCGACCTCCTCGAAGCCCGGGGCTACGTAGCCGCCCATCAGCACGCGTTCGATCGAACTGAGCAAGGCGAGGGCTGATGACGCCGGCTGACGATGCTTCGCAGCCGGGTCAGCCGATCGAGTCGACCATCTCGAGCTGAATCAGTCGGTTCAGCTCGACGGCGTACTCCATCGGCAACTCCTTCGTGACCGGCTCGATGAAGCCGTTCACGATCATCGCGGCGGCCTCCTCCTCGGTGAGGCCGCGCGACTGGAGGTAGAAGAGCTGCTCGTCGGAAATCTTGCCGACCACGGCCTCGTGGGCCACGGTCACGTGCGGGTTCTGGATCTGGATGTCCGGCCAGGTGTCCGAGCGCGAGCGGTCGTCCATCATCAGGCCGTCGCACTGCACGTGGGCCTTCGAGCCCTGCGAGTTGTGGCCCATGCGGACGAGTCCGCGGTAGCCCATGATCCCGCCGTCCTTCGAGATCGACTTGGCGAGGATGTTGGAGGTGGTGTTGGGCGCCAGGTGCACGACCTTCGCGCCGGTGTCCTTCCACACCTCGCCCGACGCCACGCCGACGTTCAGGTGGTCGGCGCGGGCGCCCTCCCCGATCAGGAACGAGCCGGGGTAGAGCATGACCTTCTTGGCGCCCATGGAGCCGCCGACCCACTCGACGGTGCCGTGCGCCTCGACGA
>JBEVKE010000020.1:0-10043 GCA_040509835.1 Thermoleophilaceae bacterium
ACACCGAGGGCATCCAGAACTGGGACCCGATCTGGCCGATGCACGGCATCCGCATCCTCCCCGGCCCCTCGTCGCTGTGGCTTGACGCCGCCGGCAACCGGCTGCCGGTCCCGCTCTTCCCCGGCTTCGACACTCTCGGGACGCTCGAGCACATCATGCGCACGGGCCACGAACACACCTGGTTCGTGCTCACGCAGAAGATCATCGAGAGGGAGTTCGCGCTGTCCGGCTCCGAGCAGAACCCGGACATCACCGAGAAGAGCGTCCGCAGGCTCATCGAGACGCGTGTGGCCTCCGGCGCCCCGGCGCCGGTCGAGGCGTTCAAGGAGCACGGCGCCGACTTCGTCGTCGAGCGCGACCTGCGGGCCCTCGTGGACGGCATGAACCGGCTGACGGACGAGCCGATGCTCGACCTCGCGCAGGTCGAGGCCGAGGTGATCGCCCGCGACCGCGAGATGGACAACCCGTTCACGAAGGACCTCCAGATCACGGCCATCCACGGCGCCCGCCGCTACCTCGCCGACCGGCTCACGCGCGTGGCCGCCCCGCACAAGCTGCTCGACCCCGACGCCGGGCCGTTGATCGGCGTGAAGCTCCACATCCTCACGCGGAAGACGCTCGGCGGCCTCCATACCGACCTGGAAGCGCGCGTCTTCGGCAAGAACGGCGAGCCCGTGCCCGGCCTGTACGCCGCCGGCGAGGTGGCCGGCTTCGGCGGCGGAGGCATGCACGGCTACCGCGCCCTCGAGGGCACCTTCCGCGGCGGCTGCCTCTTCTCAGGCCGGACCGCCGGCCGCGCCGCTGCCGCGGCGCTCCGCTGACCGGCGGCTAGCCGCACCACGAGACACCTGTAGACCCGATGGGAACGCCGCCGGGTCGCCGGGATGCTGTCGTGCATGAAATCGATCACGTCAACCCACCTATTCCGGGCAGCGGTCGGTGTGATCGCGCTCCACATCGCGGACGACAACTTCTTCCAGCCCGAAGCGGGGACGTCGGCCGGCGACCACCTCGTCAGCGGACTCCTCCCGCTCGCGCTGCTCGCGCTCGCCGCGTGGGGATTCCCACGCCTCAGCGGGGGCCGGCGGGGCGCCCTCGCTCTCTTCATCGCGCCGCTCGGCATCGCGACGGGGATCGAGGCGATCCACTACGCCAACCAGGTAGGCGCCTCTGGCGACGACTTCACCGGGTTTCTGACGATCCCGGCGGGCCTTCTTCTGATTGGCCTCGGCGCGGCGACGCTCTGGCGGACGCGCCGCACCAACGGCAACCTCGCCTGGCGCTACAGCCGCCGCGGGCTGTTCACGATCGCGGGCCTGGTGGCGGCGTACGTGTTCGTCTTTCCGATCGGCTTCGCATACGTCACGAGCCACACGGCCCGCGCGGTGGTGCCGGAGGACCAGCTTGGCGCCGCCCACGAGAACGTCTCATTCGAGACCAGTGACGGCCTCATGCTCAGGGGCTGGTACGTCCCGTCGAGGAACGGCGCCGCCGTGATCTCGTTCCCCGGCCGCAAGGGGACCCAGCGCCCCGCGCGCATGCTCGCGCGTCACGGCTACGGCGTGCTCGTGTTCGACCGCCGCGGCGAGGGCGAGAGCGACGGCGACCCAAACGCTTTCGGATGGAACGGCGATCGCGACGTGAAGGCCGCGATCGACTATCTGCAAACCCGCTCCGACGTCGACCCCCACCGCATCGGCGGGATCGGCCTCTCGGTCGGCGGCGAGATGATGCTCGAGGCCGCCGCCGAGGACCACGACTTCCGGGCTGTCGTGTCCGAGGGGGCCGGCGCTCGCGCCTACAGCGACAGCATCGACGAGCTCGACTACCAGGAGAACACCGACCCAGTCAGCGAAGTGCTCTACGCGGTGAACAGCGCGGTGAGGGTCGGAGCGCTTTCGGTCCTCACGAACCAGGCGCCGCCCAAGAACCTCGAGAGCCTTGTCGGCCGCATCGCGCCCCGCCCCGTCATGCTGATCGCCGCGCCGAACTCGAAGCACGGCGAGGAGCTGAACCGCGACTACTACGCGGCCGCGAAGCAGCCGAAGACGCTCTGGGAGATCCCCGAGTCGAAGCACACAGGCGGAATCGAGGCGCGCCCGCGTGAGTACGAGCGCCGCGTGGTGGGCTTTTTCGACGACGCGCTGCGCTAGACCGGCGGAGTTCCTCTCCGATGCATCGCCAGCAGCGATACTTCCTCGTGGATGACATCCGAACATGTGGATGTGCTGATCGTGGGCGCCGGCCTGTCCGGTGTCGGCGCCGCCTGCCACCTCGAGGCGGAGAGCCCGGGCAGGACCTACGCGATCCTCGAGGCGCGCGACGCCATCGGCGGCACCTGGGACCTGTTCCGCTACCCGGGCATCCGCTCGGACTCGGACATGTTCACGCTCGGCTACGACTTCCGCCCCTGGGAGGAGGGCAAGGCGATTGCCGACGGCCCGTCCATCCGCAACTACATCCGCTCGACGGCGCGCGACCACGACGTTGAGCGCCACATCCGCTTCCACCACCGCGTGCTCCGGGCCGAGTGGTCGAGCGAGGACGCGCACTGGGTCGTGGACGCCGAGCGCACCGACACGGCCGAGAGCGTGCGGATCACATGCTCGTTCCTCTACGGCTGCACCGGCTACTACAGCTACGACGAGGGCTACCTCCCCCACTTCGAGGGGCGCGAGCGGTTCCGGGGGCCGATCGTGCACCCTCAGCACTGGCCGGAGGAGCTCGACTACAACGGCAAGCGGGTGGTCGTGATCGGCAGCGGCGCGACAGCGGTCACGCTCGTGCCCGCCATGGCCGACCGGGCGGCGCACGTGACGATGCTCCAGCGCTCGCCCAGCTATGTGGTCACGCTGCCGGCGGAGGACTCGATCTCGAACTTCCTGCGGCGCTGGCTGCCGGCGAAGACCGCGTACGCGCTGACGCGGTGGAAGAACATGCTGCTCATGATGGCCACCTTCAACCTGAGCCGCAGCCGGCCCGAGTTCATGAAGAAGGTCATCCGCCGCGGCGTGCTGAAGCAGCTGCCGCAGGGCTACGAGGTCGATCTGCACTTCAACCCGCGCTACAACCCGTGGGAGCAGCGGCTCTGCCTCGTGCCGGACAACGACCTGTTCAACGCCATCTCCGCGGGCACCGCCTCGGTCGTGACGGACGAGATCGAGACATTCACCGAGACGGGCATCCGCCTGCGCTCCGGTGAGGAGCTGGAGGCGGACATCATCGTCACCGCCACGGGACTGAACGTGCTGCTGTTCGGCGGCGTCGACGTGGTGGTGGACGGCGAACCCGTCGACTTCTCGGAGCGGGTCGCCTACAAGGGCATGATGGTCTCCGGGGTGCCGAACTTCGCCATGGCGCTCGGGTACACGAACGCGTCATGGACACTGAAGTGCGACCTGATCGCCCACTACGTCTGCCGCCTCCTCAACCACATGCGGGAGCACGGCCACGAGATCGCGACGCCGCAGCCGCCGGCCCCGTCGGTACCAACCGAGCCGTTCATCGACTTCAACGCGGGCTACGTGCTGCGCTCGATCGCGCTGCTGCCGAAGCAGGGCGCGACCAGGCCGTGGCGGCTGCACCAGAACTGGTTCCGCGACGTGCAGCTCCTGAGGCGCGGCCCGGTGGACGACTCGATGGAGTTCTCGAGCCGGACGCCGAGCAAGCGGCCGCTTCAGCAGGCCGCGTAGGACCCGGTCCCATGGCGGTCGGATGGGCAACCGGGGCGCTCGGCGGCGGTGCGATCGAGAGCTTCGGAGAGCGGCGGGCAGCTCGCGCCTGGTCGACCATGAAGGTGCCGGTCATCGTTGCCTCCATTACGTCCGGGCGGGCGGATTGGCACGCGGTGGAGGCGGCGATCACGCGATCCGACAATGGGGCCGCGCTGCGGTTGTGGAGCCGTCTCGATGACGGGCCCGCGGAGGTCGAGGCGGTGCTTCGGCAGGCCGGGGACTCGGAAACGGTGCTCGAGCGCGAGCCGGACCCGCGCGGATGGAGCCCATTCGGCCGCACCGTGTGGACACTCGAGGCCGGCGCGACCTTCTACCGCGCGCTCGCCCGGGGCGAGCTCGTCGATGAGGTGGACACCAGGCGTCTGCTCGACGCCATGGGCCGGATCGCCCCCGAGCAGCGCTGGGGGCTCGGCGGGATTCCGGGCGTGCGCTTGAAGGGCGGCTGGGGGCCCAGCGAGGAGCCCGGCGGCGGCTACGAGGTGATCCAGTTCGGCATCGCCGGCGAGTCGGTGCTCGCGCTGTCCGCCGTGGCCGCGCACTTCGAGTCCGCCCAGGAGCTAGCCTCGAAGCATGTGCCGCAACATCAGAACTCTTCACAACTTCCAGCCGCCGGCGACTGAGGACGAGATCCGCGCGTCGTCGCTCCAGTACGTCCGCAAGATCAGCGGCTTCACGAAGCCGTCACAGGCGAACGCCGAGGCCTTCGACCGCGCCGTCGACGAGGTGGCCGAGGTCACTCGCCACCTCCTCGGCGAGCTCGTAACCACCGCGCCGCCGAAGGATCGCGAGGTCGAGGCGGCCAAGGCGAAGGCCCGCAGCGCCGCCCGCTACGCGGCTTGATGGAGCCCACGCCGCCGCGAGCTCAGGGTCTGACCCCGAAGGGGTCTGACCCCTAAGCGGCGACCCGCAGCTCGATCGCGTCATCCGGCGCCAGCAGCATCGTCAGGCCGTGGCGCGGGTCGCGCGGCGATCGGCGCTGCTCGCGGAGCACGATCGCCGACCAGGGCCGGCCCTCGTCGAGCTGCGGCGCCAGCTCGGCCGCCAGCTCGCGCGGCACCCAGCCCACCTGGTCGCCGCCCGCGTGCACCGCGATCGCGTTCGGGTCGTGTTCGTTGCCCGGGTCGCGGCGAAGCTCGAGCGGGCGGCCCGGCTCCACAGCCTCCGACGACGCGATCGCCTCGGCGTGATGTCGGCCCGCTCCCGCCACGCCGGCAACGTGGAGGCCGCGCGACGCGAGCTCGGGCGCGTCCCGCGCCAGGTAGAGCCCCGAGCCGGGATCGACGAGCTGATACCCCGCGACCCAGACCTGCCCGCCGTCATCCGGGTACCAGTACCGCTCCTCATAGCCGGCGTGGACCACCACCGGCTGAATGCTGTCAACTTCGGGTACGGGTGGCGGGTACCCGAGCACATGGAGCCCGACATGAACGTGACAGTCGCCGAAGTGCCCGCCCCGAGCCCGCCCCAGCAGCCGGAGCCGTCGCCCTCGCCCGCCCCGCAGCCGGACCCGAAGGGGCCGGAGATCCCAGACGAACCGGTCCAGCCCGAGCCCCAGCCGCCGAGTCGTGCTTAGGGTCAGACCCCTTAAATCTGACCAGGGTCAGAGATTAAGGGTCAGACCCCTTCGGGTCCTAGCTAGGGGATCTCTTTGGGGGGCGGGTCGTACGGCGCGGGCTCGTTGTCGTGCGGGCTGCCGCCCTCCAGATGCGGCGGCTCGTCCTCAGGCAGCGGTTCGTCCTCGTCCGGCCGCTCATCGACGGGCACGCCCCGGCGCCCGGGCGGGAGGTAGTCCGTGCCGGTCGTCGACGGGAACGTGAAGTGCTGCTCCACGCCCATCTCGGCGAGCACGTCTATCACCCGCTGCAGGGCCTCCTCACGCGAGTCCGCGTCCACCCGCAGGTCGAACAGGCCGCCCTCGTCGGGCGCGCCCACCACGGCGTGCAGCCGCCGCGCCAGCTCCGCGCGGGTGTCCTCGCCCGTGTGCTGGTCGGGGTCGAGGATCTCGAGCGTGATCTGATGCGTGGTCATTAGCGATTCCTTCCCCGGGTAGGTAGGTGCAATGCAAGCAGAGACACCCAGCCCAGGGCCCGGACCGGCCCCCGCCCCCGGCCCCGATCCCGGCGATCCGAGCCCGCCCGTGCCCGCGCCCGACCCCGGGCCGCTCCCCGCCGAGCCGGTTCCGCAGATCTAGCGGCGCTTCTTCGCCAGCAGCCTGAAGCGCACGCGGTCCGGCGAGGACACGTTGCCCGCGGCGTCGCGGGCTGTGAGCGTCATGCGGTAGCGGCCGGGCCTCAGCGGGTGCTTCAGGTCGAAGCGGCCCCGGAACCGGAGCTTCTGGTTCCCCGCCGTCGACTGGAAGCGCATCTTCCGGCGCACCTTGCGCCAGCGGCCCTTCACGCGCCGCTCGAAAGCGATCGTGTCCGTCCCCGCCTCGGACTGGCTCCACTTGATCACTGTGCCGAGGCCACCGGCCCTGAACACCTTCCGGGTGATCCGGAAGCGGGTGATGTCCGGCGCCGTCGTGTCGGGCGGTGGCGGCCCACCATGCGGGACGTCGATCCCCGTGATCCGGCCGATCCGGTTGCCGTCCTTCTCGGTGAACCAGAGCGTGTTGTCCGTTCCGAGCGCGATGTACTCGGGGCGCGCCGCGGCCGTCAGCCCCTTGACCTCGGAGAACTGCCCGTCGAGCGTCATCCGGCCGATGTCGTTGGCGACCGCCTGGGCAAACCAGAGTGCACCGTCCGGTCCGACGGTGATGCCGAGCTGATCGCCGGCGTCCGTGACGTCGAACTGGGTGCCGAACTCGCCGGCCGGGGTGATCCGGCCGATCTTGGAGTTGTTCCCCTCCGGCGCGGTGTACCAGAGGTTGTTGTCCGGGCCCTTGACGATGTCCCAGGCGCCGTCGCCGGGGATGTCGAACGGCTTCGGCACGCCCGCGGGCGTGACACGAGCAATCCGGCCGCCGAAGTCCGTCACCCACACATTCCCGTCGGGCCCGGGCGCGAGATTGCGCACATTGAAGCCGGTCAGGTCGATGTCCGACACGGTCTCCTCGTTCATGGTCGCCGGATCGATCCGGACGACCTTGCCGGCCTGATCTCCGAGCCAGATCTTGCCGTCCGCCCCGGCCGCAATCCCGGCTGCGTTCCCGACGCCGTACCCACCGTGGCCTTGCATCGCCGCCGGGTTGGCCGGGTCGATCTTGACCACTGCGCCGGCTCCGTTGCTGGCCGTGGCCCAGATCTTGTTGTCGGGGCCGACGGTGATGTTGAAGGGAGCGTTGAAACCGATTGGGAGCGGAAAGTCCTCGATCAGTGGTGGATTGCCGGGGGTGACTCGGCCAATCTTGTCGCCAGCCCGCTCGGCGAACCACAGCTTCCCGTCAGGGCCGAGGGTGATGTCCTCGGGCTCGGACGCCGCCGTTGGAACGTTGAACTCGTTCACCGTCGGCGCCGCCGCGGCCGGCGCCGCGAGGACCAGCAACGGCAGCAGTGCGAATGTCTTAAGCCAGTGCCTCATCGAGTGCCTCGTTCACGAGCGCGTCCGCGCGGGCGTTCTGCTCGCGGCGGACCGGCCTCACGGCCCATTTGTGGAAGCCTCGCAACTCTCTCATGGCTTGGGTGTACAGGGGCTTCAATCCGGCGTTCTTCACCTTGTACTCGCCGCCGATCTGGTAGGCGATGAGCTCGGAGTCGTTGATCACCTCGACCTCCTCGGCGCCCAGATCGTGGGCCAGCTCGAGGCCGAGCAGCAGCGCGCGGTATTCGGCGACGTTGTTCGTCGCGTCACCGATGTAGAGCTTGCGCTCGGCAAGCTCCTCCCCGTCGGGCGTGGAGGCCACGGCGGCTACAGCGGCTGGGCCGGGGTTGCCGCGCGCCCCGCCGTCCACGTGGACGACCACCTTCACGTGACTACGCGGGCGGCTCGATCTTCGGGAAAGAGCCCTTGGGCCGCTGGCGGCGGCGGTCGTCGTAGGCGTCATGGTCGCCGGGCTTACCGCCCTGAGCGCGCCTGTCGATAATCACTTCGACGTGCGGATCGTCGCGGTAGTAGTCCGCGAGCCGGTCGTACAGCTCGTCCGCAAGCGCCTGCGGCACCACGCAGTAGATCACTCCTCAGAACCTCCGTCGGTCGCCGCCGGCCCCGCCACCACGCGGCCGTCCTCGTCGAGCCCCGCGTTCCAGGCGCGGA
The DNA here is from genome assembly GCA_040509835.1 of Thermoleophilaceae bacterium. Lineage (GTDB taxonomy): Bacteria > Actinomycetota > Thermoleophilia > Solirubrobacterales > Thermoleophilaceae > JACVRW01. Next base: position 7,926 of record JBEVKE010000020.1, read on the forward strand.
ACGACTCGTCGATCTGGTCGAGCTCTTCGCCCTTGTCGAGCATCATCACAGGATCAGCCTCGTCACCCAGGTCCACGCGGTAGCGATACCAGGAAAGCTCCCATGCCACGAGGACGGACACGGCGCTGGCCTGGTTCGGGTCGGGTAGCGCGCTCACCCACGGCGGTCCCAGCGTACGCGCGAGGCCCGCGACCGTGCGCTGGTGGCCCGAGCCGTTGAACAGCTCGATCGCGCGCTCGACCTTGACCTCGGCTGTTGTGGGCACGGCGCGCACATGGCGCGGGCTCTGCGGCCGGGAGCGCGGGCGCGGAGGGGGGGCGGGAGCGGCCTCCGTTTCCTCGAGGGGACGTTCGTCGGGCTCGGTTCCATTGGCGGCCCCGTACATGGCTTCCCGCTCGGCCAGGCGGGCCTGCTCGTCCGCGGGCCGGCGCTTGCGGAGCCGGCCCAGCACACCCCGGCGCGGCTCGTTGCGCGGGACGCGAGCGGGCATGTCACCCGCCCCCGACTCCCTGATCCAACCGTGGTGCTGGGCGCGCACCGCGCAGAGATCGCAGACCTGGCGGCGGTGGCCGCCAGGCGCCAGGTACCACTCGGCGCGCTCGCCCTTCAGGATGGTGCGCCCACAGACGTCGCAGCTGACGGCGTCGTGGACGGGCCGGAGCTCCTTCTTCACGGCCCCCAGGATAGTTCAGGCCTTGACGGCCTCTTTTTCCTGCTGCGCCTGTTGCACGACCTGTTGCGCCACGTGGCCGGGCACCTCCTCGTACCTGGCGAGGTCCATGGAGTACTCGCCCTGCCCACCCGTGATGGCCCGCAGGTCGGGTGCGTAGTCGAGCATCTCCGCCATCGGCACCTCGGCCTTGATCTCCGTGACGCTCCCCTTCGGCTCCATGCCGAGCGGGCGGCCGCGGCGCGAGTTGAGGTCGCCGATCACGTCGCCCACGTACTCCTCGGGCACCGCGACCGTCACGGTCATGATCGGCTCCATCAGCGTGGCGTGCGCGCTGTCCATGGCGTCCTTGAACGCCATCGAGCCCGCCATCTTGAACGCCATCTCCGAGGAGTCGACGGAGTGGTGCTGGCCGTCGAAGAGCGTGACCTTCACGTCCTGGATCGGATAGCCGGCGACCGTGCCGGCCCGCATCGCCTCGCGCACGCCCTTCTCGACGGCCGGGATGAACCCGCCGGGGATCACGCCGCCCTTGATCGCGTTCACGAACTCGAGCCCGGTGCCATCCGGCGCCGGCTCGATCTCGATGTGGCAGTCCGCGAACTGGCCGCGCCCGCCGGTCTGCTTCTTGTAGCGGGCGTGGGCCTTCGCGGAGCCCTTGATCGCCTCGCGGTAGGGCACGTGCGGCGAGTGGAGCTCGACCTCGGCGCCGAAGCGCTCCTTCATGCGGTCGACGATCACCTCCACGTGGATCTGCGTGATCCCGGCCAGGATCTGCTCGCCGGTCTCCGAGTCGCGGTGGAAGTCGATGGTCGGGTCCTCCTCCTGGAGGCGGCGGATCGCCTGGCCCATCTTCTCCTCGTCGCCCTTCGCCTTCGCCTCGATCGCGAACGCCATGACGGGCCGCGGCATCGGCGGGAGCTTGAGCGGGCACTCCATGTCCTTCGCCGCGAGCACGTCGCCCGCGTGCGTCTCCTTCAGCTTGGCCACGGCGCCGATGTCGCCCGGGCCGAACTCGTCGGCGTGCTCCGAGTCCTTGCCCTGCGGGACCAGGAGCTGCCCGATGCGCTCCTTCACGTGAGCGCGGCAGTTGTGCACCTGCGAGTCGTGCGCCAGCACGCCCTGGTACACGCGGAACAGGTTCACGCGGCCGGCGTATGGGTCGGCGAGCGTCTTGAAGACGAAGGCCACCATGTCCTTCGACTCGTCCGGCTCGAGCTCCACGCCGTCCAGGTCGATCGTGCCGCGCTTCGCCGGCGACGGCAGGTCCTCCACGAACGCGTCCAGCAGGCGATTGATGCCGAGGTTCCGCGTGGCGGCTCCGCAGGTGACCGGGAACACGTGCCCCTCGGTCACGCCCTGCTTGAGCGCCGCGACGGTCTCCTCGTGCGAGATCTCCTCACCCTCGAGGTAGCGCTCCATGAGCGCCTCGGAGACCTCGGCCACCT